>JAPCJO010000061.1:2398-5934 GCA_027886905.1 Nitrososphaerota archaeon
ACCTCGCCGGAGGGACTTCTGAGACTTTGCCCCAGAAACCCGTATAAGGCAAAGCAGGCGCCGCCGTCGACCGTGCCGAACCGAAAGGCCAAGGACATCCTTGCGAGTTCCCAGCTGCTCGGGCAGCTGTCCGCCCTGGACAGGGGCGGCTACGCGAGGACTCACCAGGCCAAGGGGAAGGCGTACAGGACAGGCCTCCACGCGGCTGTCGCGAGCCTCCTCGGCTCGCTGGGGTTGGAGTACGACCTCGACGTCCCGGTCGCCCCGGGATCCAAGATGACGGCGGACTTTCTCGTCGGCGGGCGCACCGCGATCTTCGTCGGGAGGGGGCTCTCCGCAGCCGAGAGGAGGGTGGCCAAGGCCTCCGGGAAGAGATGCGTCGCCATCGAGATGAGCGCGGCCAGGAGCGACTCCTCCGACTCCGGGCTAAGGGTGGCCGACCTCGCCGACGAGAGGGACGGCGCAGACCTCGAGGATGGGAGGCTCCAGACCATCTTCCTCGACGACCCCTCTTTCAACTTCGACTACGCTCACATCCTCCCCAAGACGGAGAAGTGCTCGGTGATGCACGGCCACACCTCCTCCGCCCTCGTTGAGATAATCGGGTCGCCGGTCGACGGGATGGTAGTGGACTTCAACGACGCAAAGCCGATAATCAAGAAGGCGATATCCGACCTCGACCACAAGCTCTTCATCAGCGAGAAGTACGTCGTGGGGAGGACGCCCACCCATGTGGAGCTGAGGTTCTCGACGGTCCACGGGGACTTTAGCCTCCGCGTCCCCAAGGAGACCACCGTCCTCCTCGAGGGCGAGGCGACGGTCGAGAACCTGGCGCAGGAGCTCCTCAGGAGGATCGCCCCCAAGATGCCCGGGAACGTGGAGGCGGTCGGCGTCTACGTCTACGAGGGCCTCAACAAGGGGACGCACCTCTTGGCAAGCCTCCAAGGGAGAGGGGCAGAGAAGAGACGGAAGCCATAGTCCTGCTCTCCGGCGGGATCGACTCGGCGACGTGCCTCTGCCTCGCAAGGAGGGACGGGTACTCCGCGAGGGCGCTGACGATAGAGATACACGGGACCGCGAGCGCGGAGCTGGGGGCCGCGAGGCTGCTGGGGAGGCGCGTCGGGGTCCTCGAGCACAGGTTCGAGAGGGTCCCTGACCTCAGGGAGGCGGCGGACATCGCCGGCTCGAAGGAGCTCTCCAGGAAGGCCGTCCCGCCCACATACATCCCGATGAAGAACGCCGTGTTCTACTCGCTGGCGGCCGCCTACGCGGAGGAGAAGGGAGCCGCGTGCATCATCGGCGGGCACAACGCGGACGACAGGCGCCTCTTCGACGACACCAGCGACGAGTTCTTCGCCAGCCTTCAGAAGGCGATAACCGCGTCCTCCCCGAGACTGAGGAGGCGGGGGCTGAAGATCCTGAGGCCTCTCAAGGACAAGTCCAAGCCCGAGGTGGTGGCCCTCGCCGCCGGGATAGGAGTCCCCCTCGAGCTCACGTGGAGCTGCCACAGGTCTGGCCAGGAGCACTGCTGGAGGTGCGACGGCTGCAGGAGGAGGGCGGAGGCCTTCCAGGCCGCTGGGGTCCCTGACCCGCTGGCGTCGAAAAAGGTTTAAAGTCCAACCCATGGGCCAGAGTTTCATGCGCCATGGGCGCGGTTTAGGGGAAAAGGACCCTTCGTTCAGCATCTCATCGGCAGACGTGACCATGGAGGAGGCCCTGAACGCGTCTCCGGGCTACATCGATACGTTCGCGGACACTCAGAACGAGCCGGCCGCCATGGTGATAGACGCGGGCATCTCGGACCTGAAGGTCCTCTTCCACGACGGCAAGGTGGCTCTCCCCGTGAGCCTCTCGATCCAGACGTCCACCGGGCTGCACAGGGGCGTTCACATGAGCAGGCTCGTTCACGCGGCCTCCTCCCACGAATCACCGGACATCGTCTCGTGGCTCAGGAGGATATGCAAAGAGGTGAACGCCAGCCAGCCGGGCTCCTCCGTCACGTGTGCCTTCGAGCTTCCCTACGCTGACCAGTTCATCCCGGTTTCGATAAAGACGAGCCAGGCGGGGGCGATCAGCTACAGGTTCACCGCGAAAGGGATGACCGCGTGCCCCTGCAGCAAGAAGATGATCGGCGTGGGGCACATGCAGAGGGCCGAGATCGCGATGATGCTCCAGGGCCGTAAGCCGGTCGACATGCTCAAGCTCATAGACAAGATGGAGGAATGCTTCTCCGCGATCCCCACGGAGAAGATGAAGAGGGTCGAGGAGGCGAAGAAGATCCTGGAAGCCCAGAGCCACACCCGCTTCGCGGAGGACCTCGTCCGCGAGTGCGCGAGGCGCTTCCCGAACTCAGTCTACATACGCGCGAGGTGCTTCGAGTCCATACACGCCCACGACGCGATAGCCACCTGGTCGAAGAAGACCGGGTGGGTACCCGAGTTCTAGCTGTGCTCTAGGCTTGCTGCGGCGGAGAGGAAGCTGCCTCGGCCGGCTGTGACTGCTGCTCCGTAGCGGCCGTTGCTGCGGCCGCCCGGGCTGCCGCCTGCTCGGCTGCAGTGCCCGGCGCCAGAGGACCGCTAGGCCGCATGTACCCGTTGTTCTCGAGCCAGTCCGCGTGGTCCTTGATGTAGCGCCAGACGATGTCCGCCCTCTTGTGGTCGAAGTCCCAGGGCGAGACGAGCACGATGTCTCCTTCGCGTATCCACATGCGCCTCTTCATCTTGCCCCTGATGCGGCAGAGCCTGATCTCGCCGTCGGTGCACTGGACGAGGACCTGGTTCCCGCCCGATATCTTCTGGACCCGGCCGAGGAGCTCCCCCTGCTCGGGGAGGACGAGCTCCTTCAGGTGGGCCTCGTTTAGGACCTTTCTCTTACCCAATTGAGTCTCCTCACCTGAGAGTAGCACGCCCCGCAGAGGCTCTTGAAAGACCTGGACTCCTCGTTGAAGATTACGCTGACGTGGGACCTGCAGACGGGCTTCTGGCACTCGCTGCAGGTGGTCTTCGCTATTGCGTTGCAGTTACTGCATCTTACCAAGAGGAATTACCTCCCTCCCCCGCCCCTACGGTTGCCGCCGCGGTATCCGCCCCTTCGCTGGCCATTCCCGCCTCCGCCTCCTCCTCGCCCCCTATATCCTCCGCGGTAGCCCCCTCCGCGGCCTCCGCCGCCGCTGTATCTCGAGTCCTGGAGCGCGGTGATGGTGGTCTTAGCGGGGATGTAGAACTGGTGCTCCGCGTCCTGCTTCCTTAGCGGGTGAATGGGCGCCTTGCTCAGCGAGAGTATGCGCTCAAAGTCGCTCTGCTCGTCGCCCGAGACGAGGGTGAAGGCCTTGCCGGTGTCGCCCGCCCTCGCCGTCCTCCCCACCCTGTGGAAGTAGAGGAGCGGGTCCTGGGGGACGTCGTAGTTGATGACGGCCTCGACCTGGGAGATGTCAAGCCCCCTGCTCGCGACGTCGGTCGCGACGAGGATGTCCGCCTTCGCCTCCCTGAAGAGGCGCATGGAGTGGTCCCTCTGGTTCTGGCTCAGGTCCCCGTGCA
>JAPCJO010000062.1:0-2128 GCA_027886905.1 Nitrososphaerota archaeon
TGGCTGATCCTCTACGGCGACTTCAACAACTGGTTCGCGACCTTCGCGTTCTGGGTCTTCAAGTTCCACGGCGTCGAGAAGGTCAAGCTGATGAACGGAGGCAGGAAGAAGTGGCTCCTCGAGGACAAGCCGGTCGCGAAGGACGCCCCGACACCGGAAAAGACCAGCTACAAGGTGGGCACGCCCGACCCGTCCCTCAGGGTCTACAAGGACTATGTCCTCCAGTCGCTGCGACTGGGCGACAAAGTCCTCGTCGATGTGAGAGGCCCGAAGGAGTTCAGCGGAGAGGTCCTCGCTCCCCCGGAGTACCCGACCGAGCACGCCCAAAGAGGCGGGCACATCCCCGGCGCGAAGAACATCCCGTGGGCCCAGACCGTCAACGACGCGGACGGGACCTTCAAGTCCAGGAAGGACATCGAGGCCCTGTACTTCCCGAAGGGGGTGGTCTCCGAGAAGGAGGTCATCACCTATTGCAGGATCGGCGAGAGGTCGTCTCACAGCTGGTTCGTGCTGAAGTACCTGCTCGGGTACCCCAACGTCAAGAACTACGACGGCTCCTGGACGGAGTGGGGTAACTCGGTGGGCACTCCCGTCGAGAAGTAGGACGTTCGAACGAGGGGAGCGCGCCCGCTTGGGGGCGCTCCTGCCCCGTTCTTTCTTGGATAGCAATCAGGGTTGGGTCTTCTTCACCACGTAGTGCACGAGGCTGCCCTCTCTCCTTGTCTCGAGGAGCTGGTTGCCCGTTCGGTCGGTCCACCGGATCATCTCTATCTCCGAAGACGGGTCGTCGGAAACTAGGTGCACGACGGTGCCCGTCGGGGAGGTGGAGAGAAGCTCGTCGAGCCTGACGAGCACCGCCGAGCACTCGGTGCCTATCTCATACATCTCGCTGTCAGGGAACTCCGCGAAGCAGCGCACCTTCAGCTCGGCGATCCTCGCCTGCAGCTCGCCCCTGGCCAGGGCGGGAGGCTTCACCATCGCCGTCTCCTGTTGCCTCTTGAGAGGCTCCAGCCTGGCGAACCACCCTTGACCGTAGGGGTCGCGGTTCAGCCGCCGCGGGTTTCCAGCCAGGGCGGGGTTCGTCTCGACCACCCTGCCGGTGATAGGGCTCCTGACTGTGTCAAAGTGGCGCGGGCTCTCGATGGCCCCGAGCGCCTTGCCCCGTTCGACGACGGTTCCCACCGGCTTGAACGAGACGGAGGTGATAGGGCCGCCCAGCCATGCGAGGACCGTGCTGATCCCGACAGTGGCGGTGCCGTCCTCCTCGAAGCGGACCCAGGTGTTAGCATCCGTGTCGTAGAGGACGTCGTCGGCGAACCTGCAGTTGCCAATGATCACGGCGCCAGGGTGGACGGGCGGCTCTATTTTAGGCGCTGCCAGCCAGATCCTTGGCCATGTAAGGCCCCGACCTCTCGTAGCCGAACTTCCTGTAGTAGTTCCTGGTGCCCACCGCGCTCATCACGAACAGCGCGCGCGCGTCGAAGCGCTCCCTCGCCTCCTTCTCCATCTCCGCCAACAGCGAGCGGCCCAGCCCGCGGTGCTGGAAGGCCTGCTCGTCCCTCGATCCCACTGAGACGACCCTCCCGTAGACCTTGAGCTCCCTCACTATGCACGCCCCGCCGGCGAGCTCCGGTCGGTGTGCCCTCTCCGAGGGCCAGCGCATCCGGACGAATCCGGCGAGCTTCCCCGTCCTCTCGTATTCGTAGGTGGCGAACACCTCGGTGCCTCCGGAGGCGGGGTAGCTCTCGCGACGCAAGACGAGCTCGCCCTCCTCCCCATCGCGAACGTCGGACGGAGAGTCCATCGCCACTTCCCTGCACCTTATGCAGCCGCAAGAGCTGCCGTTCTCCTTCACCCTCGCGAGGACGAGCTCTCGGAGGTTCCCCGCCTTGCTCCCCGCGGTTATGTCCGCCTCTGGTATCTCCCTCTGTATCCTCATAATCCTGTGCCAGGCCGGCACGTGCACCTTCATCTCGGCGATAAGCCTGACGACGGTCTCGAGGTCGTAGGGCGTGTATAGCCCCGCCTCGCACATCTTCGCGAGCGCCGTCCCCCTGACCACGGTCGTAGGGTAGAGCTTCATCATGTCGGGGCGCAGAGACTCGTCGTCGAAGAGGCGGAGGAGGTC
>JAPCJO010000062.1:2228-5746 GCA_027886905.1 Nitrososphaerota archaeon
ACCTTCGAGGCCTCGTGGCCCCTGTCGAGGTACTTTTTCAGCATCTTCTGCGCCTGGAGGTAGGGGTCGAACCCCACGCCCCTCGCCCCTCGCATGCTCGGGCCGTCGGGGACATAGCTCTGTGGGGTGCCCATGGACGGGCCGCCCGGGCAGTAGACGCAGGTCCCGTGAGGGCAGCTGGCCGGGGAGGTGAATACCGTAACGATTACGATGCCGGAGGCGCTCCTTCGCGGGTGGACGCGGAAGATCTCCTTCCGCCCCTCCCTCTCCGCCGGTGAGAGTGCGAGGTAGATCTGCGAGTTGGTGAGAAACTTGCCGAGGTGGTAGCTCTTCGCGGCCTCCTTCTTCGCCTGCTCGAGCTGGTGGCGTGAAGTAATTTGGTCAGAGAGGATGGAGGCGATCATCGATCTGATGGCCGCCGCCTCTCTGCCTGAATGGGAATCGGAGTCTAAAGTCTCCAATTCTGTCCAGGCTTTCTCTTTAGAGTGAATCTCTTGATGTAAGTCCGCGTGTTCCTGACTTTGGGGATCTTACCCTTGTGGGGCTTCCCTTCGATCTTGGGGGTCTGACTGCGGACTAAAGGGTGCCAGTTGACATTTCCCCGCCTTAGTTAGACTACCGTGTGTTGGCGTTGCTTTACACCTCTCTCGTTGAGGACCTTGAGAGCCATATATAATGATAATTCCTCCTCGGTGTACTGCCGGTCCTTTCCTGCATAGTGCGCGAGGCGGCTTTTGCAGAATTGCAATATTGTGTCAGCCCGTCCAGCTTTGATTATCAGGTATGGCCTTATCACTGTGAGAAGAGAGACGATGTTCCTTATCCCGGTAACGTGCAGGGCATAGACTGGCTTGTAACCTTCCTTGGTGCCCTTTACGATGCATCCCGCTGACAACCAGGTTTTCAATGTCTCGATTGCCTCGCGATTGGTGTTGGTAAAGTAGACGCATGGATGAAGGGCGAGCTTATACTCCCTGTCCTTTCTCGTCGTCCTTGTAATCTGGATGCCACCTTCGCCATCCAAGAACGCCGCGGCGTATCCAGTCTGAAAATCGGTTAGACCATCGACCTTGATCTTCGCATTCCCAAGCCGCGGGCCTTTGACATGCTTACCGACCTGGTGACCGATTACTTGTCTCTTACCTTCGAAAACTGCACCGCAGAACTTGCATCGGTACTCCAACATCGGTGGAAGCCGGTTTCTCTAATAAGCAGCGACGCGTTTCTGCAGTAAGTCTTAATTCTGGTCTGCTAACGTTGGTGGCTTCCTGCTGCCTGTAGCGACAACCTTTATCCGTGCCCCGCGAGTGCTCGAAGCGAATTTTTCGTGCCGGAGCCGATTCTCTACGAGGCGGACGAGGGCTTCATAGTCATCAATGGGGACGACGTCCTGGTCTCCGAGAGGACCGAGAAAGGGCAGGAGAGGACAGAGAAGCTCCGCAAGGTCGCGGAGGCCGTGAAGCGAAAGGGCATCTCGCGGCTCAAGGTCTCGAGCATCCCGGCGCAGGAGAAGATGGAGGAGTTCGGGATCGAGACGTCGATAATAACCGACGAGGAGCGCGACGACCTCGATTCGAGGAAGGTCGCGATAATAGAAAAGGCGGGGCTGGGGGGCGAGTCGGGCGGCGCGCTGGGGGAGGCGAGGGCGCGCGCCATCGCCGCGGCGGAGCAGGAGGTCAGCGAGGCGTCGTCCAAGGAGGACCTTCACCTCGTCAACGCGATACAGGCGCTGGACGAGCTCGACCGCTTCCTCAACATCACGACCGAGAGGACGATGGAGTGGTACTCCCTGCACTTCCCAGAGCTGCAGGACATCCTCAAGGACAACCTCGCGCTCGCGAAGCTCATCATCGAGATAGGGAGGCGGGGTACCTTCGACGAGGAGGCCCTCGAGAAGCAGGGATTCGGCGGCAAGAAGGCGGAGGCGATCATGCTCGCGTCGGAGAAGTCGAAGGGGGGGACCATCTCGGAGAAGGACGTGCGCCGCATCGTCGGCCTGGCCGAGCTGGCGGTCAAGACGGCAGCCGAGCGAGAGAAGCTCGCGGAGGCGGTGGACTCCACGATGAACAAGATCGCTCCCAACATCACCCAGGTCGCGGGCGCGACGATTGGGGCGAGGCTCATCGCAAGGGCGGGGGGGCTCGAGAGGATGGCGAGGCTCCCGGCCAGCACGATACAGGTCCTCGGCGCCGAGAAGGCCCTGTTCAGGGCCATCAGGACCGGCTCCAGGCCGCCGAAGCACGGCATACTCTTCCAGCACGAGGCCGTGCACATGGCTCCAAAGTGGCAGAGGGGGAAGATCGCCAGGACCCTCGCCAACAAGATCGCCATCGCCGCGCGCATAGACTACTATCGCGGGACCAAGGCAGAGGAGCTGACGGGCCTGTTCGAGAAGAGGCTCAAGGAAATCAAGATAAAGTATAAGGAGCCACCGCCGCCGCGTCCGGAACAACGAAGAGAGTTCCGGCGCGATGACCAGCAACGTCCTCGTTATGGAAGGTCAAGAGCGGAGAGGAAGCCGGGAGGGCGGCAGGAGAAGCGCTTTTACAAGAAACCTGGTCCCAGGCAATAGGGTCTACGACGAGGAGCTGCTGAAGATACACGGCAGCGAGTTCAGGAGCTGGGACCCCTTCCGGAGCAAGCTCGCGGGGGCTATCCTCAAGCGCGAGCTGGACCCCGACATCATCAGGACGGGCGACAAGGTGCTCTACCTCGGCGCATCTACGGGCACCACGGCATCCCACGTCTCCGACATCGTGGGGAGCGAGGGGCTCGTGGTGGGGGTCGAGATGTCCGCCCGCGTGGGCAGGGAGTTCCTCGAGAAGGTGGCGAAGGCGAGGGTAAACGTCATCCCCTACATCTCTGACGCGAGGGAGACCGAGCGGTTCGGCGAGTTCGGGAAGATGGACGTGGTCTACTGCGACATCGCCCAGAGGGACCAGACGGAGATAGCGATAGCCAACGCGAGGAGCCACTTGAGGAAGGGCGGCAGGCTCCTCCTCGTCGTGAAGGCCCGGAGCATCGACCAGCTCAAGGAGCCCAAGCTAGTCTTCAAGGAGGAGGCGCAGAAGCTGCGGGACGCGGGCTTCCTGGTCGAGAGCGTGATTGACCTCCGCCCTTTCGACAAGGACCACGCAATGATCTCGGCGAAGTTGCCCTAGTCCAGCGTGGCGAAGACGGCGATCCGGTCCCAGGTCTTCCAGCTCTTCCGCGCGAACTCAGGCCGGGAGCTGTTGCTCTTCATCCAAGACTCGAGGAACGTTATCGTGTCCGGGTCTGAGGGGTAGCCCGACCCAAAGTCTCCGTGGAGCGCCCGTAGCTCCGCGATGTCGCGGTCCCTCTCGACCTTGGCGATTATCGATGCCGCCGAGACCACCGCATAGTTGACGTCGGCCTTGTGCTCGGCCACAATCTTGGGCCTGCTTGAGAGGAGCTCCATGAGCTCCTTCGTGAACCTCGCAGGATTGATGTCAGGCGCGTCGATGAAGACCTCGTCCACGCCGAGCGCGTCGATGACC
>JAPCJO010000024.1 GCA_027886905.1 Nitrososphaerota archaeon
CTGACATTGCAGGGGTGAGGGTCACGACGATGTCGCCCAGCTCGGTGACTGTGTTCAGTCTCAGGGTTATCTGCTCGAGAGCCAGTTTGGCCTGTGTGACCATCCTGTTCATCTTCCTGATCTCTGCGAGTTCGTTCGCATAGACCGAAGCATGCTGCGAGTCATGCTTCTGGATAGATGACACGATCTTGTTGAAGATCGAGGCGTCTCTTTCCCTGAGCTTCGACGACGTTGCATCGAGTTTCGCGACTTGCACCTGAATCTGCCTTACTGCCAGGTCCAGCCTCGGCTTGAGGGGACCTGGGTTCTTCACAGACTCACGTACGCGTGACGTGATTCCGGCATTGTTTGACTTCTCCCACTTGCTTGCGAATTGGGACATATTGACTCGCTGGTTAGGTGTAGATGACCAGTCCACTTATGCCGGATGTCACCGAGCAACCAGTCACCGCGGTGAATGGCACGGCAGTGAATCACGGAGCAAGGGGGATGAGCCTCGCCGACGACTCGAGTGAGCTCGTCTTCGGCCTCCAGGGGTTCGGGCTGACGGAGTACGAGTCGAGGGTCTACTACGCGCTCCTCTCCAACGGGGCTTGCACGGTCAACCAGATACAGTACGCCTCGGGCGTGCCGAGGACGAAGGTGTATCAGGTCTCGCAGCAGCTGACGAGGAAGGGGCTCCTCAGGGAGGTCGAGGGAGGGAAGCCTTCGAGGTTCGAGGCGCAGCCCCCGGAGGTCCTCCAGTCGATTCTGGTCGAGAGGGAGCGCAAGGTCAGGTCCCTGAGGAAGTCGATGGTCGCCCTCAAGAAGGTGAGGGAGAAGAACGTGAACCCGGGGGACGTGACCGAGGAGAGGTATCTCTCCCTCGGGTCGCAGAGCCTCCTCATGAGGCTCAAGGAATCGATACTAAAGGCGGAGAAGGAGGTGAAGTGCATAGTCGACAACTGGGGCCTCCACCTCATCCAGGAGTGCATCGAGGAGGTGGAGAGCGCCTGCAGGCATGACGCGGAGGTGAGGATAGTCTCTTCGCTCGCGGAGACCGTCCCGGAGTTCCCGTTCTCTTCGCCCAGGCTCAAGCTCAGGTTCGGCAAGCACTTCGTCTCCAAGAGCATCTTCGTCATCGACAACTCGGAGCTGATAATCGTGAACAGCCAGACCGGGAGGGGGTACCAGATCCTCCTGAGCGAGCTGAGGAGCGCGATAGGGGAGGAGTTCTTCGAGGGCATCTGGAAGAACTCGACGAGCAGCAGGGCGATCTCCTCCCTCCAGCTCGTCGACGGCATCCCCTTCTTCGTCGACCCGCTGCTCATGAAGGACCTCTTCGTCGAAGCCGTGGCGCGCGTCGTCAAGGACGAGACGACCATAGAGAGCATCGGCGAGGCCCTGGTGGGCCTCCTCGAGATGAGGGTCTCCTCGAAGCTCACACGACAGCCCCTCGACACGAGCGTCAAGTTCATGCTCGCGATGATGCGGGAGGAGCTGGGAGAGGAGGTCACCTCGACGGAATACGACCCCCTCACGAAGATAGCGAGGATAGAGATGCCCGACAGCCAGGGAGCCGTCCCGAGCTCGGCCTGGTACTTCGCGCTCGCGGGGATGCTCAAGAAGACGGGGACCGCAAACGAGCTATTGCAGGTGGCCGCCTTCCCGGAGACGAGGAGCCGCATAATCCAGAGGCGGTTCGCCGGCACCCGCTGAGCGCCGCTCGGGAAGTCTTAGATAGCGACGACGACCGGAAGGGGCAGGCTCAATGAGGGGCAGCGACGAGGTCCGCGTGGCTTTCATCTCAGACGTGCACTCCAACCTCGAGGCGCTGGAGGCGGTGCTCGACGAGGTGGGAAGGGCCAGGGTCTACTGCTGCGGCGACATCGTCGGGTATGGGGCGTCTCCGAACGAGGTCGTCCGCGTGCTACGGGACGTGGGCGCGACCTGCGTGATCGGGAACCACGACCTGGCGGCGCTCGAGGCGGACGTGGGGGCGTTCAACCCAAGGGCGGCGATGGCGGCCATCTGGACGTCTCAGCACCTCACGGACGAGAGCAGGGCGTTCCTCGGGTCGCTGCCTCGGGAGGTTGCGACCGAGATCGGAGGGAAGAAGGTGTACATCGTCCACGGGTCCCCGGACGACCCGATGTGGGAGTACGTCCGCCCATCCACGCACGCCGACCTCTTCGAATACTATCTCCAGAAGGTCGATGCTGACGTGCTGGCGCTGGGGCACACGCACATGGCGTTCGAGTGGCGGAGCGACTCGGGGGGAGTGGTCTTCAATCCGGGCTCGGTCGGGCAGCCCCGGAACGGCGATTCGCGCGCATCCTACGCCATCCTCACGGTCGCATCAGGGGAGGCAAGAGTGGAGGCGAGGCAAGTAGAATACGACGTCGAGAGGGCCGCGAAGAAGATACTCGCGTCAGGCCTTCCGCCGTCGCTTGCGACCCAGCTTCTTTCCGGGCAGTAGGCCTCCAGAGACGTCCAGGTAGATCGGCCGCCCGTCGAGCTCGTCCTCCTCCCACTCTCCACCCCCGGCCTGCTCCTCGAGGACCTCCACCTCCTTCACTCTTACCAGGAAGGCCAGATGCTTCTTGAGCGGCGCGAGCATGGAGACGGTCTCCGCATCGAGGCCGGCGACCCTGGCCTTGGCGAGTATGGCCGCGGGCGAGAAGCCGCGCTTCTTCCTCAAGGCCTGGAGCCTCCTCGCGACGTCCCTCTCGACGCCCTCGGCCATCAGCTTGTCGTCCCTCACCTTCTCGATGGCGACTATTGTCTCCCCCCTGGCGGCGGCCTCCCAGTCGCCGGTCCCCCGGAAGCTGAACTCCATCGCTGAGACCGGGATGTCCACCTTCACTCCCTTTCCGGTGGTAAGCTCGATGGGGGAGCCCGTCCTGTAGGTCTCCCAGGCCGCGTCTCCCTCGATGACCTTGAGGCTCGCGAGCACGTCGCTGGTCTTCTCCTTGAAGTGGGCCCCGATCTGCGACCTGTTCGGGGTTAGCGTCACGGAGACTGGGAGAGCGGAGACCTTCGTGGCGAAGGAGACCTTCTTCACGTTGCAGAGCAGGGAGATGAGCTTCTGCGCGCGCTTCATCTTGGCGGCCTTCTCCGGAGTCACGTACACCTCCATGCTCCTGAGAGGCCAGCGCCTCTTCAGCTTCGCCTTCTCCCTGGCGGAGTTGCAGGCGCCCTCCACCATCAGGGCGAACTCGACGGCCTCGCTCTCGGCCTTCGCCGCCTTTGGCAGTGCCAGCCTGGGGAGGTCTTGGAGGAGGAGCGGCCTCTTCCAGGCCCCCTTCGCAAAGACCTCCTGGTGGAGGTACTCGGTGAGATAGGGGGAGACCGGGTGCAGGAGCATGTCCAGGGTGGACAGGGCGTGACCCAATACGGCGAATATCGCTAGCCTCCTCTGCTTCTCCTTCGGGGTGTCGTTCCAGAGCTCGTTTCGCACCATCCTCACGTAGCCCTGGCTCAGGACCTCGACTATCTGGTGCTCAAGCTCTTTGCAGGCCTCGTTGTACCTTGCCGTCCCGTACGCCTTCTCGACCGAGCGCACCGCCTGGTCCAGGTTGTAGAGGATCCAGAGGTCGACCTGCGTGAGGAGCTTCTTTCCGGCGGCCCACTTCACCGTGTGCTTGCTGGGGTCGAAGCCGTCCTGCTCGCCGTTCTGCTTCAGGTAGACGTGCAGGTGGTAGAGCGTGTTGAGCACTTGGTACGGCCTCCCGGTCATCTCCTTGGTGTCCAGGCTGAGCGCGTCGACCGGCGAGCTCTTCCACATGATGTAGTATCGCAGGAGGTCGACGGAGCCCTTGTTGAGCATCTCGAGCGCGTCCAGGACGTTGCCCAGGCTCTTGCTCATCTTCCTGCCCTTCTCGTCGAGGACGTGCCCCTGGAAGAGGAAGGCCTTGTAGGGCGCTACCGGTTTCTCCTGGTAGACGACGTTGAGGACGAGCAGTGTGTAAGCCCACCCCCTCGTCTGGTCGATGCCCTCCGTCAGGTGCTGAACGGGGACCAGGGCCTTCCTCTCGGCGTCGGTGAAGGCCGCGAGCGGGGCGGAGCCGCTGTTGTGCCAAGTGTCCAGCACGAAGGGCTCCCTCCTGCAGTCGCCGCCGCACCTCGGGCACCTCAGGACTATCCTGTCTATCCACGGCCTGTGGAGCTCGAAGTCCTTCCCGTCAGGGAGCTCCTTGGCCTTCTCGACTATGCTCTGTCGGGAGAAGGCAGGCACCTTCTCCTTGCAGTCCCCGCAGACCCAGATCGGGAGGGGCGTCCCCCAGACCCTCTCCCTGGAGATGCACCACGGGGGTGACTGCTTCAGGAACTCGATGAACCTGTTCCGGGGTGAGTCGAAGTAGTACTCCACCTTCTCGGCCGCCTCGACCAGCATGTCCTTGACCCTGTCGATCCAATAGAAGTACTCCCGCCTCGCGACCCAGACGAGCCTGTGCCCGGACCGCCAGCAGGTTGGGTACTCGTGCTCGAGCCTACCCTCGTTGACGAGGTTGCCGCTCTCCGTAAGGAGCTTCGAGACGACGCTGTCGGCGTCCCGGACGAAGAGGCCCGCGAACCTGCCCGCCTCCTCGGTGAACCTCACCCTGTCGTCGATGGGGGCGAAGACGGGCACTCCCCTCCTTGTGGCCACCTGGAAGTCCTCCTCGCCGTTTGCGGGCGCCAGGTGGACGAGACCGGTCCCCGTCCCCGTGTCCACGAACTCCTCCGCGACGACCTTGTGGATCTTGCCCTGGGCGTGGAGCCTCGCGAGCCCCGGGATGTCCTTCAGGAGGGGGTGCTCGTAGGGTAGGCCCTCCAAGTCTCTCCCCTTTACCAACTTGACAGTCTCCCCGAACTCCAGCCCGAGCTCCTTGGCTAGCGAGACCTTCCTATCCTCTCCCACGATCCAGGTCTCCCCTCCCACCTTGACGTAGGCGTAGCTCGCGTCCGGCTTGACGCCCACCATCTCGTCGGTGACGACGGTGAAGGGCATCGTCGTCCAGATCACCAGGTAGCTGCCGTCCGGCGTTCTCACCTTGTAGTAGAGGCTAGGGTCCTCCAGCGTCTCGTAGCCGAGGACGGCCTCGGCGTGGCTCAGGGACGTCATGCAGCTGGGGCAGTAGGGCACAACCTTGTACCCCTCGCCGAGTATCCCCCTCGCCCAGGCCCGCTCCAGGAACTTCCATTCGCGCTCGATGTAGCTGTCGCGGTACGTCATGTAGGCCTTCGAGTGGTCGAGGAGCAGCCCGAGGAGGTCGTCCGCCTCTTCCCAGGACTGGAGGTACTTGCCGAGGAGGCGCTTGCAGGCCTCGACGAGCTTCTCCTCCCCTATCTGCTTGAGGTCCTCCCACTTGTTGCCCGAGAGGCCCAGCTCTTTCTCCGCCTGCAGCTCCACCGGGAGCCCCTGGCAGTCCCAGCCCGCGCGGAAGACCAAGTTCTCCTTGAGGAGCAGGGTGCTGTAGCGATACCAGAGGTCCTTCATTATCCTCCCGCGTATGTGGCCGATGTGCGGGACGCCGTTGAGGGTCGGGGGGCCCTCGACGTACCCCACCTCTGGCTTGCCGCCCATAGCCTTGGAGACCGCCTTGATGATGCCGACTTCCTTCGCGAACCTCCTTACCCTCGGCTCGACAACCTTCCAGTCGTAGGCCGTAGAGAGCACTGATTGTTCCGACTTTGGCTCACTGGGCACGGATTTGATAATCACTCATGCGCTTCTTGCCGCACAATGCTCGGACGGATTCGATTTTAAAATCCTTCTGCTGCTCGACGAGGCCCGAGGCTAGGAGTCCCCACTGTAGTCCGAGAGAGCGGCCTGGTACCCGTCGAGGGGCTTGGCGTCGAAGCCCTCCTCCCGGAGGGTCTTCGCGAACTCGCTAGTGAACCCGTGGGTGGTGTACACCACCTCCGGGGAGACGTCTCTGACGAGCCGGAGCAGCTCTGCGTAGTCGCAGTGGTCGCTGAGCGGGAAGGAATAGTCGGCTCCGAGGTAGCTCCCGTACCCCCTCTCGACCGCCCACCCGCTGAACGCCGCCAGCACGGCCCCGTACTCCTTCTTTAGCTTCGCCGCGAGCTTGTTCCGCGAGCTCATCATCGGCGCGACCATCACCCACGGGCCTTGCGGCAGCCCTTCGAGCGTCTTGGGGATGGTCTCGGCTTCCTCCTTCAGCGGGACGCCCGACTCCCTGTAGATGTCGTTCATCTGGCCGACGGATTCGTGGACGAAGAATGGGTTCCAGGAGGAGAAGAGGTATGAGAGGATCTGCGACTTGCCCAGGGGGTAGCCCATGAGCACCACCGGCCTCCCCTTGTCGAAGGTGTGCCCGATCATCTCGTTCACGAGCTTGACGACCTGGTCGAGCGGGGGGAAGATGTAGCGCGGGTCGCCGAAGGTCGTCTCCGTGATAAGGACCTTCGCCTTCTTGGTCCTGCACTTGCTCATGAACGCGCGCTCCCTCCCCGCGGCGTCGCCGGTGTAGAGGAGCTCGTCCTCGATGTACAAGGCCCTTGCGCCCAGGATGTGCCCGGAGTCGAGGAGCGAGACCCCCTCGGGCAGGTCGCACACGTTCGAGTCCAGTTCCACCCCCCTCGCCCGCGCGAGGAGGATGGTCTCCTTGGAGGTGAGGACCTTCGACTTTGGATGGGGCCTCTCGACGTGGTCCATGTGGGCGTGGGAGACGAACGTGTAGTCCGACCTCACCGGCGCCTTCGGGTCGAGCACGTACTTCGTAGCGCCCATCTCGACCATTATCCCCTCCCCGAGCGATACGCGCGTCTTGGTCAAATCTTGGAAAACTCTACCTGCGCCAAGTGTCGACTGGGGAAGTTTATGACGTTTGGGGCGATTCATGGCAACGCGTCATCGGCTCTTGGCCGGTGGAATGAAGAAAAGGAGCCAGCGGAGACTCTCGAAGCGGACTGAATCTGGTAAAGCGCGAGCTCGAAAAAAAGCAAAGGAACTCCTGATGGAACACCGTCCACCGAGAGCGATTCGTCGTGCGGCCTGTGCTAGGTCACGATGAGAGTATACGCGACAGTGGAGACTTTGCCGTTTGCTCCCGTGGCGATGATGTTTATCACGTAGGTGTTCGGCGCAACCGAGGCCGCTGCAGATATCGTAAGCTTGTCCTTGACGCCAGCCGCGCTGTCAGTGATAGGGTTCGTGGCGAACTTGACCTTGATCCCGGTCGGGAGAGCGCTCGTCGACAGGGTGACGCTCTGAGGACCCCCCTTCACCGTCAGGGTCGTCTTTATCGAGCTTCCGGGCGCGACGCTCCCAGAAGTGGGTTTGAGCGTTGCCGTCACTGTCGGATTGAAGTTCGCCACCACGCCTCCTCCGCCATTTATCGTTGCGCTGGTTGAAGCCGCGGTCGCCTTTGCGAAGGTGATTGGCAATCCACTGGTAGTGGTCTCGGTCCACTTTGTGAATTTATAGCCTGAATCTTTCGTCGCCGCTATCGAGACAACAGTGCCTGGGTTGTACCAGACAGATCCGCTCGGGGACGTCATTCCGGACCCAGTAGGACTGGTAGAGTAAGTGACCAGATACTCGTGGTTGTAGTTGATGTTCGATATGTAGCCCCCGTTGTTGTAGTAGTTCACGACTTCGGGCGTGTAGTAGTACGGTGCGGTGGTCGAAGCTGGAACGGACCACCATGCTTCGTTGGTGCCAGAGCAGGACGGTGGGCCGCCTGTGCCCAGGCAGCCGTACACATACAAGTTCGAAGAATAGATGGCCCAGACATCCTGAGACGTGCTGGTGAGCGTCCCGCTATACAGAGAGACGGCATCTGCTCCAGCGCTCGCCGGCGCAGCGTACCAATAAAGCGGCGAGGAGCTGGGAGGGGTGCCCCCGCCGACGACGTTCATGTATGGCTGTTGCTCGAACAGCTCATAGACCGCAAACGAGGTGGTGGTGTCTCCGCCATAGACAGTAGACACCGACACGCTTTGCGGATTGCAGACTTCGTTCATGCAGAAAGCCCAGCCAGTGTTGACGGTGAATGGGTCGCACGAGGTTCCGCCGTCGTTTTCAACCTCGTTGCACATTGGCAACACCCGCTCGTTGTATCCGGCCCCGGGCAGGACGTAGAGGTCCGTCGTCGCGCCGCCGGTCAAGAGAGGCCACGTGTTAGACTCCCATTGCACGGTTCCAGGCTCGACGTACCCGATTGGGAGGTACCAGTTCTGGGCGGTGTTTGGAAATTCCGTGTCCCCGGGTAGGCTCACCTGCCATAGCGTTGTTGCGCCATCGAGGTCCAGCACACAGCCTCCGTTGCTGTTGCTCCACTCGGTCTGCACCAGGAACGGCCCTCCCTGGTAAGTGCCACCCTGAAGGCTGAACGAGTCACCTACGTGTATGTTCGAGCCGTCGGGTTCTTGGCCGTAAAAGTCGTAGGCGCACTCGTCCCCTACCTCGTGAGCGGTGTTCACATAGTACCACGCGTTAACGGTGGGGTCCGTCATCGACTCGTCGGATTCGTGCGAAGCCGGGCTCACTTCCAGGTCAGCGTAAGGGTCGTTGTGAGGGCTCGGGATTCCCAGTCCGCAAGTGGCTCCCGCCCATCCAGCGTCCGGCATGCTCGCATACAATGTGTTCGTGCCTCCGTCATTGAAGTAGTAGTGGTAGGCGCAGTAGGCGACGCCCAGGGATCCTCCAGGGTCGAAGCAGTTGCTGCCATCACAGGATGGTGCGTTGATGGGGGTGAACACCAAGACTTCCACATTCACGCTCGGTGAAATGCCTTGAGAGGACAACATTGACGCGGCCACGGATTGGAGGTCTCCGTCCCGTATGGGATTGTGCGGGAATGCGCCCGTGGTGTAGAACCAGTCGTTGTCATAGACGGAGCAGGAACTGACGCCTGTACCTGTGGTGTCGTGATACTGGCTCATCAGAGCGATGAGGTCTCCGCCGCCGCAAATGCCTTGGAAGTAGTTGAGTTGAATTGAAGCATAGGCGCAATCGTTCGTGTTGGGGTCATATGTCTTGCTGGTGCACTGGACAAAACCCGGAGACCAGAAGAGCAGGACAAACAGCGCGCCGTGCATCACCGGGCCGTTGTGGTAGGTCATGTCGGAGCAGCCTCCGGCGCCATAGAAGCAGTACCCGTCCGACGGGTTGGAGTCTGGCTTGATTTGTCCCCCAGCGACTGCTGAAGAAACCGAGGAGCCGTTCGCCGGGCTGCCGGAGCCGCTGACCGTTTGCGTCATTGGCGCGGCAGGCGTGGGGTTGCCGCTCGTCATCGTTGGCATCAACACCACCCTCCCGGTGTTATTCGCCGGGGTGAACCCCGGGACTTCCTGCGCGGAGAGATTGGCGTATATTCCTCTGGTGATTGAAACGTGAGAGTCAGGCGCGTTCGTCTGCTCGGGAGGAAGGACTAGCGGACTAGTCGTCGAACTGATCTTCGACGAATCCAGACCAGCGTTCGGATTCAAGGGTTGAATCGAAACGTTCGAAGCCGACGCAGATGGACTCGTATGGGCAGCCGACGGCGCGGCGTAACCGGCCGCGACAAAGGCAGGAGAAAGGGCGAGGACTGAAAGCATCAAGAGCGACATCACGCGCAATCGATTGCTTTTTTCCAAAAATTTATCCGCTTCCTGTGGATGTGAAAGATGATTAGATAAGCGTTCGGGGTAGTTTTTCGCGCAAGTTCCACGTTTATGCGGGTAGGACGGTCACTTGGCCTCTGACGAATCGCAAAATCATACCATCAACTGAAGCGCCGGCCTTTTCTCTGAATTCGGATGGAGAAGTTATGGGTTGGGCGATGCCCGGCGTCACTTGAACTTGCCGAAGAGCCGCTTGAAGAACCCGCCCTTCTGGGGCTCCACCTTTGAGCCGTCGACGCCGTTCGCCGGAGCCTGTGCCGCGACCGCCGGGGGAACCGGTTCCTCCTTCGCCTCTGCGACCGGGGCCGGGAACGCGACGTTCAACCTAGAGACCTCCTCTTCGATCGTCGAGACTTGGGGGACATGCGTCACCTCCGCCGCCTGGGTGGTCATGGCCTCGGTCTTGGCTTCTGCGACGACCTCGACAGCCGTCTGGCCACCGGACATCGTTGCGACCTCGCGAATCTGTGGAATCTCCGATATCTCGGATATCTCTGGCGCTTCAGCCGATCGCGCCTCGGCGACATGCTGGAGATCCGAGCCACCTCCCCTTCTCTGGAAGAAGACGTCGTTGTATGAAGCGATAGTCTGCACTCCGACCTGCGCAGGGCCTTGCGGCGCGCCTGGCTCGAGCGCGACCGACGCCGGGGCCCCTGCGGCTTTGGCCTTCTCGGCCCTCGCCCTGTTTAGCGGGTCGTCGCCTAGACGTCGGGGCAATTCAGGATCTCCTTCGCGAGCTCCCGGTACGCCTTTGCGCCCGAGGAGTCGGAATCGTACTCGAAGATTGACTTGTGGTGGCTGGGCGCCTCGGCGAGCCTGACATTGATCGGGATCACCGTGGTAAAGACTCTCTCGCTGAACTCGTCCCGCACCTTCTCCGCCACTTCCCTAGAGATGAGGGTTCTCCTGTCATACATCGTCAGGACCACGCCCAGGACGTTCAGCCCGGGGTTGATGTCCTCCCTGACCTTCTGGATTGTCTCCTGAAGGTGGACGACGCCGTCCATCGCGAAGTAGTGCGTCTGGACGGGAATTATCACGCCGTTCGCCGCGGTGAGCGTGTTCACCATGAGGAGGCCCAGCGAGGGGGGCGTGTCGATGAAGACAAAGTCATAGCTGCGGCTGCCGTCCGTGATTGCCTTCAGCTTCTTCTTCAGCTTGAACTGCATGTTGATGTCGTTGGCGAGCCTGATCTGGCACGAGCTCAGGTCCTGGTGCGAGGGTACGATGTCGAGGTTCTCCCTGCAGTTTTCAATCACCACGTCGTCGAGCGTCACTGAGTCGTCCAGGAGAAGGTCGGCGGCCGTCTTGCCGGAGTGACTTCCCGGTGCCACGAGATAGTCGGTCGCGTTGGCCTGCGGATCCAGGTCGATGATCAGCGTCCTCCTCCCCAGCGAAGCGAGCTGGCAGGCTAGGTTCACCGTGAGGTCGGTCTTACCCACCCCGCCCTTCTGATTGGCCACCGCGAGAATCCGCGTGGTCGTTGCTTTGCTGGCGAGCGTGGTCCTCGATCCCGATGCTGAACCTTTGCTAAGCGTTCCCATTTTTCTCGTCTCCTCTCATCTCGAGCCGTTTACGATAATAACGCCGAGGTGATTTCATTTACATCTGGAGGCCAACTCATCTTTACCTCGGCACGTGCCGGGGAAGGCCGAGGCTAGCCCTGAGCGTGCAGCGCGCGGGCAGGACGTGCGTTCGCAGAGCGAAGGAGCGCACGCTCGGACGTCCTGACCTGACCGAAAAACGAATCTCTCGACCTCTCGACTCCGCTAACCTTCGCGAGCTCGGTCTTCAGTCCCTCTATCACGAGGCTCCCTCCGTGCTCTCCCAGGAGGAGCCTCAGCGACTTCTCGTAGGCCAGGGGGTCTTCGACAGCCAGGCGCGTGTCAACATAGAACTCGAGGGCTTCGGCGTCGGCCGGCCCCATCATTCTCACCAGCGCCCGGGAGATCATGCCTGCCACGGTACTCCCAAGCGGGATGCACGCGCGTGCCTCCTGAGCTAGCATTTTCACGATGCCAGGGTTGCTTTCCCATAAAAGCGGAGAGGATTTCTGGTATAGACTGGGGATACGGGCCTTTTTGCCTCCCCCAACTCGGTCGGGGGTCACGTGGTGCTAGGGCGCCCTGTCGCGAGGACTAGCGGCGGCTAGTCCTTTCTCTTGTGAAAAAAGTCGAACTTCTTCACGGGCCCTTTGTAGTTCTCGTTCCGTGGGCAGTGGGGACCGCACTTCTCCTTGAACGGGTGGTTGTGTCCCTTTTCCTTTTCCTCCGCCCTCTTTTGATAAGTCACCAAATCCGACTGCGGTAAGAGAAGAACGGCGTCTAATAAGTGCTGTCGGAGGCCCACGGAGGCGCAGCCGCCAGCTATTGGCCGACCCGCGATAACCTGAGCATCTTCCAGGAGTTCGGTCTGAGCTCGACCTTTATCTCGAGCCTGCCTAGAAGCTTGACGCGCTCCACGGAGGTCCACAGCCCCGTCTCCTGGCGGAGCTCCTCCATCTGCGCGTAGAGGGCCGTCGAGAACGACTTCGACCTCAGGGTGACGGGGACGACTCCAGAGCAGGCGGAGCCGCTCGTGTTGCCGAGGCAGAGGAGCGAAGAATTGCCGTCCCAGAACATGATGCCCTCGAGGCCCGCTTGGCTTGCGATCCTTTCACACTCGGGAAAGTGGGAAGAGGTGGCGGCAAAGCCCTGGCCGCTCGTCCTTGCGGAGTCCTCAAGGGTCCCCGGCTCGAAGGTCGAGACGACGGCCGCTCGTCCCGCCGACCTGCCGACGAACATCGAGCCCCTCCTCCCCAGGTCCAGGTCGTGGATGAAGAGCCATCTCAGCTGGGACGCCTCTGGGATTTTGAACTTCGGGCCCTGTGAGCCCAGCGAGAGGCCCGCCTCGCCGAACACGACCGCCTCTATGAGCCTGGACGCCGCGACTGGGTCCGAGCCGGAGCCGACGACCTGTCTCCTCTCCGTGTCGATCCAGTAGGGGATCTCCCCGGGTATCCCGCCGAGCCGCTCGACGTCGAGGTGGATAAGGCGGGCCACCCTCTCCAGCTGCGCGCTCCCGATGCTCGGGTAGCCCGTGAGGAATGCGAGGATGGCGTGAGAGATAGCAGCCCTCGTCCAGTATCCGCCGAGCTGGCCCTCTCCGTAGCTCGGGCTGAAGTAGAGGTTGTTGGAGCCGGCGACAGTCCGCGGGCCGTATCCCGTCTCAAAGTCTTTCTCCAGCAGCCTGTGGACTATCGATGACGCCAGGTTCTGGTCGGGGGAGCAGAACGAGAGCCCGACGGCCTGGTCTATGGTAATCTCCTTGTGGACGACGCCGTGCCAGTCCACGTTCAGGGCGAGGGCGCCGCTCTCCGAGTCCCTGAGCTTTTCGTTGAGCGCGTTGAGCAACCTGACGCTGAGCTCCCTGAACTTCGCCGAGTCGCTCCCCTTGCCCGCGAGGTAGGCCACCGTGGAGGCGTCCCTGAGGCCCCTCGTGGCCAGTAGGTTCACCTCAGCCGTGTGTCCCGTAGGGAAGCCCGCTCCAAGGCGCCGCCTCCAGCCGTCGGGAGAGTCGCCCGATGAGGGGATGAGCCCCCCCGCGAGCATCCCGGCGAGGCCGTCTCCCACCCTCTTGAGGTGAGGGTACCATTTCCTTACGAGCTTCTTGTCCCCCGCTCGCGCGCTGAGATACGCGCAGAAACTCGCGAGATACAGCGCGGTCTCCACAGGCCCCGCCCTGTCCGCGTGTCCGCCCGGCGCGGTTGCCTCGGAATAGCGGACGGCGCCGTCCTTTCTTATGCCTCGCTTCACGGACTCCGCCAGCTTCTCAAAGTAGTCGCCCCGGACGAGGGAGAGCGCCACTCCAGACCAAAGCCTCTCGGCGAGGTCCCCCTCGCCCTCGATAGCGAAGAGCGCGGCCTTCGCCCATTCGAAGGCGAAGTTCATCGAGGCGCTCGACGAGGCAAAGCCCGGAGCCCGCGCCTCCGCGAGGTCGGTCTCGGGCTCGGCGGGACGAGGGGCCGCCGCGATGAGGGCGGATTCCAGCGAGGACGGGTGGTAGACGGAGACGCTTCGCACTTCCGCCGTGGCGCCGGGGGGAAGGTCGAAGTCGTGCTGGGTGAGGAGGATGACCGAACCGGACATCCCGAGGGAGCTCTCCGGGAGCTCCCCCAGCGCGAGCAGCTCGGCGGCCCGGCTCCGGTCCTTGGTCATGTAGATGATCGAGGGGCGTGGGGAGAGGCCTACGACCCGGACACCGGTCGTGTCCCCCACGTCGTCCATCACGACCTGGTCGTGGCGGTTGAAGGCGTTGACCCCTATCTCGCCCGGAGGGTCTCGCTCCCTCCGGAAGTTGAGCGACGTCGGGTCGTGGAGGGTCAGGACTCTTATCTTCGTCGTGGCTTCCCCCCTGTTAGCGAGCTTCACCCACCTCACGGAGCCCGAGCAGTTCCCGGTCACGAGCCTGACCGAATGGGCCGCCTGTATCTTGTCCTGCCCGCGGGGCGCGCATGAGACGCCGGTGGGGGTCGCCCTCAGCGCGGGGTCTTGGGGCTTCACCGCTATCTTCACGCCCGACTGAATCTTGAAGACCTCCGCCGTCTCCCTCCCGAAGAGAAGCTTCCTGGCCGTCGCGCTGTGGACCCACGACGACGATCCGTCCGGCTCGACCTTCGCCCTCAGGTCGCCCTTGAAGAGGTAGATGCTCCTTTTGAGTTGGGAGGCGGAAAGCTCGCGCGTCTGCGAAAACTGGGAAAGCTCGCGCTGCATATGGCTAGGGGCGGCGAACCGGAACTAATGCACCGGGATTGAACCTACTTGAGCATCGGTTAAGATGGCGTTGACAAGATGCGCCAGACTGGCCCGTCGGGCGTGTCTTGGACCACCACCCCTCTCTCCTTCAGCTTCTCGCGGATGGCGTCGGCCCCCGCGTAGTCCTTCGTCTTTCGGGCTCCTTCGCGCTCGTCAACCAGGGCCTGAATCTCGGAGTCTGCCCGCGCGCGCGCAACGCCGCTGGCAACAGGAGTCGACCCCCGGCCGGGCTCCACCACCCCTAGGACCTCATCCACCGTCGCCAACGACTCCGCGATGAGCTTGTAGTCGCCTCGAGAGAGTGCCTTGGAGTCGATGAGGGCGTTCACGGTGCGCTGAAAGCCGAAGAGCGCGGCCAAGGCCTTCGGAGTGTTCAGGTCGTCGTCCATGGCCCGGTCGAATCCCAGAAGCAGGGACTTGACGGGTCGGACCGCGCGGGAGGCCTTCCTCTTCGCCGCGGAATCTTGGCCGTGCGAGAGCCTAGCGTAGAATTCGTCGATCTTCTTCATCGTCGCGTTCGCCTGCGCCATCGAGCCATCGGTTAGGTTCAGCTCCTCCCGGTAGTGCGCGCCTATCAGGAACAGCCTTATCGCCCTCGGGCTCCAACCCTGTTTCACCAAGTCCCTGAGGGTGACGAAGTTCCCCAGCGACTTGCTCATCTTCTCCCCGTTGACGTTGAGGAACTCGGAGTGCATCCAGACCTTGACGAACCGCTTCCCCGTGAGCGCCTCGGACTGTGCGATCTCGTTCTCGTGGTGGGGGAACCTTAGGTCCTTCCCGCCGGTGTGGATGTCGAAGCTCGGACCAAGGTATCTCATGGCCATCACGGAGCACTCTATGTGCCACCCGGGCCTCCCCTTCCCCAAGCTCGTCTCCCAAAAGACGGAGCCGTCGTCGGGGTCCCAAGCCTTCCACAGCGCAAAGTCGTTGGCCCCCATCTTCTCGTAGTGGTCTAGCGCCACCCTGATGCCCGACTTTACATCCTCCTGCTTGATTCCCGATAGCCTCCCGTACCGAGGGAACTTCTTGATGGAGAAGTAGACGGAGCCGTCGTCTCCCCGATAGGCGTACCCCTTCCTCATCAGTGTCTCGACCGCGTCCACGATGTCATCGATGAACTCCGTGGCCCTTGGGTAGTGCTCCGCCTTTTCGATGTTGAGGGTGTCAAGGTCCTCCATGAACGCCCTCGTGTAAAAGTCCGTGAGCTCCTGGAGGCTCTTCCCGGTCCTCTTGATGCCTTCGATTATCCTGTCCTCCACATCTGTGATGTTCTTGACCTGGAGGACGCGGAAGCCCTTGTGCTTCAGGTACCTCCTCAGGACGTCTTCGAAGACGAACGTCCGGAAGTTGCCGATGTGAGCATAGTTGTAGACCGTCGGCCCGCACGTGTACATCCTCACCCTCCGCCCTGAGAGAGGCTTGAACCTCGTCGGCTTCCTGCCGAGAGAGTTGTGTAGGACGAGGACCACGGGGACGCCGGTTCCCGTCAAGTGCGTGATAAGGTCTTCCTTCGGACCGCAAAATAAAGGAGGAAGGGAGAATCCCGCTTGGGTGGCTGATTACTTCAGTTTCCCGATGCGGAAGATCGGCTTTCCACACGATCCGCAAGTTCCCCGAACAGCAAACCGACCGTTCTTCAGTTTGATCTGTTTCGGATTCTTGATCTCCCTGTTCTTCTTCTTCTCGTAGACACAGTAGCCCGTGACCACGTTTGCTCGCGTCCAACCTCGCACGGTTGATATTTAAGCTCTCGGTAACGGAGCAAAATTTGACCTTTTTGGGGAAAATGAAGACTTAGGAAGGGCGGAAGACGCCTTTTGGGCAAAGCGTCACTCGGGGATGAGCGTCGAACTCGTCTAATCAAACCGTTATCGCAGAAAAAGTCCACGGCCCTTGATTGATGCTCTTGAAAGCGGCGCGAAATGCGCCGGTTAGTCTGTGGCGTAGAACAGGAAATCGGACAAATCGCCGCTAAGAGTCTGAATATCGCTCGCCGAGGGAGGCGCCCGCAAGCGCGTCGGCGCGGGCCGCGAGAGGTGAGGAGCTCTAAGGTCCTGCGACGACTGTGACCGTGCCGGTCATCCAGGGATGGTAGACGCAGTCGAAATTATACGTCCCGGGGACTGTGAACGTGTAGGTGAATGTGGCGCCTCCGGCCATGTCTCCAGAGTTGAAGGCGGTCGCACCAGACGGGACGCTGGTAGACGTGACCGTGTGATGGACGGACCCGTCGTTGTTGACGAAAGTCACCGTATTGTTGACGCCTATCACGAGGGTTATCTTGTCAGGCGCATAGCCCGGGGCCCCGCTCGGATTCCCTGCCCCCACGGGAATCGAGACCTTGAGGCCTGCTGCTGGCGGCGGCAAGGCCGCACCCGCCTTGACCACGACGGTCCCCTTCATCCATGCGTGGTAGTTGCAGTGGTAGGTGTACGTCCCCGGGGCCGTGAATGTGTAGGAGTATGAGGCTCCTGCAGCGAGATTCGTAGAGTCGAACACAGGTGTCCCTCCCGTGGTGTTGTCTGAGGTGACCGTGTGGGCCGCGATGTCGTTGTTGGTCCAGGTCACCGAGTTGTTCACCCCCATCACGAGGGTGATCGTGTCAGGAGCGAAGCCTGGCGCCCCTGAAGGATCCGCAGCACCGTTTGGAATGGAGACGCTGACCGTCGTGATCGAAGGGCCGCCCGCCTTGACTATCACGGTCCCCTTCATCCATGCGTGGTAGTTGCAGTGGTAGGTGTAGGTCCCTGGCGTCGTGAAGTTGTAGGTGAACGAGGCTCCCACGGCCAGATTCGTAGAGTCGAACACCGGAGTCCCTCCGGTCGTGTTGTCCGCGGTCACCGTGTGGGCCGCGATGTCGTTGTTGGTCCACGTCACGGTGGAGTTCACGCCTATGACCACCGTTACCGACGCCGGCGAGTAGCCCGGCGCCCCTGCGGGAGCCCCCGCCCCGTTGGGGATCGAGATCGAGGTGACCGCCACGGCCCCGGTCGAGGAAGTCGCCGTCGTCGTGGACGTCGCGCACGAGAACGCGCAGGAATACGACGAACTGGTCGCCAGCCCGCTGACCAGGAAGTACCCGAGCAGGATCGGGATGATGATCGCAACTATTCCTACCACTCCGAGAGTCAGCTTTGGAGGAGCATAGTCTTGGGTTCGCATTCTATTTTCACCTATTGGGCAAAGGCGAAGAGCATAGTGAGGATGAGGACCATGATGAGTGCGAGAGGGGCGAGCATCAGGTACTGAATCACCGGAGGCTCCTTCCTGATGTTCATCAAGAACAGAGCGGCGATGAGGCTGTTTATCATTGCGATGACGCCTATCCCTATGGTCACCCCGAAGGTGTCCGGCTTGGCGGAATAGAAGAGGGCGACCTCGCCCACCGTGGTCAGGATCATGTAGAGCCAGACCGCCACCGGAGTCTTGTAGTTCATTTTCTATATCTCCAAATTAGAGCAGGTAGAACAGCGGGAAGACGAAGATCCAGACGATGTCGACGAAGGCCCAGTATAGCGCGAAGTTCTCTATTCCCGCGTGGTTCTCCTTGGTGTAGCCGCCCATCATCGCCTTTCTTATGAGATAGGCCATGAGGACGAGCCCCACCGTGACGTGGGCTGCGTGGAGCCCGACGGTGAAGTAGTATGTGCTGCCCGCGATGCTCGAGTTCCATGTGAACCCCTTGACGAAATAGAGGTTGTACCACTCCGCCCCCTTTATCCCAAGGAACGTGGCGCCCAGGATGAACGTCGCGCAGAGCCACATTATCATGTTCCTCTGCTTGCCCTCCTTGATCGACTCTAGCGCGAGGAACGCGGTAAGCCCGCTGGTCAACAACACGATGGTGTTCGCGAGCCCGAGCGGGATCTCGTGGACGGACCCAGGGATGGGCCAATCCGGCGTGAAGGAGCGGATGTAGAGGTAAGCTCCGAGTATCGCTCCGAAGACTATGACGTCCGTAGAGAGGAAGATCCACATCCCCAGCCTCATCTTCGGGATTGCGTTGAAGGGCCAGCGTTCCGTTACCCCCTCCGGCATGTGGAACGTCTCGTGCAGGTCCTCGTACATCCAGCCGATGACAGCGAACCCGTCTATCGCGAGCCCCAATATGAAGACGGCTATCCCCCAAGAATAGACGAGGAGCGCCAGCCCTAGGAAGCTTACCGCTATGCCTGTGGCGAGCCAGATGGGCCTCGAGCTCTCGTGCCTGTGGTGCTCCCCTGCCTCGGCGCCCGGCATCGAGCCCATTGAGGCGGCGGCTCCGTGAGAAGCACCGGTGATGACCGGGACCCACTCAGGGGTTGTTGCGCCCCACGGGTTCGGAGGCGAGATCTTCCCTGCCCTCAGCGTCCAGACTATGTTGGCGAGGAGGAAGATCTGCGAGGCGGCGAAGATGAAGGCGCCCACGGTGGAGATGAGGTTGAGCGTGTTCCAGCTTGGGAGGGACTGGTAGGTGTAGATCCTCCTTGGCATATCGTAGAGGAAGAACATCGGGAAGTAGAGTATGTTGAACCCGATGAACGAGGTGATGAAGTGCCAGTTCGCCATCTTCTCGTGATACATCTTCCCGGTCATTATCGGGATGTAGTAGTATAGACCGGCAATCAGGCCGAAGATGGCAGCCCCCACCATGACGTAGTGGAAGTGGCCCACGACGAAGTAGGTGTTGTTGTAGACGACGTCCAAGACGAAGGACGAGAGGAAGACGCCCGTGATGCCGCCGATGATGAACAGGAAGACGGAACCGATGCAGAAGATCATCGGCGCGGTCAAGCGGATCGATGACCTGGTCAGGGTCTTGATGAATGCGAGCGTGATGACGTCGAACGGGAGGGAGATCAGGATCGTCGCGACGCTGAACGCCTCGTCCTCGCTGAGCGTGACGCCCGTCAGGAACATGTGGTGCGACCACACCATGTAGCTCAGCGGGATGACTATCGCTCCGGTGCAGATGAGGATGATGTTCTTCTCGGCGAGCGGCCTGCCTGAGAAGACGGGGAAGATTTCGGCTATGAGGCCGAAGGCAGGCAAAAGCACGACGTAGACCTCAGGGTGCCCGAAGAACCAGAAGAGGTCGTCCCAGAGGATCGAGCCCCCTGCGGAGGCCGAGTAGTACATCGTCCCGAGGACCCTGTCCGAGATGAGTAGAAGCAAGGCCGCGAGGAACGAGGGGAACGAGAAGAGCATCGCGACTATGGTGAAGATTATGAACCAACTGAACATTGGGATCTTGCGCCAAGTAATCCCCGGGCCGCGCTCGACGGCCACGGTCAGCAGGATGTTTATGCTGCCGACTGTGATTGACGTGGCGAGCATTATGAGTCCGGCGAAGGCGAGGGTAGGCCCCGCCCCGGGGCTGAACGTGGACGAGGACAGCGGCGAGTAGGCCGTCCATCCTCCTGCGGTGTTTCCGCCAGGCAGGAAGAACCCGATGGTCGCGGTTATCCCGCCGAAGAGCCACAGCCAGTAGCCGAAGGCGTTTACCCTGGGGAGGGCGAGGTCGGCCGCCCCGATCTGTAGGGGCAGGAAGTAGTTGGCTAGGCCGATCGCCAGGGGGGACAGGAACCAGAGGATCATGATCAGGCCATGCAGCGTCACGGCTTGGTTGAACGACGCGGCGCTGAGGAACGTCTGTGTGGCGCTAGGCCAGCACATCCCCGAGACGCCTGTGGCGCAGACCGGAATGGCGAGCTCGACCCTGACGAGAAGTATCAGGATCGCCCCGACGAACCCGAAATACATGGAGCCGGCGATGTAGAGCAGCCCGACATCCTTGTGGTTGGTCGTGTAGAGCCAGCGGGAGAGCCAGGCGTTCATGTCTCCCTACGCCCCTCCCTTCGCAGGCGGCGCGGCAGGAAGCTTCGAGTACCACGTGTTGTACGCGGATGTGGTCTCTACAACAAGCTTTGAGATCATCAGCGCGTGCCCGACGCCGCAGAGCTGTCGGCACACTATCGTGAAGGTACCGGGCTGGGTGGCGTTGAACCAGAGCTGGCTGTAGATACCCGGCTGGGCGTCCTTTGCGACGTCAAGAGACGGGATGTAGAACCCGTGCGTCACGTCCGCTGACGTGATGTTGAGAATCACGATGGTGTTCAGCGGCACGGTCAGGTTCTGGAAGTCGGTGTAGCCGTTATCGTACGTGAAGCTCCACGAGAACTGCCGCCCCACCACGCCGACCTGCAGGGCGTTGGGAGGGTCAGGGATCGCTACGAGGTTTGCCGAGGCAAACGTCTCATACTCGACGAATGCGAGCACCGACCCGGTCACGCAGAGCAGCATCACCACGCCCTTCCAGTTTCCCCAGTCGCCTTCCTCGTGATGGTATGCGGGCACCTGCCTGCCTGGCCGCTCGCGGTTCTTCGCAATCATGAAGACCATGTAGCCGATGACGATCACCGCTGCTGCGCCTCCCAAGATGAGATAGTAGTTTTGCAGCGTGTTGAATATCTGGACTGTCGGCGGCGTCGCATCTAATGGAAGCGAATACAGCATTCCGCGACGAGGCCATCATGAATATTTGATATAAGTCTTGTTCGCCCAAAGGTGTCAAGGACCAAGGTCCGTCTCAATGCATATCTACTCGACGATGGGACCGAACCCCACACGAAATAGCGGTGGGATGGCGGATTGGTTACGCGTGCGCCTGCAGTTTTGTGGAAGATGAAACAGTAAGCGCATTCATGAGGGTTCGATTCCCTCTCCCACCTCATTCGGCAAAATCGTTCGCTTTGAACTGCGATGGCGCTGAAAGTTATGACTCTGACTCTATTTCATTATCAGGCTAGGATATATGGCTCTTTGGTTGCACTAGCCCACGTGACAGAGCGTTCTCCAAGCGTTCCCTTTTCCGAATGATGGTAAATCCGACGCGATCGCGGAAGGCCAGCAGCGATTCAGTTCTCACGTAGACGTGGTACTTGTTCTTGTTCATGTTGTAGGGCTTTCCTTTGATGAAAACCTGTTTGCCACCCTCAGCATTCAGGTGAGGTCCCGTCGAGCGTATCTCCAGGCAGGCAAGCAGCTCGCGGACAAGCTTTAGCTTGCCCAAGTCGCCATTGTAAACTGTCAGTTTCCGGCCGCTGATTGAACCCTCGGAATCGAAGAAGCCCCTTAGGAACGCCCCCTCACATTGCCGGCAGTGCTTGATAGTAGACGACAGCCGTTTCAAGTCCTGCCCTAGAAGCTTGTGAAGCAGGAGGCTCGACAATTCTGTGTGCCACGCGCGAGTCTTCTCATGCCATTTTACGCGAGGTGTGTTCCTCGAAAGGATCGAACCAAGGCATCTGGAAAACTCCTCCGCGAACTCTTTGTCTGTTACTCTGAGCTTGAGCTTGTAGTTGTAGTTTCGACTGACGCTCATCGAGGCGTCCCCCATCTTGACACCGATCACATAGGCGAGCTCAGGACACGGCTTTGCGTCGAACGCCCTGACGTATCCGAATGGCCTGTGCTTCCCGTTTATCCACTCTGAGACGTGCGACTTGCTGAGAGCTATGCCATGCTCGGCCTTTACCCTCTCGATTATTGCATTGTAGCTCAGACCCTCTTTCCTCAGCTCGAGGACCCGGCGGTAGAGCCTCTCCCTCTCCACCGTCGGCCTCAGCTTGTAGCCCGTCCCGCGACGCACGAGCCGAGACCACGGCTGGCCTAATAACGGCCCACCAGCTGGAAAGGATAAAAACGCGGACAATAGTCGTCATTCATCTTGAAGTTTGTAAAGTCGAAAAGGGCCCCAGAGCCTATAGGGCCATACTCCCAGGCGGTCGTGGTCAAGAACCTCGTCTTCGTCTCAGGGATGATAGCCGTCGACCCGGCTACCGGGAAGATGGTGACCGGGGGCGTCAAGGAGCAGACCGAGAGGGCGCTTGTCAGCCTGAAAGCCGTCCTGAAGGCGGCGGGCACCACGGAGAAGAGCGTGGCGAAGACCACCGTGTTCA
>JAPCJO010000063.1 GCA_027886905.1 Nitrososphaerota archaeon
AGAGTATTACTCTAACATAAAGGGCGAGCACAGCTACTTCCAGGTCAGGTTCGGCACCCGGCCTGTCAGGTCCCACGTCAACACCGTCGACCTTCTCGCGACCTTCGACGACGAGACCGTCGCAAGGCACGCCTTCGAGGTCAGGAAGGACGGTGCGATTGTGTTCGACAAGGACCTCGCGGACAACAAGATTCAGGACATCCCCACCATCGAGCCGAACGTGCTAAAGTCCCTCAAGGCAGAGCTCGACGAGCAGGGCCTTCCGTACACGATTAGCGGGGTCCTCGAGGGCGCCAGGAGGAGGGGCGTCCACCTGTATCCAATCCCCTACATGGACATACTCAAGACCCTGGCCGATAAGCTCGGGGAGCCCTCGCTGAGCTCGCTGACGAGGATGACCAACGTGATGTCCGTCGCGGGGTCGTTCGCCCTGCTCTCCTTCCCAATGGACGCCCTCGACGAAGCGATCCGCAAGCAGTTCAGGTCCAAGCCCAAGGTCGCCGCGACCAACATCGGCGCCGTGGACGCGACCTACGACTATGTGAGCCGGAACTTCCAGGGGAGCTTCAGCTACAACCTTGGGGCACCCGTGCTCGGCGAGAAGCGCCTCCTCCTGAGGGGGAGCAGCGTCATCGGCGTTGCCAAGATCGCTGCCGGGTGCAGGCTGCAGACCTACTACCCGATTACGCCCGCGAGCGACGAGAGCGAGTACCTGGAGTCGCACGAGTCGCTCGAGATGGACGGGCAGCCCGGCCAGAAGGGCTCGATCGCGGTAGTGCAGACGGAGGACGAGATCGCGGCCATCCTAATGGCGATAGGGGGAGGGCTGGCCGGGGTCCGCGCCTCGACCTCCACCTCCGGGCCGGGCTTCTCGCTGATGGCGGAGGGCATCGGCTGGGCGGGGATGAACGAGGTGCCCGTGGTGGTGACGCTCTACCAGCGGGGAGGCCCCAGCACGGGCCTCCCGACACGCCACGAGCAGGGCGACCTGAGGTTCGCGCTGCACACGGGGCACGGCGAGTTCCCGAGGATCATCCTCGCGAGCGGGGACATCGAGGAGTCGTTCTACGACGTGGCGAAGGCCTTCAACTTCGCGGAGAGGTACCAGGTGCCCGTCATCCACCTCCTTGACAAGGCCATGGCGAACGCAGACCAGACGTGCAAGGCGTTCAGCCCGGAGAGGGTGAAGATAGAGAGGGGCCTTCTCTCGAAGGGCCCCCTGAAGGAGTCGGAGGTGGAGAGCTTCAAGCGCTTCAAGTTCACCGAGACGGGGGTGTCGCCGAGGCCCGTCATAGGGGCGGAGGGAGGGATCTACTGGAACTCCGGAGACGAGCACGACGAGAAGGGCCACATCACCGAGGACCCCACCAACAGGGATATGATGATGGAGAAGAGGATGGGGAAGCTCGACCTCGCCGCCAGGGAGATACCGCTCGAGGACAAGCTCGTCTTCCACGGACCCGCGGACGCCCCGACGACGGTGGTGAGCTGGGGCTCCCCAAAGGGCGCCATCCTGGACGCAATGGACGCGCTCAGGGACCAGGACGGGATTGTCGTGAACTTCCTGCAGGTGAGGCTGCTAAACCCCTTCCCGGCTGAGGAGGTCGCCCGCGCGCTCTCAAAGTCCAAGAAGCTCGTGGACGTCGAGATGAACTACTCCGGCCAATTCGCGGGCCTCCTGCGAGAGAAGACCGGCATCTCCGTCGACCACCTCGTCGTCAAGTACAACGGAAGGCCCATGTCCTGCGAGGAGGTCTACGACGCCATCAAGCAGATATCGCCGAACCCCTCCCGAGCGAACGGTCCGGCTGCAAAGAGACTGGTGTTGAGAAATGGCGCTTAAGCTCACGGACCTGAAGACGGGGGTCCACAACGACTGGTGTCCGGGCTGCGTCACGGGAGACACGCTCGTAGTCGCCAACCCTTCCGTCAAGACCATACTGGAGGTGCAGCCCGGGGAGCGCGTCCTCAACGCGGCGGGGGAGTACAAGCAGGTCGCGGCGAGGATTGACCATCTCTATTCAGGCCCTCTCTATCACGTTCGGGTGAAGTGCTTCGGCGAGCTCAAGGCGACGCCCGAGCACCCCTTCGTCGCGGTCAAAAGGACCTGGGGAAGGCACAAGCACAACGCGGAGTTCAGGGAGGAGAAGGTCGAGGCCGCCGACCTGCGCCTCGGCGACTACCTAGTCTTCCCCGTCATGCGGAAGATCGTGGACATGACCACCTTCCCGATTAGCTTCACGAAGAAGGTCAAGGACACCCGGAGCAAACCGTTACCAAAGGGAGTGGCGGTCGACGCCGGCTTCCTTCGCCTGCTGGGCTACTACGCGGCCGAGGGAAGCTCGCACAAGAGGTCGCTCATCTTCAGCCTCAACAAGGGCGAAATCGACCTGATCGAGGACATAACATCCCTGATGAAGGACATCTTCGGCCTGGAAGGCCGGACCGAGGCAAAGGACGAAGGCAACGGCATCGACCTCGTCTTCCACTCCTCATACTTGGCCGAGATCTTCGGAAATCTCTTCGGTCGGAGCGCCGAGGACAAGCAGATCCCGCACGAATTGATGTTCCTGCCGCCGTCGAAGCAAGCGGCGCTGATCAGGGGGCTGTGGAGAGGCGACGGCGACTTCAAGAAAACGAAGGCGAGGTTCACCACCACGTCGGTGGTCTTGGCAGAGCAGGTGAAGCTCCTCCTCCTCCGCCAGGGGCTCGTCCCGATCGTCAGCACGGAGGAGGCTCACGGGAACCATAGGACCGCGTATAGGCTCTACGTGAGCTACTGGAGGGACTACAACAAGCTCGCGGAGATGGTGGGGAAGAGCGAGCGGAAGACAAGCCAGAGGGACAAGAGATCCTCAGTGATCAAAGACGGCCGGGTCTACCTCCCCGTTTCCGGAATCACCACAACCCCCTTCGAAGGACACGTGTACGACCTGACGATGCACGACTCGGGCCACACCTTCGTGACCACCGTCGCGGCCTGCGGCAACTGCGGTGACTTCGGGATTCTCAGCGCCATCCAGATGGCCCTCGCCGAGATGAACGTCGACCCCGAAAAGGTCGCGGTGGTCTCCGGGGTGGGGTGCTCGAGCAAGACCCCGCACTTCATCAACGCGTACGGGGTCCACACCCTCCACGGGAGGTCCCTCCCCTTCGCGACGGGCATCAAGCTCTCTAACCCCGGGCTCGAGGTGATTGCCTGCGGCGGGGACGGCGACGGCCTGGGGATAGGCGCAGGGCACTTTGTGAACTCTGGTAGGAGGAACGTAGACATGGCCTACATGATATTCGACAACGGGGTCTACGGCCTGACCAAGGGGCAGGCCTCGCCGACGCTCAAGCTAGGGATGAAGACCAAGGCCCTCGCGATGCCGAACATCAACCAGGGCATCAACCCCCTCATGCTCGCCCTGGCGGCGGGCTACACCTTCGTCGCGAGGGGGTACGCCTACGACGTGCGCCACCTCAAGGAGCTCATCAAGAGGGCCATCCAGCACAGGGGGTTTGCCTTCCTCGACGTCCTCCAGCCGTGCCCGACCTACAACGACATACTCACCAAGGACTACTGGTCGGGCGAGGGTCTCCTGGACGTCGACCTTGGAGGGAGGCCAGTGCCGCGCACGTACAAGCTAGAGGACATCGGCTACGAGGGGATCGTGAAGACCCCGGAGACCGAGGAGATGGAGGAGAAGATCAAGCAGGCCATGATGAAGTCCTTCGAGTTCGGAGACCACACCCCCATAGGGGTCTTCTACCAGAACGAGCACATCCCCACCTACGAGGACAGGCTAGCCCAGAGGATCCCCGGATACCTCGAGAACCCGCCCGGGAAGCAGGAGATCTCGCGCGAGGACGGCACCCCGGTGGCCGCCGTGGGCAAGCTGCTCGACGAGTTCAGGGTGACCTGAAGCCGGGCATCGTCGAGGCCCACAGGTAGAGCTGCCAGTAGCCCGCCCAGCTTCCGTAGGCGTCGTTGACCTCCTTCAACGGCTTGGCCGAGCCATAGACCGCCTCGATTGCCTTCCCCAGCTGCTTGACGTTTAGCGCCTGGAGCTTGCCCATCCTACCGAGGCCCCTGAACAGTATGAACTGTGACGACCAGTCGCCTATGCCGTGCACCGTCTCCAGCCGCGCCTTGGCCTTGTCAAAGAGGGCCGTCCTGAGGAAGCCCTCGTCCAGCTCGTCGAGCGACGACGCGAGGGAGAGCAGGCGGCGCGTAATCCTCTGGTTCCTCGTCGTCTCCAAGAGCTGCGCGGCGGTCGCCGCCTTGAGGCGCGTCCCGTCGGGGAACGCCCAGTAGAGCTTGCCGTCGACCTCCAGGCTCGCCCCGAACCTCTCCGTGAGGGACCGCTTTATCCGCAGGGCGATGGGCCTCTGGATCCGCTGGTTGATGAGCGCCCAACTGGCTATCTCCAAGAAAGTGAGGAACTTGACGTGGTGGAGCCCCCAGGCCGACTCCATCAGCGGGTAGAACTTCGGGTCCTTCTCCTTGGCTATCGAGTAGAACCGACCCACATCGTCGTCGAGGCTCAGGAAGAACGCGATGCGCGCTCCCATCCCCTTCGCGGCCTCTTCGGAGATTGGCTCTGAGGAGAACAGGCGGTAATCCAGCCTCGCGCCCCTCCCCTCGCTTACCCTGAAGACGACGACCTGACCGTCCACCATGACCGCCTTGGTGATGGAATCGCCGTCGACGTCCTGCTGGCCGCTCATCGGCTCGAAGCCCCTCACGAACGCGAGCGACATGCGGAACTCGAAGGGCTCCACCGCGTCGAGCGTCCCTGTCTCGGAGTGCAAGCGGCCTACGTTCTCACAGAACTATAAAAAGTGCCGAACGAGGCTTCGGCCAACCAGATGAGGCCTGCGAGGCGCACACGGGTCGCGATTGGGTCGACCAACCCGGCCAAGATGAAGGGCACCAGGCTCGCGTTCTCCCGCACGTTCGGGCCTGTGGTGCTCAAGGCGGTCGACACCACCGCGCTCGTGAGGTCCCAGCCGCTGACGCTCGAAGAGACGGTCGAGGGGGCGCAGGAGAGGGCGATCTTCGCGCTTGAGTTCGCGAGGCCCGACTACGCCGTCGGCGTGGAGGCCGGGCTCATGGAGCTCGGGAAGGGCTGGCCCGGGCACCACCTCAACCTGCAGGTCGCGGCCATAGTGGACTCGGCAGGCCGCCTCTCCTTCGGCTGCTCCTCCGGGTTCCCCATCCCGGGGAGGTTCGTCGAGAAGCTCAGGAAGCGCGGCGAAGAGCTGGATGCCTTCACCCACGAGCTGGTGGGCGCTGGGAACGTCCGCGAGGAAGAGGGGATAGTGTATCGCCTGAGCGGGAGGCGCCTCTCCCGCCTCGAGATGACCGAGCAGTGCGTCTCGATGGCCCTCATCCCGTGGATTAACGCCAAGCTCTACGGCTTCACGTGACAGCCCCCTCCTAGTCGGCCTTGATTTTCACGGGAGTTTTCGGAGCGCAAACTCACCCCAGGGTGGAAGGTTTATATCCAGACGGGGAAGATACGGATTTTTGCGCATAGCTTGGCGGCGTCTGCGTGGAGCTAACGGGCGGAGCCCTTGCTTTGAGACGTACGACCTCCAGATGCGCGGACAAACAGTGGAGATCTAACCGAAATGTTAGATCTGACATTGGCTTTGCTAAACA
>JAPCJO010000064.1 GCA_027886905.1 Nitrososphaerota archaeon
ACGAACGCCGGACAATCAGCTGGAATGCAGACCGTCTTCTTCACGTTCCAGAGAGAAACCTGACGAGCCCGGAGCTTCGGACAGGGAGCTCTTCCGAAGCGCCTCGGCTTCTCAAAGATTTTAAGCCAAATCCTGAACGGGTCGCACGTGAGTCAAAAGGCTGCCAGCATCGGCGTGATAGGCGGGTCGGGTTTCTACAAGTTCCTGCAGACTACGGAGGCGTCCAAGCCTGAGACGCCCTACGGAAGCCCGAGCGCGAGCGTGAGGCTCTCGGACATGAAGGGTAAGCGCGTCGCGTTCATCCCGAGGCACGGCGAGCACCACGAGTTCCCTCCCCACGCCGTCCCCTACCGGGCGAACCTCTACGCCTTGAAGCAGCTGGGGGTCGAGAGGGTCTACGGCCCGACCGCGGTGGGGAGCCTGAGGTCTGAGATCAGGCCCGGCGACTTCGTGGTGTCCGACCAGTTCGTGAACTTCACCAACGGCAGGAAGGACACCTACTTCGACGGCCCGGAGACCGCCCACGTCGGCTCGGCGGACCCCTACTGCCCGGAGCTCCGCGCGCTCCTCCTCGAGGCATCGAAGGACGCAGGGGTAAGGGTCCACAAGAGAGGCACTGTCGTCGTCATACAGGGCCCCCGGTTCTCGTCGAGGGCCGAGAGCAAGTTCTTCCGCTCCCAGGACTGGGACATCATCAACATGACCCAGTACCCGGAGGTCATCCTCGCGCGAGAGCTGGAGGTGTGCTACGCGAACATCTCGCTGGTCACGGACTACGACGTCGGGGTGGAATGGGACCCAAAGATCAAGCCCGTCAGCAATGACGAGGTGATGCGGGTCTTCAACGAGAACCTGGACAAGCTGAGGTCGCTCCTCCTGAAGGCGATTGAGCTCACGCCGGAAAAGCGCTCGTGCGACTGCGGGACCGCGATGCGCAACGCGAGGATAAGCGCATGAGCAAGGCGACTGGGACGCACGGGAAGGCGGAGAAGGAGTTCAAGGCCGCAATCAGGCGCATCCCCAACTTCCCGAAGAAGGGAATAATCTTCAGGGACATCACAACACTCTGGAAGGACGGGCGGCTGCTCAGGAGGAGCACCGACGTCCTATACGAGCACTACAAGAACAAGAGGATAGACGCGGTCATGGGCATCGAGGCGAGGGGCTTCGTCGTGGGCGCCCCACTCGCGGAGCGCCTGGGCGTGGGGTTCATCCCCCTCAGGAAGCTCGGGAAGCTCCCCGGCGAGAAGATCTCGGAGAGCTACGACCTCGAGTACGGGACGGCGACGCTGGAGATGCACAGGGACGCAGTCGTCAAAGGGGAGAGGATCCTCATCGTGGACGACCTCATCGCCACAGGCGGCACGGCTCTGGCCGCGGCCAAGCTCGTCGAGGTCCTCCAGGGCAAGGTGGTGGGGTTCGCGTTCGTCGTCGAGCTCTCGTTCCTGCCGGGCCGCGAGGCCCTGAAGGAGTACGACGTCTTCTCCATCGTGAAGTACACCTCCGAAGAAGACTGAGCAGCCGGACGCGGAAAATCCATCGTAGCCAAAAAGACGCGGGCGGCAATCAAGTACCGTGGGCGGAGCCTGAGCTAGGTTTATGTAATCAACCCGGGGCTCGGAACTCATGTCCAGCGAGAACGGAAAGGTGCTGGTTGCTACGGACCAACATCTTGGCTACGCTAACTCGGACGTCGCCAGTTTCGAGAACTTCCTGGACTACGTCTCGAAAAGGAGCGACGTGGGGACGCTGGCAATACTGGGTGACCTGGTAGACCTGTGGAGGCGGGATGTCTCAGGCCTCTTCCTTGAGCAGCGGGAATCTATGGACAAACTCGTCGAGCTAAGTTCCAGTATCAAGGTTTGTTTCGTCGTGGGGAATCATGACTTCCATCTCAGGGAGCTCGAAGATCACGGATACCCTTTCAAGTTCCCGGAGTCGATGGCACCCATACAGGTGGGTTCCACAACCTACGATTTCAAGCATGGGTGGGAGTTTGACCTTGAGCAGCAGCCCCCAATCATGGAGGCGCTCTGTCACAATCTCTCTGACGAGGCTGGGGCAGACCGGACCAAGGTCTACAGCGCGTTCACGGGACTCGAGGACAAGCTGGAAGATGTCTTCAAGCTGCACGGAGGGATGGATGGGTACATCGACCACCTTCTTCAAGGGCCGGAGTCTCGGCTGGAAAATATTCTTCCGACCATCGAGAAGGCGGCTTATGCGAGTCTGAAGCCTGGGGAGCGCCTTATCTTCGGTCACACACACAGACCGTTCGTCAGCGCCGACGGGAGACTAGCAAACGCGGGTTCGTGGGTCACGGACGCCCCCGTCCACAATACATTCGTGGAGCTCGACGAAGACCAAGCCAGGCTCTTCGTTTTTGACGTCGCAGGAATAACGGAGATTATCGAAAGGAAGCCCCTATCCGAGCTTACCTGACGCGACGGTTCACCCTGATCTTCCAAGCATGCATATCGCTTCGAGCAGGTTTCACTCTGGATGGTCGTCTGCTCGTCGCGTCTCGTCCACGAATTCCTTCGAGCTGGCCACCTTGATGAACTTGACCGCCTTCCTGAGGGACTCGTCGTTCGAGATGAGGCATCTCGCCCCGCCCTTGACGGCAGAGGCGACGACTATCGCGTCGGGCAGCCTCAGCCCGGTCTCCGTCTTTATCCTTCCGGCCTCGTCGGCAACTCCTATCGAGAGTTCGACTATCTCGTAGTTCTGGGAGGCTTCGAGATGCGTGAGGAAATCGTCCTTCTCCCTGGCCTGCCCCGCTGCGTGGTAGCCTGCGCACATTTCCGCTATCAAGACCGTGGACACGACACAACCTAGGGCGCCCGCATCGATTCGGTCGAGGATCGTTTTCGAGTACTCGGAGAGCGGTTCCTTGTTGAGCACGCCGACGAAGACGTTTGTGTCCAGGGATACGGTCAGTCCCATTCCTTCCTCAGCTTCCTCTGGAACTGGAGGGCGCCTACTTTCCAGGGCTTCTGATGCTGGAGGGCCTCCGAGAGCCTGTCGGTCTTTGCCTTTCGGAGGATCACTTGCTCGCCTTCCTCTAGGAAGACCACACGGTCTCCTCTCTTCAGCTTCAGGGAGTCCCGTATCTCCTTGGGGATTGTCACCTGCCCCTTCTCGCTCACCGGAGAGACGCCCACTTCAGACAAGGCCACGATACCTACCAAATAGGGAAACTTGCTTTACTTATATGCTTTACTCGAAGCCCCAATTCCGGGAGTCGTTCTGGGCCGCGCAGGCGGTTCTGCAAGGCCCAGACTCGACTGATTTAATAATCCAATCTCGAACGGAGGCCCGAATCATATGGGCAAGATTGCAGACGCCGACCTCGCCCCCGAAGGCGAGAAGAACTTCCTATGGGCCAAGGGCCACATGACGGCTCTCTCGAGCATCGCCGAGAAGCACGCGAAGACGAAGCCGCTAAAAGGGATCACCGTGGGCGTATGCCTGCACGTTACAAAGGAGACCTCCGTCCTGATAGACTCGCTCCTACTCGCCGGGGCAGATGTGAAGCTGGCGGACGCCAACCCGCTCTCCACCCAGGACGACATCGCGGCCTACCTCGCGACCCGCGCCGACGTCTGGGCTTGGCGCGGCCAGACCGGGAAAGAGTACGACTGGTGCATAAACGAGGTGCTCGCCTCCAAGCCGGACCTCATCATCGACGACGGGGCGGACCTCCACGTCGCGGCCAACCTGAGCCACGCAAAGTCGGTCTTGGGCGGGTGCGAGGAGACCACCACCGGCGTGGTGCGAGTGAAGGCCCTGGAGAAGGACGGGAAGCTGGGCTACCCTATCATCGCCATCAATAACGCGAAGACCAAGTTCCTCTTTGACAACAGGTTCGGCACCGGACAGAGCACGTTCGACGGCATCCTCAGGGCCACATCTCTCCTCATCGCGGGGAAGAAGGTGGTCGTCGTGGGCTACGGCTGGGTGGGTAAGGGCGTGGCCAAGCGGGCGAGGGGGCTCGACGCCAACGTCACCGTGGTCGAGATAGACCCGATCAAGGCTCTCGAGGCGCACCTCGACGGCTTCCTGGTGTGCAACATCGCTGAGGCCGCGCGCTACGGCGAGATTTTCATCACCTGCACGGGGCAGAAGCACGTCATCTCCTACTCAGCGGTGAAGACCATGAGAGACGGGGCTATCGTCTCCAACGCCGGGCACTTCGACGTGGAGATCGACGTAAAATCGATAATGGACGAGGCAAAGTCAGTGAAGCAGGTACGCCCGAACACCGACGAGATAGTCCTACCCAGCGGAAAGAGGATCTACCTCCTCGGGAAGGGACGCATCGTCAACTTGGTCGCGGCAGAGGGACACCCTCCCGAGGTCATGCAGATGTCGTTCGGCGACCAGTTCATGTCCGCGCTATACGTCTACAAGAACCACTCGAAGCTCAAGAACAAGGTCATCGACGTGCCCATAGAGGTGGAGGAGGAGGTCGCGATGTCGACCCTGCACTCACTCGGCATCACCATCGACAAGGCCACGAAGGAGCAGCTGAAGTACGGCGAAAGCTGGGCTCTTGAGTAGCTGATGAAGCCGGCAGGCGAGCCGAGGCCCCACAAAAAGGGGAGCAGGGTACTCGTCTGCTGCGCCCTCCCCTACACCAACGCGGTGCCGCACGTCGGGAACATCGTCGGGTCGCACCTCCCGGCGGACATCTTCGCGAGATACTGCAGGTTGAAGGGGTATGAGACCCTCTTCGTCGGGGGCGCGGACGAGAACGGGACTCCCACGGAGGTGGCGGCCATCGAGCTGAAGGTGACGCCCCGACGGCTCACCGACGTCTTCTACGCAGTCCACAAGTCGATCTACGACTGGTTTGAGATATCCTACGACAACTTCTCGAGAACCTCCCTCCCCGTCCACCACAAGACGACGCAGGACCTCTTCCTGAAGATCTACGAGAACGGATACGTCACGAAGGGGGTGATGCGCCTCCCATACTGCGAGACCGACAAGCTCTTCCTCGCCGACCGCTACGTCGTGGGCAAGTGCCCCGTCTGCGGCTACGAGTTCGCCCGCGGGGACCAGTGCGAGAACTGCGCGACGCTCCTGGAGCCAGAGCAGCTCATCGACCCGAGGTGCAAGATCGACGGGAGCGTCCCCGTCTTCAAGGACAGCGACAACCTCTTCCTGGAGCTCGAGAAGCTCCAGCCCCAGCTGGAGGCCTGGATAACGAGCCAGACGCACTGGAGGAAGCAGGTGAGCTCGCTCGCGCTCGCGTGGATCAAGGAGGGTCTGAAGCGGCGCAGCATCACGCGCGACCTAAAGTGGGGCGTCCCCGTCCCCCTCGAGGGCTTCGAGAACAAGATCTTCTACGTCTGGTTCGACGCCCCCATCGGCTACATCTCCTCGACCAAAGAGTGGGCTGAGAGGACCGGAGACCCGAAGAAGTGGGAGGACTACTGGCTCGACCCCGAGACGAGGATCTACAACTTCCTGGGGAAGGACAACATCCCCTTCCACACCATCTTCTGGCCGGGGATGCTGATGGCGAGCGGGAGCGCGAACCTCCCTTACGACGTCGTGGGCCTCCAGTACTGCAACTACGAGGGCGACAAGATATCAAAGTCCAGGAACTGGGGGAT
>JAPCJO010000025.1 GCA_027886905.1 Nitrososphaerota archaeon
TGGAAGACCGTCCCCTGGGCGATATTCACCGACCCGGAGGTCGCCGGCGTCGGGCTCACGGAGAAGGCCGCCGTGGAGGCCGGCCTGGAGGTCAAGAGGAGCAGGTTCTCGTTCGGCGCCCTGGGGCGCGCCCTCGCCGCGGGCGAGGCGGAGGGGTTCGTGAGGATCGTCTCCGACGCGAAGACGGGCCTCGTCCTCGGGGTGCAGATGGTCGGTCCGGAGGCGTCCAACCTCATCAGCGAGGCGGCCCTGGCGATAGAGATGGGTGCCACCGTCGAGGACATCGCGCTCACCATCCATCCCCATCCGACGCTCCCAGAGGCCCTCATGGAGGCCGCGGAAGTCGCGGCCGGCAGGCCCATCCACCAGATGAAGGGGCTGTAGCGCTTTGATCCTCTCCTTGCTCGACCGCGGGCGCGAGTCCTACCAGGACACCTGGGGGCTGCAGAAAGACCTGGTCAGGAGGAGGGCGGAGGGTGAGGTCGACGTGGACACGCTCATCCTCGTCGAACACGACCACGTCATAACGCTGGGGCGCAAGACCACGCCGGAGAACTTCAAGCCCCAGGACATCCCTGTCTTCCAGGTGGAGAGGGGCGGCGACGCCACCTACCACGGCCCGGGGCAGCTCGTTGGTTACCCCATCGTCAGGCTCGCCACACCCAACGTCCAGCGCTTCGTCCGAGACCTGGAGGAGGTCCTCATCCAGTCGACCCGGAGCTTCGGAGTCGAGTCCGTCCGGGTCGAAGGCCACCCTGGAGTGTGGGTGGGGGGCCGCAAGGTCGCCTCCATCGGGGTCGCCGTGACGAACTGGGTCACCTACCACGGCTTCGCGCTCAACGTCAACACCGATCTTTCCTACTTCAGCCTCATCAAGCCCTGCGGGCTCGACCCCGAGAAGATAACGTCGATGAGGCAGGTGCTCGGACGCGAGCTCCCGTTCGAAGACGTCAAGGCTGAGGTGGTCAAGAGGTTCGCCGAGGTGTTCGGCTACGACCTCGAGAGCCTTCCCTCGGCCCGGAAGGCCTCCCCGCCCCAGGCCTAACGAAAGATTAAGAAAGGGAGGCGAGGCGCGGAAAATTTCGTGCCAAAAGCTCCCAAGATCACGTACGTTACCCTTTTCGCTGACGAGAGCGTCCACCCCAAGTACGAGGCGGCGCTGAAGAGGTTCGCCAAGTCCGAGCTCGGCCAGCACCATAAGATGCACATCGGCTTCGGGGAGGTGAGCTCCGAGGCGGGCGAGTTCGAGCACAGGAGCCCGATAGACACGACGGTAGTCGTGAGCTACTTCCCCATCGGGCAGCGGGAGCACGCGAAGCGGGCCATCGAGGAGGCAAAGCGCGCCTTCCCCGGCTGGAGCGCGACGCCGTGGCGCGAGAGGGTCAAGATCCTCAAGAGGGCGGCCGAGCTAATCGACGAGAGGAAGTTCGACATAGCAGCCGCGATCACATACGAAGTGGGGAAGAACCGGCTCGAGGCCCTCGCGGAGGCGTGGGAGGGGATGGACGCCATCAGGCTCTACGCGAAGGTCATGGAGGAGAACAAGGGGTACATGAAGGAGACCGAGGGGGTCGCGGGCGAGCACGGGAAGATAATCGCCAAGCCGCTCGGGGTCTGGCCGGTCATCTCCCCGTTCAACTTCCCCTTCATGCTAGCCAACGGCATGGCCACGGGCGCCCTGCTCACCGGGAACACGGTAGTCCTGAAGCCCACGAGCGAGGCCCCGCTCACGGGCCTGATGCTCTACAAGGTCTACCGGGACGCGGGCGTCCCTGCGGGCGCGGTGAACTTCGTCACAGGCCCCGGCCAGAACTTCTCGAGCGAGTTCACGGAGAACCGGGACGTCGCGGGGATAACCTTCACGGGCTCCAGGGCCGTGGGGATGGGCCTCTACCACGAGTTCCTCACGCGCCAGCCCTACGTCAAGCCCGTCCTGATGGAGCTGGGGAGCAAGAACCCCGCGATAATCACCGCCAAGGCGGACCTCAAGAAGGCGGTCGAGGGCGTGGTCAGGGCCGCCTACGGGTACAGCGGGCAGAAGTGCAGCGCCAACTCGAGGGTCTACGTCCAGAAGGAGGTCAAGGCCGAGTTCCTAGAGATGCTCAAGGAGAGGCTCGCCTCGCTCGAGGTGCAGGACCCGAGGGAGAAGGGCGCCTTCATGGGCCCGGTCATCAACCCGGCGGCGATGGAGACCTTCGCCAAGGCCGTGGACGAGGCGAAGCGGGACGGGGGGAAGGTCGTCTTCGGCGGGAGCGCCGTGACGAAGGGGGCATTCCGGAACGGCTACTACGTCCAGCCCACCGTCGTGACGGGCCTCCCGATCGACCACGACCTCTTCAAGAGGGAGCTCTTCGTCCCGCTCCTAGTCGTCGCCGAGTTCAAGACCCTCGACGAGGCCCTCGCCGAGGCCAACGACACCGACTACGGCCTGACGGCGGGGATCTTCAGCGAGGACAAGAAGGAGGTCGCCAAGTTCATGGACACCATCCAGTTCGGGGTGGTCTACGCCAACAGGAGCGGGGGTGCCACGACAGGCGCTTGGCCCGGGCCGCAGTCCTTCGTCGGATGGAAGGCGAGCGGGTCCACGGGCAAGGGGATTGGCGGGCCGAGCTACCTGCTCACATTCCTCAGAGAGCAGTCTCAGACGATAGTCTCTGGCTAGGGTCAGGACGAGGAGTCCTGGCGCCTGGCGTACGCGCCGTAGACCAGCGCCGCGACGAGCAGCCCGACGAGCAGCGGCGAGACCGTCGCAATCATCCTCCCCGCGCCCTCCCCGGGGAGCACCGCGAGCAGCGAGCTGGGCTCTTGCTGGGCCTGCGTCCCGGCGGGTGTCGCTCCGCCCTGGGCTTCATTGCTCGCGCTCGACAGGCTAGACGCCGCGCCGGCGCCGGCTGGCGGGGCTGCCGTAGTCGAGGACGAAGCCAGCGCGCTCGCCCCCGCTACTCCTGCTACCTGGGCCACGGGCGGGGCTGCGAATTCACCGCTGGAGTTGGTCGTCGAGGACGTGGCCCGGGCGTTGGTCGTGACGCTCGTCATCACCGACTGCGCGGCCGCCTGGGGCGTCGCCGCCCTCAGCGGGCTGTTCGTCTGGGGCAGAAACGAGGCAGTCCCGACCACCAGCAGCGCGATGGCCAGGCCTGCCGCCGCCCCCACGAAGAACCCACCACCCCTCATGCCTTCACCACCCCTCTAGTCCACACGGGTTTACTTAATTCCAACATCTAGAACGGCTTCCTCCTCCACAGCCTGACCGCCTCGAACCAGAAAGCCGCGGCGGCGCCCACCGTCCCGACCACCGCGTAGAGGTCAAGGAAGCTGTAGTCCTCTATGACGTAGGCCGCCGCTACGGTCGTGAAGAAGACCGCGTAGAACCCGAGCCTGGGGAGGCTGAACTTCCCCACGTTGACGAAGGCCTGGAGTATCCCGGGGTCGACCTTCTTCGTCAGGACGTAGTTCCCCAGGTTGTCCTGCTCGATTATCCCCAGCCTCGTGAGCTTCTCGATGTGGTGGTAGGCCACGCTGGGGCTTGAAAACCCGAGCTCGCGCTGCACCTCCCTGACCCCGACCGGCTTGCCCTGCTTCAGGACGTAGAGGTAGACCTTGAGGGTCTTCCCGCGCAGCTCGTATTCAATCCTCGCCTTTTCGTCTGCCGCAGAAGGCCCCTGAGCTCCCATCGGCGGCACACTGGGCGCCCCCGCACATAAGACATACACCTCTTATGAAGGGCGCCTGGAGACGCCCCCCGTTGACACTCGCGGGGAAGAGGGTCTGCGTCGCCGTCCCTGACACCGTCCTCGAGGAGCAGGACTCCACCCGCGAGAAGACGACGAAGCTCGGGCAGATAGCGAGATACTGCGCGCTCTTCGGAGTCGACTCGGTCAGGGTCTTCCACGACCCTCGTGGGAGGGGGGAGTCGGCCTTCATCAAGAAGGTCCTGGAGTACCTTGAGACCCCCCAGTACCTGCGGAAGCGACTCTTCCCGCTGAGCGAAGACCTGAGGTACGCGGGTCTACTCCCGCCGCTCCGCATCCCCTCGCACAAGGCGAAGGTCCCCCTCGGGAAGCTCCAGGCGGGGGAGGTGAGGGAGGCTGTGGTGCTCCCCGACGGCCTCTCAGCGGACGCCGGCCTCGACGCCCCCGTCTCCCTGAGTAGGAAAGAGAGCCCCAACAAGCGCGTCACCGTAAGGATAACCTCCGTCTCCCCGTCCGGCGTCGGGGCCACGCGAGTGGACCGGCGCGAAGCAAAGGCGTACTGGGGCTACTCGGTGGAGGTCTCGGAGACTGCCGCGCTGCTCGCCGACCCCGCCTTCCCCCTGAAGGTCGCCACCTCGCGCCTCGGCGACCCCATAGCCCGCGTCGCGCGAAGCCTGCGCATCGACCTACAGGGCTCCGGCGCGGTGATGCTTGTCTTCGGCTCGCCGTCCAGGGGGCTCTTCGAGACCGTCGGGAAGGACCTGAGGAGCCGGGTGGGCTACGTCGTGAACCTCTTCCCCGAGCAGAACGTGGTCACCGCGCGCTCCGAGGAGGCGATACTCTCTGCCCTCTACCTGGTTGGGCTCCTCGCGAGCCCCGAGCTCCCGCCCTTCGTCTGACCGCCAAATTGAGGGAAAATCGCGTTTTTGCATCTCATTAGGTAACGTTTTTATCGGGTTGGCGCCACTCGTTTTGTTTTATAGGTATCAGGTGATTAGGGATCTCCAGCCTGGCGCAGAGAAAGACACTCGAACTCAAAAGCTACATGCCCCTCCCCACCTCGAGGGCGAAGGAGTTCTGGACGAGGTGGAAGATACTCCACATCAGGCAGCTATCGGAGACCGGACGCGCCACAAACGAGCTCTGGCTCCCTGAGGCCGAGAGGACGGGAAGGGCCCTCGACCAGCTCTACCTCAAACGCGCGGAAACGCCGGAGCGGGCCGTCGTGGCGGACACCACGATCCGCTTCGCCGCTGGCTCGCCGCTGAAGCTCTCCTCTCCGATGTATCTCGGCGACATGTCGTTCGGCGCGCTCTCGGGGGTGCCGAACGCTGCCATCGCAAAGGCAGCCGACCTCACAGGGATAATGGCGGGCACGGGCGAGGGGGGGCTCCTTAAGGAGGTCGCCGAGTGCAGCAGGATAACGGTCCAGTGGGCCTCGGCCAGGTTCGGCGTGGACGCCAACTCCCTCTCGAAGGGTCAGGCGGTAGTCATCAAGATAGGACAGGGCGCGAAGCCCGGGATCGGCGGCCACCTCCCCGGGGTGAAGGTCACCACGCCGATATCAGAGACCAGGCGGATTCCAGTGGGCACGGACGCTATCTCGCCCGCCCCGCATCATGACATTTACTCGATCGAGGACCTAGGCCAGCGCATCCTAGGCCTCAAGGAGGCAACGAGGAAGCCGGTCTTCGTCAAGGTGGGCGCCACGAACTACATCCCCTACATCGCCTCCGGGGTGGCGAGGATGGGCGCCGCCGGCATCATCATCGACGGAGCCGGGGCGGGGACCGGGGCGGCCCCCTCGGTCGTGAAGAACAACGTGGGCGTCCCCATCGAGCTGGCCATCGCGTCGGTCGACTCGATACTGAGGCGGGAGGGGCTCCGGGAAAACTTCACAGTGATCGCGGCAGGGCGCGTCAGCACCCCGGAGGACTCGCTGAAGCTCATCGCCCTCGGCGCGGACATCACGAGCGTGGGCACCGGGGCCCTCCTCGCGATAGGGTGCCTGATGGTGCACAAGTGCCACCTAGGATTCTGCCCGGCCATACTGACGAACAAGATCTCCGACAGCCCGGTCAGGACGCTCTCGATGGACCAGTCGGTGACCTGGCTGGCCAACATGGTGAGGGGCTGGACGGAGGAGATGAAGCTGATCATGGAGCTGATGGGCGTCTCGAAGCTCGAGGACCTGAGGTCGCGGCGCGACCTCCTCTTCCACAACGGGTCCCTCAACTCGGAGACGCTCAAGATACTCGGCGTCGAGGCGAAGCAGCAGGGGGGCGGCTCGCCTTCCGCTGCGCCCTCGAGGGCTCCCCCTAGGGGCGCGAACCTGTGGGACCCCGCTAGGTCGACCGCGCTCTGGGAGCTCTCCGGGACCACTGGCAAGTCCCCCGGCGAGGCCCAGATCTCCAGCATGGGGTCCATAGGCCCGCCCTTCGTCGAGGCCCCCTCGAGGCTCTCGGACTGGGTCGTGACTGACGGCGCGCAGGTCACGCGGCCCAGCATCGACCCCTACCGTGAGGAGATAGAGATTGTCAACTACCTCGCCCAGGGCCGGATCAGGCTCGCGGCCCCCTTCTTCTTCACGCACCTCCCTGAGAGCGTGCCGGACAACGTCCGGACGATCTTCGCGAGGACCGCATCCGCGATGGGGCTTCTCTATGACGATTCCACCGGCAGGCTGAGCGGAGGCAAGTACCCAGGCCGGGTGATCGCTCCCGGCCGCGCGTCGAGCCTGGGCTCGATCATCACCGCTGTCGACCTGAGGGGGCACCTTTCGGGAGCCCCCGTCCCCAGGGAGGGCAATGGGAAGCAAGGCGCGCTCTACCTGAGGGTCCCGTCGTCCGCCAAGGCGCTCGAGTGGATCCGCTCCAACATCCAGGGCCTCGAGGGCTTCCAAGGCTTTCTCCTCGACGAGGACGATGAGGAGAGCGACCTGCAACTCGAGCTCTCCGTCTCCAAGCTCGACCGCGACCTCATAGAGAAGGACGTCAGGTGGAGGTTCGACATCCTCGCGGAGGGCAACATGGTCAGGGGGTCGGAGGACATCGTGAAGCTGGTCGCGATGGGAGCCGACTGCGTCGGGTTTGGGAAGGCCGCGCTCATAGCAGTCGGGTTCGAGGACGACCAGGAGATAGTAATCGAGATGCAGAAGCTGGCGGACCACCTAGAGAACCTCGTCGTCGCATTCATCAAGGACATCAAGCTCCTCGCGGGCGCCGCGGGGATGAGCAGCGTTGCCTCCTCCCTCGTGGGGAACAGAGAGATCCTCCGCACCGTCGGGCTCGACCCGGCGATCAGGAAGGAGCTGGGCATCAAGCCCGCTGGAGCCGCGTGAGATTCGATTTGAGCGAGTATCCCACCTACGACACGACCTTCGGGCAGCCCGTCTACAAGGACGGCTGCGGGATCTTCGGCGTGATAAGGAAGAGCGGCGCCCCGAAGGTCTCCAACCTGGACGCCCTCACCGGGATCGCTTGCATAAAGTACAGGGGGAGCGACCTCGGCGCCGGGTTCGCCCTGTTCGACCCCGAACTGAGCAGCGGAGGCCAGACCCACAAGATAAAGGCCTTCGTGAGGAACCAGGGCATCGCGGACAACCTCCAGGACCAGCTCTCGGCCTCCGTCAGTGCCCCGCGGGACGTCCAGCTCCTCATGCCCGGCCCGGTGAGCGGGAGGGAGCGCTTTGGGATCTGGGAGGGGAACCTCAGCACGTCGGACAACCCCACCCTCGAGAAGACCATCGACGTCATAAACGGGGAGCTCCTCTCCGACGGCAAGATAGACGGGCGCATCTTCTCCTACGGCAGGTACCTCGACGTCTTCAAGGAGGTCGGGTTCCCGCTCGAGGTCGCCAAGGAGTACCACCTCGACGCCGACTCGAAGAGGGCCGACGTCTGGATTGCCCATACCAGGCAGCCGACGAACTCCCCCGGGCGCTACCCAATCTGGTCGCACCCCTTCGCGTCGATGGACACCGCCATCGCCCACAACGGCGACATCAGCTCCTTCGGGGCCAACCTCGAGCAGCTGAACTCCTGGGGCCTCCGGAGCCACGTGGGGACGGACAGCGAGGTCATCGCCCGCCTCCTCGACCACCTTGTGCGCGTCGAGGGCCTTTCCCTATTCGAAGCCGCCACTCTCCTCACCAACCCCTTCGAGAGGCAGTTCTCCCCTGACGTGCGCAAGCTCCTCATAAGATACAGGGGCGCCCGCCTCGACGGCCCCTTCGCGGTCGTCGCCGGCTTCTGCGACGGGAGCGACACGTACCTCCTGGCGCTCACTGACAGGTCCAAGTTCCGCCCCCTCCTTGTCGGGGAGGACGGCGAGAGGTTCTACGTCGCCAGCGAGGAGAACCAGATCAGGAACCTCTCCAAAGACGCGGTGGTCTGGGCGCCCGAGCCGGGCTCCTTCTTTCTGGCCTCGGTGAAGAAGGGGATACTCGAGCCGGGAACCAAGAGGAAGATCTACTCCTTCCAGTCCGGGGGGAGCGTGAGCGGCGTGGCGTCTTCCTTCGGCGCCTACTCGCGCCCGCAGCAGGAAGCGGCGGCCCCCCACGAGTCCGAGCAGGTAGCCGTGCTCGACTCCTCAGGCGTCGGCTTCAGCGAGATCAACGAGTTCCTGCGCAAGGCCTACCACTCCGGGAGCGATGGGGTCAGGATAGACAACGTCAGCGGCCAGAGGTATCTCGGCATCGCGTTCTCCACGAAGCAGGACGACGGCTCGAGGCGGAGGTTCAAGGTGGAGCTCAACGGCTACCCAGGAAACTGCCTGGCAAACCTCAACGACGGCGTCTCTTACGAGGTACACGGGAACGTCTCGGACGACCTCGCGGACACGATGCACGCGGGCTCCATCGTGGTCCACGGGAGCGCGAGGGACGTAGCGGGCCAGGCCCTCCAGGGCGGGCGCATCTTCGTCAGGGGCTCGGTCGGGAACCGGGCCGGCATCCAGATGCGCGAGTACAAGCAGGCGAGGCCGTTCTTCATTGTAGGGGAGACCGCAGACGACTACCTCGGCGAGTACATGGCGGGCGGGATTCTGGCGGTCCTGAACCTCTCAGGCTCAGACAGGCCCGTGGGCAAGTTCGCCGCCACCGGCCTCGTGGGCGGGACGCTCTACATCAGGGGCGAGGTCGACCCGACCCAGCTCGGGCTGCCCCCGAGCCCCGAAGACATCCAGTCCTACCTCCGCACTTGCGTCACTGATGGCGCCCTTTCGAAGGAGGCCTTCGAGGCGGTGTCGAAGCTCCGGTACCCGAGCGAGCGCGAGCTCGCGCCGCTCCTCCCTGCCGCTCTCCTAGCGAGAGTCCGCTTCCTCTTCTTCACCAGCAAGTACACAAAGCCGCTCGTCAGCGAGTACAGGAGCCTGAGCCCCGCCGACGTCGAGGCCCTTAAGGGCGTGCTGGAGTCGTTCTTCCAGGCCTTCGGCCTCCCGCGCTCCCTGCTCGAGTCAGTCCTCTCCTCGAAGTTCACCGTCCTCAAAGCGGGAGACCAGAAGGTCGCCACGCCCATCCCTCCGCAGGAAATCCCGGTGGAAGAGTAGGCCGTCCGCGTCGCCAGAATAGTTGGAGGGATAGCGAAACGCCGAGCAAGACCGAAGACCTCTGGTGGCTTTTCACGAGGCAGACCATCAAGGTGACCCCAAGGCAGAGCGTCCTCACGGCCTCCATGATCATGCAGAGGAGGAACTTCAGGCACCTCCCCGTGGTCGACGAGAAAGGGAGGATCATGGGGATGATCTCGGCCCAAGACATCATAGACTCGCTGAACTTCGTCCTCTCCAAGCCCGACGTCATGACCAAGGAGGTGCTCGAGTCGCTCGAGATACCCGTCGAGCGCATCATGGTCTACAACAGCGTCTGCGTGGAGCCCGGGGACGGCCTCGCGGAGATCACGAAGAAGATGACCTTCCACAACCTCGGCGGCATGCCGGTGATCGACGAGCAGGGGGTCGTCCGCGGCATCATCACCCTGAGGGACCTCGTCGGGCTCATGGGGACGAGCTCCGACGAAGTGGGCGTCCCCGTCTCGGAGATAATGAACCCCAACGTCATCACCATCGGGCAGAACGAGTACCTCTCCACCGCCGTCCGCCTCATGTCAGAGCACCGCATCCGGCGACTACCCGTGGTGCCAGGGGGCAAGGGACCTGACGCAGCGGTCCCGAAGGGAATCCTCTCAAACAAGGACGCGCTCGGGCGAATCACGAAGTTCGCCCCCACGGGCACCGCAGGTCAGACGGGCGAAGGCGCAAGCGTCCCGACGCGCTTCGACACCCCGATCTCCGACTTTATGACCCGGGACGTCATCACGGTGAGCCAGGACGACGACATCAGGGTCGCGGCCTCGAAGATGATGATATTCGGGATAGGCGGGCTCGTCGTCGACGACTCCCCGACGGGGCGCGTCGCGCTCGTGACCGAGAGGGACCTAATCAGGACGCTCTCCCGCAAGAAGGGCAACGCGGTCCTGATGACCGCCCTCCAGTTCGAGCTGGAGGTCGAGAGGGCGAACGCGCGCTCGGCCGGCTACGGCGCGAGCACCCGCTCCCATCCTTGACTGCGCCGCCGCAAACGCGAAAGTTTAAAGACTTAAGAAAAATCCGGGGTATCTTCCCGAGTGAGCTAGGATGGGTCATAGGAAACATAGTGCACCACGCAGAGGAAGTCTCGCATACATCCCCAGGGGGAGGGTCGGAGACTTCTTCCCTACGGTCCACAACTGGCCGAAGATCAAGGGAAGCTCGCCCACCCTTCTAGGGCTCCCCGCGGTGAAGGTCAGCACGATTCACACTATCACGATTGACGACAGGTCGAAGACCCCCAACTTTGGCAAGCCGCGGTTCAACCCGACGAGCGTCCTCGCGGTGCCGGACACGGCCGTCGTAGGCCTGAGGCTATACGTCAGGGAGAACGGCGCCGAGAGAGCGGTCGGCGAGGTCTACGCGAAGACCGTCCCCAAGGGCGTCGAGAAGAAGTCCGACGTGCCCCTCGAGAAGTTCATCGAGACCTGGAAGCCGAAGCTTTCCGGGCTCACCCGCATCTCGGCCGTCCTGGCGATGACCCCGAGAGACGCGGGCATCTCTCAGAAGCAGCCCATAGTCTTCGAGGTGGGAGTCGGGGGCGGCGACATCGCGGCCCAGTTCGACTACGCCGCGAAGGTCGTGGGGAAGCCCGTCAAGTTCTCGGAGGTCTTCAAGGCTGGCGGCTACGTCGACGTCATAGGCGTCACAAAGGGCCACGGGTACGAGGGCCCGGTGACCAGGATGGGGATAAAGAGGAAGCAGCACAAGTCGAGGAAGAGCGTGCGCGCGGTAGGAGTCATCGGCCCGTGGCACCCCGCGGCCGTCATGTACACCGTGGCCAGGGCGGGGCAGCACGGCTTCCACCAGAGGACCGAATCAGGCAAGAGGATTCTTAGCATCTCCAACGGGAAGGATGCGCCGATCACCCCGAAGGGCGGATTCGAGCACTTCGGCGAGCTCAACACCGACTACGCCCTCGTGCGCGGGAGCGTCCCTGGGACGAACAGGCGGGTCGTCGTTGTCCGGTACCCAATGAGGCCTCACCCGAAGGCCAACACGGCGCCGGTGCAAGTCCTAGAAGTCAGCACCAAGGTGGCAGGGAGGAAGTAGGCGTGGCAGACTCCGTCAAGGTCCTAGACATGAGCGGCAAGCCCGGAGAGGCCATCGACCTCCCCACCGCGTTCTCGACGTCGCTTAGGCCAGACCTGGTCCAGAGGGCGTGGTGGATACTCCACTCGCACGGCATCCAGCCATACGGCCGCGACCCGATGGCCGGCGAGAGGACGACCGCGGAGACAGGCAACCCGCCGACGGGGAGAGGAGTCTCGAGGATTCCCAGGGTCAAGGGCGCAGGGAGCGGACGGTCGGGACAGGCCGGAGGCGTGGCGAGCACGGTGAAGGGCAGGCTTCCTCACCCACCCAGGTCCGAGAAGGTGATCTACCGCAAGATCAACGTCAAGGAGAGGAAGCTAGCGCTAAACACCGCCATCGCGTTCACGGCGGACGCGGCCGCGGTCTCGTGGAGAGGCCACAAGACCGGGAAGCTAAAGTTCCCAATCGTGGTCTCGGACGACCTAGAGGCCCTCGAAAAGACCTCGGCCCTCGAGGCCTTCCTCGCCGACCTGGGGCTCGCCGAAGAGCTGAGCCGCATCTACGGCGGAGTGAAGAGGCGCTCGGGCACCGCAAGGATGCGCGGGAGGACCACCAGGAAGAAGGTGGGGCCGCTCATAGTGGTAAGCAACGACAGGGGCGTGGGGAAGGCAGCCGCGTCCATCCCGGGGATTGAGGTCGTCCCTGTAGACAGCCTCGGCGTGCTCCCGCTGGCGCCCGGAGGGGTCGCGGGAAGGCTCACCATCTGGACTGCATCGGCGATCGCCGTCCTGGGCTCGAGATCGGCAAAGGAGGGAATGAAAGTTGAGGCTTGAAGACGCACAGAAGATCATCTTCCGGCCATACATCACCGAGAGGACCTTCGACCAGATAGCAAGGGAGAACAAGATCTGCTTCATGGTGGACAACAAGGCCTCGAAGACGCAGATCGCCAACGCCATCGAGGCGCTCTACGAGGTCAAGGTCAGGGCGGTCAATACGATGAGGTCGGTCGGGGGCAAGAAGGCCTTCGTGCGCCTCATCCCGGAGGACTCCGCGACTGACCTCGCGACGAAACTAGGACTGGTGTAGCATCAATGGGAAAGAGAATTCTTCAGAGAAGGCGGGGCAAGGGCGGCATCCAGTGGAGGGTCTCCTCAAAGGGGAAGATAGCGCCCGTCCGCTACCCGCTCATGAACCCGGACGCCTCAGGCCACGAGGGAAAGTTGACGGTCAAGGCCCTGCTGGACGAAAGGGGAAGGAGCGCGCCGCTCGCGCAGCTTCAATACGGCGAGCACGGGGCGATATCCTACGTCCCCGCCACCAACGGGATAGCCGTGGGGAACGAGGTCCAGCACGGGGCAGACGCCGCGGTGACCAACGGCAACATCCTTCCGCTGAGGAAGATCCCGGAGGGGACGCGCATCTCGAACATTGAGCTCCGCGCGGGCGACGGCGGCAAGCTGGTCAGGGCGGCAGGCGGCTCCGCCGTGTTGTTCTCAAAGGGCGAGGGCAGGGCGATAATCAGGCTGCCGAGCGGGAAGAGCATGCTGATCAACGAGAACTGCAGGGCGACTATCGGCGAGATAGCGGGAGGGGGAATGCAAGACAAGCCCTTCATGCGGGCAGGCCCGAGGCACCACAAGATGACGGCCGACGGCAGACCCTACCCGAGGATGAGAGGAATCGCGATGGCGGTGGTCTACCACCCGTTCGGCGGAGGCAGGCACCAGCACCCCGGCAAGTCGACCAGCACCTCGAGGAACGCGCCTCCGGGCAGGAAGGTCGGGCTTATCGCGCCCAGGAAGACCGGCAGGAAGAGGCTCGCGAGGACCTCCGTCGAGGTTAAGGCGAGGTAGTGAGAGGAGAGAGCCATGCCCAAAGAGTTCCGCTACAGAGGTTACACAGTGGAGCAGCTCAACGGGATGAGCACCGAGGCCATCCTCCAGCTCCTCCCGTCGAGGGCTAGGCGCTCGCTCAACAGGGGCATCTCCGACGACAAGAGGAAGCTCCTTGAGGACGTCCGCTCCCAGAAGGAGGGGAGCCTCGAGGGCCAGATCAAGACCCACGCCAGGGACATGATCGTCCTGCCCGTGATGGTGGGCGCCACCATCGGCGTCTACACCGGGAAGGAGTTCCTCTCGATCCAGGTCAAGCCCGAGATGATAGGCCACTACCTCGGGGAATACGCGATCACAAACAAGAAGGTCGTTCACGGCACCCCGGGCATCGGCGCAAGCCGCTCGAGCCTCTACGTCCCTCTCAAGTAGCGCGTCCCTGAACTACCCTGGAAACCCAACATTGTCGCTCGCAAGAGGCGATCGCTCTCTCCAGGAGGAGCTCGACTGGGCCGTCGAGAGGCTCTCGAAGGCTGGATATCCGGTCCGCTCCAAGGTCCGCCTGCTCGTCGACCCCAACCTCGATATCATGGGCTACGCGACCGAGGAGGGAGGCGTCCAGCACATCGTCATAGCGGAGTGGGCCCTCCATTCGGAGATGCTCGGGGGGCTTCTCTTCCACGAGCTCGCCCACATCTACCACACGGAGAGGAAGTCTCCCTCGCACAAGTTCAAGGTCACCAACGCCATACTCACGGAGTTCGGCCAGAGGGAGGGCCTCAACGAGCGGGAGACGGAGTACCTGATCGAGGGGTTCAACCACCTCCAGAACATCATGGTGGACGACATCGTCTTCGCGTCGATGGAGGAGTCGGAGAGGAGGCAGGCCCAGGGGTTCTTCTCGGGCTGGGTCACCGAGGCGCCCTCGGGATACCCGCTCGTCGACGCCTCCGCGCTCACGCGCAACGCGTTCGCGGTCGCCTCGCTGAAGCGGCACGGCTTGCTCGAGGAGGACGACTCGAGCGCCAAGGAGATGACGGCGAGGGGCAGGATCCTCGTGAAGCAGCTGGGGAAGAGCGCACAGGAGAAGTACGACGCAATCGAGGACTTCCTCGTGGAGGCTGACCCTGACTGGGACGAGGAGACCTTCCACAACAAGATGGTCTTCTACCTCGACCTGCTCGTGGCCCTCCTCAGGGAGAAGGACCAGATGGAAGATCTGCGGTAGGCCTGCAAGAAACGAGATAAAGGGCCGGCCCGTCACTCCCGCCGTTCAAGATGTCTCTGAAGATCGGCACGCTGAGCATCAGCAGCAGCGCATTCGAGCAGCACGGCAAGATTCCGAAGCCATACGCCATGGACGGCGGCAACAAGTCGCCACCGCTCGCGCTCAAGGGGGTCCCGGGCGAGGCCAAGCAGCTGGCGCTGGTCTGCCACGACCCCGACGCGCCCTTGCCAGGAGGCTTCACACACTGGGTGGTCTACGGCATCCCTCCGAGCACGAGCAGCATCCCGGAGGGAGGGGGAGCGGGCTTCGTGCAGGGGCCGAACGGCATGGGGAAGCCGGGCTACATCGGGCCCGCCCCTCCGCAGGGACACGGAGTCCATCACTACTACTTCTGGCTCTACGCGCTTGGCGACGGCCCCGAGCTGAGGCCCGGCCTAAACCGCGAAGCACTCCTGGACGCAATCGGCGACCGCGTGATCGCGCAGGCGCGGCTCGTCGGGACCTACGAGCGGTAAGGCTCGCGCTTGCCCCGGAAAGACAGGCTCGGCCGCATCTTCCAGAACGCCGGCGGGGAGCTCGACGTCGTCGCCATCTTCAACGGGGACCACGCGGACCCCAACTTCTTCTACATCTCGGGGTACCGGAGCGGCATCTTCGAGCGAAACGCGCTATTCTTGTTCCCAGACGGACACGTGGAGGTCCTGACCAACACCCTCGAGGAGGACGCCGCGAGGCAGAGGAAGGACTACACGGTCCACGTCGAGAAGGGCTCTGGTCCCGCGGAGCGCAGAGGGCTGGTCTCCTCCATACTCAAGGGCTCCGCGCGCGTGGGCATCAACTTCCAGGGCGTGTCCCACAAGGACTACCTGACCCTGAAGACGATGCTGGACTCGAAGAAACTCGTCGACGTGTCCGACGCGCTCGCCAGGTCGAGGTTGGTCAAGGACCCCGACGAGCTCGAGCTCATCTCGAAGGCCGCGCAGATAATCTCGGGAGTGGTGGAGGGCGTGCCGGGGCTCTTGAAGGAAGGGATGACGGAGAGGGCCCTCAAGGCCCAGATCGACTACCAGATGGTCGAGCGAGGCGCGGACTCCCCCTCCTTCGAGAGCATCGTCGCCTTCGGGGAGAGCTCCGCCCTCCCTCACTACTCGGCGGGCGAGAGGCGGCTCCGGAGGGGGGACAACGTCCTGGTCGACGTCGGCGCGAGATACCGCCTCTACTGCTCCGACATCACTAGGACCTTCTTCTTCGGCCGCGCCGTCCCTTCGCAGAAGCAGGCCTACTCAAAGGTGCTCGAGGCCCAGACGAAGGCCATCGAGGCCATCAGGGAGGGGGTCTCAGGCAAGGCCGTCCACCAGGCAGCCGCCCGAGTGATAGACGGCAGCGAGTTCAAGGGTAGGTTCACCCACAGTCTCGGCCACTCGCTCGGGCTCGAGGTCCACGACGGCCCGGGGCTGAGCCTCCGGAACTCTGCCAAGCTCAAGCGGGACATGGTCGTCACCGTCGAGCCTGGGATATACCTCCCCGGGGAAGGCGGCGTCCGCATCGAGGACGACGTCGCGGTCACAAAGGGCTCGTGCCGACTGCTCACGACCGCCCCCAAAGGGCTCGTCGAAATCTGACTAGATGCAGACTGGGCGTTCCGAGTTGGCATGTTCATGTCCGTGTGAATTTCCGTCATAATTGTTAACGAGAATAACGATTCGCCTGCGACACACATGAGAATTTTCACGAACAGCTTATATCTGCATTCAAGGCAAACGCCATCATTTGAAGCAAACTAGGTCGTTGGGTATCGCTAGCCCTGAAGGCAAAGATATCTTCGAGCTTTACATCTCGGTCGAATCCAGGCCCGCGGTCCTCGCAAAGATCGCCACGGTCATGGGAGAGAAGAATGTCGACATCTTGGCGGGGCACATGCAGTGCTCCGACGACAGGCATCTGGGATACGACCTCTTCTATGTGGAAATGGCTGATTCGAAGGTCACACCGAAGGCGCTCGTCGAGACACTAAAGAAGCTCGACTTCGTCGTAGACGCCGAAATAGAGCCCAAGTCCGACGTGAAGTTCGAGACGATGATGTTCCCGTTGACGCGGTCAGGGCACACGCGGGTGTTCGTCCTTTCGGCCAACGGGTGGGCGGCGCTGATTAATTCGATACTAAGCACATTCGGCACCGCCGGAGGCGTCATCCTGCACAACCAGGGCGTCTCTGTCGGCGCCGAGATAGTAGACAGCATCAAGGCCTTGTTTCAGGCCCCGGTCGGGAGCGACCTCGAGATGGAGAACCTGAAGGCGTACTTCAGCGCGGTGGGCCTCGGGATACTCCAAATCTCGGGCGACAGGAAGGCCATGAAGGTGAGGATCGAGCAGCCGGTGACCTCCGGCCAGAAGGAATCGGTCGTCGACCAGTTCCTCGTGGGCGTCGTCAGGGGGGCCATAATCAAGATCTACTCGGACGAGTATGTCGTGCAGAAGCTTGGCTACCAGGACGAGAGGATAGTCTTCGACCTCGTCCCAGAGAAGCCCTTGAGGACCGCAGCAGACGCCAGGAAGTCTGACCTGCGGCTCCCTCCAAATGCTTAATTCTAGTCGTGCCCTCCGACCTCCGAGAGTTCCGATGATCTTCGAGTGGAGGGTCTATGAGATAATCCCGGGAAAGAGGAAGGACCTCAACGAGCGGTTTGCGAAGCACACGATAGGGCTGTTCGAGAAGCACGGCATGTCCGTCGTCGGCTTCTGGGAGAACTCGGTCGGGGGGCGGAGTAACACCCTGTATTACATGCTGGCCTTCAAGAGCATGGAGCACCTGGAGACCGCCTGGAAGGACTTTGCCGCTGACCCGGAATGGCAGGCGGTGGCGAGCGAGTCTGAGAAGGACGGCCCCCTGGTGGCGAACATCAGGAACATGGTGCTCAAGCCCACCTACTATTCCCCCATGCAGTAACCCGGCCGGGAAAACGCACCCTTCAATTATCTCCAAAGTCCGCGGCGGACCTGCAAGAGGATGACCACCTGCCGTCTCTGCAAGAGGGAGTGCGCCCCGTCGTCGTCCCTCTGCAAGTATCACCTCGCGGCCAAGAAGAGCGTAGAATCGGCGTACGCGAAGTGGAACGAGGCGTACGGGGGCATCGCGTGGAAGGATTACCTGGGGAGAGTGAGCCAAGACTCAGAGACCGGGCTTTGGGCCAAGGAAGTGGCCGCGATGCTGTCCAAGGAAGAGGCAGAGCAGCCTCAGTGACACCGGCGCCGGACCCGCGAATCAGAGGTCCCAGAGGTCCGTAAACCTCTCCGTCGCGATGTCGAGCAGGTTCCTCTCGAAGCCAGCCAGGAGCTCGAGCGTCCTTTCCCTGTCGTGGACCCCGTAGAGCGTGTGCCCGTCGGCCGTCACGTGTCGCCTCACCAACCCGACCTCGGTCAGGAGGGCGGTGCACTCGCTCACGGTACTCCTGGGCAGGCCTGCCGTCTCGCAAAGGTCGCCGTTCCTCAAGTCCCCCTGAGCGCGCACGAGCGCGCCCAGGACCCTCCTCGCGGTCTCCCTCTGCAGGAGCGCATAGGTCGCCTTCGAGGCCTCGGCAGTCCCGGCCGGGTAGAGCCTCTGGTATCGGCCCTCCTTCGAGCAGACTATCTCACCGTCCTTCGCGAGCCCCTCGACGTGGTAGCGAGCCGTGCTGAAGGACGTCCCCAGCAGCTTCTGGAGCCTGCGGAGGTGGATGCCGGGCGAGAGCGAGACGATCATCTTCGCCCTCTCCCGGTTCGTGCTCTGCAGGTTCAGCTCACGCACTCCCATCACCTATCCGGCCTGTCCTGACACCACGTTGACCTCCCCGCCCTGCAGGTAGACGTGAATCGGGGAGAGCACGGAGCAGTAGATCACGAAGGTGCCGGTCTCGTCCGCCAAGAAGCTCACCGTGAGCGCCTGCCCCGGGCCTATGGCCTCTATCTTGTCGTCGAGGTAGTGCGCCACCTGGAAGCCGAGCGGCTGCGCGTAGGTGTTGCAGACGGTTATCGCGACGTCCGACCCGTTCGCGACGTCCAGGATCGGCCAGGGCTTGACCGGGGCGCCATGCACGATGCTGTCGTTGTATCCGAGCGAGCTCCCGACTATCAGGAACCCGTCCGCCGGCCTGACGCACCCCGCAGGGAGGGGGGCGAGGGCGCTGGCGCCCGTGCTCGAGACATATGCCGCCGACGCCACGACGGCCACGGCGATTATAGTCGCCGCGAAGGCCAGCCCCGCGCGGCGCCTGGTCTTGGACGACCAGAGGAGGGCGACGAGGAAGCTGACCCCCATCAGCAGCTCCACGGAGGGGTTGAGGTAGAGCTCCATCAGCTGGACGGTCGCTGGTCCCGCGCCCACGAAGAGCTCAAGGATGGTCGTGCTGGCCGAGCCCACGCAGAGGAGGACGAAGGCGAACATGAGCAGGAGATACCTCCCGTCGCGCCTTCTCCTGTAGGCGTTCACCGAGATGACCATGAGGACGGCGGAGACCGCGGTAAGGGCGACCTGCACCACGTCGTCGTAGTAGGAGGCGACCGGGAGCAACGCCAAAAAATCTTGCAGAGCGCGATTTAAGGCTGGCGCGATTTCGGCGTTTGAGCCACAGGCCGTGGATTCGCCGGCAGACTAGGGGATGAGGACCGCGGCCGCGACGACCGACGTCCAGAGGCCCTTCTTGTCCCCCTCGGCAGACTGCGCCACGTTAGACGTCCTGATGATGAGCCCGCTGCCCTTGAAGAGTTGCTCCCTCTCCTTCCAGGCCGTCGCGGAGTCGAACGCTATCCCCATCGTGGTCGCGAGCATGGTCGCGGCCAGGTCCTCGGCGTAGTCACCTGCCACCTCCTCGGTCTGCCCATAGGCGTGGTGCTCCGAGATGTAGCCGTAGGTCTTCGTCGAGGGGATTGCGAGGCCCACCGACGCCGCGATTAGCCGGTTGGGCTCCCTCGTGGCGTTTCTCGCGAGCATGACGAAGGTGACCTCGCCCGGGGTCAACATCACCCTGCCCTTGTCCTTCGGGATGACCCTGCACCCCGCCGGAACTATGCTGGAGACCTGCACCAGGTTACAGTGCTGTATCCCCGCGTCCCTCAGCGCCAGCTCGAAAGACTGGAGCTTCTCTTTGTGCTTGCCGACGCCCTTGGTCAGGAACAGGCGCCTTGGAATCAATGTCGCGAAGCGCGAGTCTGCAGGGTTGACTATTGAATCTTTTCGGTTCTTCTAGCCAGGTGCGCTTTTCGCCGAGAATGTGCGCCCAGAGGCGGACCGCGGCACCCCGCGTAGAGGCAGATTCAATATTGACGCAATAGCGCTCCCGTCACTAGTGGAGAGGACGCGCCTGGACGCGCTCGGGAGTGGCGCCAGAGCCGAGCTAGCGTTGCGTCGTCAGTATGCCCGCGCTCACCGTCGAGAAGGACAGCGCAGGGATCGTCCACGTCGTGACGTACTGGCCGGTTATTGTGACGCTGCAGTGGACTTGGCCATTGCAACCGCCGTCGCCCTGGCCGTCGCAGCCGTTGCTGCCCTGGCTGCTGCAGCCTTGGTTGCTCATTGTGTACTGGCCGACCGAGTTGAAGCCCGTCTCTGTGCAGATGCCCTGACCGGGCGGGAAGGAGGGGAATCCGAAGAGGGGCGAGCAGTCCAGCTCTCCGGCCGTGGGAATCACGGAGTTGCCCGTGAAGTTCCCGGCCGCGTCCATTATAGATGGTGACATCCCCGTGAGCGCGGCGGTGCCGCTGTCAGTTGCTGTCCCCGCCACCAGGTGCTCGTGCTCGGTGGAGTTGAGGCCTAGCGTGCCTGCGATATTCTCCACCGAAGGCGCTGCCCCGAAGGCGCCGCTCGTGATGGCTCCCGTGACCTGGGAGCCGTTCCACAAGATCGTCCCACTCCTATAGGTCGCCACGATGACGATTGCCGAGTCCGTCGAGGCGATCACTATGGGTTTCCCGAACGGGTTCAGGTACGGGTTCTCGGTCAGCACCGTCTCCTTCAAGGTCTTTGACGCCGCGCTGCCCACCTTCACCTGGACGTTGGCGTTCCCGATGAACGAGAGCGGCAGCTCGCTGCACGCCTTCGCGGCTTTCCCGGTGCAGGGCGCCCCGGTGGGGGAGATAATGATGGCGTTCGCCTGAGTGGACGTCTCGGCGTTGTTCACGCCGTACTGGCCGGTCACCGAGACGGGCTGACCTCCTGAGGTGCCCTCGAGGTCGAAGCGGACCACTCCGACGACCTTCAAGCCCTTCACCTCCGCGCTCAGGCTGAAGTGGATCGTCGCCGCGGTGACCGGCTGTCCCTCGATCTCGGTGAGGGGGAGGATGACGACGCCGCCGCTCGCATTATACGTCTGGTCTCCGAAGTCCAGCACCGACCCTGTGGGCGCTGCCTGTGTCCCAACGGCGAAGGTGAACGGTATCGGGGTCCCCAGGCTCGAGTCCGCGAGGGCCGCGTTGGTGCCCAGAAGCGCAAGGACGGCAATCGCCGCTAGAGCGCTTCGCCCGACCTGCCTCGGATTCATACTACGAATGGGAATCCGCTGGCTCGATATATGAGTTCTCGCCATACTCTACATCGTTTCAGGTGCTAAAACTAGATGTCAATGCTCATGACGAATCGTGCACATGATGTTCGTTGCATAGAATCTGAAATTCACATCCATGATTTCCGGCTTCCCTTGAGATATAGTCGACTCATCTCACAGCAATCCCAAGCCATACTGGTGAAATCGTTGAGAAACACTAGGAAAAACGGGATTGGTCGTTGGCCTTTCCGTGCGGCAGACGGCAAGAGAGACAGCGGAACTGCCGGCAGAACGACTTTCACTTCCGTGTTGCTCGTTCTCGTCTTACTTACGGGGATAATTCCTTCACTGCATTTCAATCAGGCTCACGCTCTGAGCCCACCTGCCATAGAGGCGCCGGTCATAAGCCTCTGCGGTCCGGAACTTATGAGCTGCGCTGTGACCGTAGGCTCTGGTGGAAGTTCCTACTTCTATGCTGCAACGATTGGCGGGGCTTACAACATATCAGCAGTTGACTTTACGCCCGACGTTAGCGTGGTCAATGGACAAGGATTGACCAGCGTGCTCGTGGGTCACTCGACAAGCAACACAGGAACCTTCAACCCGAACACTGCGCTCTTCCCCATTATCGGCGGTATCGGAGTCTCGAGCTCATCCTACACGACTCAGACCTTCAGCAACGCTGGCCAGACGAGCCTATCCAGCACTCTGGTCGTTTCTCAATTGTCCCTAATAGTCGTCGTCTCAGCATCGTCAAACAACGCTCCTTTCGAATCGCTCTCTTCGACGTTCACGGTGGTTGATTATGGCTCAAGCAGTTGTTGCAGCACAGTAGCCTTCGCTGATGCGCAACTACCAGCAGGAAGTTACCCATTCACCATAACCTATTCTGCGTGCGCTCCTCCATGCACCACTGACCCAACTTCGATGGGGATAGGCGTTGCTTTCTACATCTTCCCACTGACCACTGTCGGCGTCCCTGAGTTTCAGTCATCGGCAGCACTCTGGCTCTTGATGATCGTATTACTTCCAGCAAT
>JAPCJO010000065.1 GCA_027886905.1 Nitrososphaerota archaeon
TTGGAGATGAACTCGTGGAGCGAGCGGAAGACGACGTCCGGAGAGCCCGAGAACTCCACTTTGACCTCGCCGTAGCTCACTACGACCGAGAGCAGCCTTTCCGCGGATGCCGACAAAGCCGGACGATGGGAGAAATTCGTCCCCGATTAAACGTTTGGCGGGGATGCGACGCGGTTCGCCGAGGGCGTGTCCAAGTTGAGCTGGTCGGCTTCCGCTGGCTCGGCCTCCATCGCTGTCGCTGGCGCCTCCTCCTCGGCGTGGTGCTGGACGCCCGTGGCTTGGATTGGCGCGGGGATGCGGACCGCTCCCGTCGAAGCCGTGTAGACGTACTCCCCGCCTTCGCCCTTGAACCGCCTGATCTTGGAGCTCTTGGCCAGGCGCAGGAGCGCAACGGCGACAGACTGCTTCGGGTAGTTCAGGCCGTACGACTGGAGCGCCTCCCTTACCTCCATCAGCTTCTTCGGGCTCGTCCCCCAGGGGTCCGCGAAGAACTTCGAGATGACGTCGCTCAGCGAGTCCCCCTTCTCTATGGTGACGGAAGGCATGGAGGACTGCGGGGCGGAAGTCTGCGCGATAGGAGTGGCTTGCTCCGGCGCCTGCGTCGCAGGCCCATGCCCCTGCGGGGCCACGGACTCCAGCCTGCGCTCCGCGCTCGGCAGCGGGAGCCTCGCGAGGATCTCAGGGATTAGGTCTATCGCCTGCCGAATGTCTGCGAGAGACGCCTCGACCTCCGCCTCGTTCCCGCCCGACTTTATTCTGATCTTCACGTTCCTGGTCTCTTCTGTCACGACGAGCGTCACAAGATAGTTACGTTATTTAAGCGTCCTTCATGGAATTTCCAAAAGAGGCCGAGAGCCTAACGGCCCTCGTCGAGGCCTCGCCTCAGGAGCTTGCTGACCTTCTTGCCGTCCACCTTCCCCCTTGCGAGCTTCATCACCTCGCCCATGAGGACGCTGAACGCGCGGTCTCCCTTCTCCTCGATGAGGGGCTTGTTTCGCTTCAACACCCCGTCGATTATCTTGCCGAGCTCTTCGTCGCTCATCCCCGTGAGGCCCAGCTTCGAGACGGCCTCGTCGACGTCGCGGGCGTCCCCCTTCCCGATGGCGCGCAGGACGTCCACTGCGGCCTCTTTGGCGAACCTCCCGCCGTCGACCGCGACGAGGACCGACGTGAGCGCCTCGGGCGTCACCTTCGACTCGTCGACTCCCTCTCTCGAGAGGCGGACGGGAGTCTCAACCAGGATGGACGCTATCACGGAGGGCTCGAGCCTCAGCTTCGCGGCCAGCTCCTCGAAGAGCTTCGAGTTGTCCGAGTCATAGAGCTGCAAGGCCGCCTCCTCGCTCAAGGAGTATCTCTTCGAGTATGCGGCGACCTTCTCTTTCCACGACACGGGCATCGCCATCCTCAGGCTCCGCTTCCACTCCTCTGTGACGACGATCTCGGGGATGTCGGTCTCCGGGTACATCCTCGCGGCTCCAGGCCGGGGTCTCTGGTATCTCGTCTCGCCGTCGTCGGTCGCTGCCCTCGTCTCGCCCAAGACTCCGATGGGGGTCTTCCTCAGGCGCTCGACGACCAGCCCGGCGACCGTCTCGACCCTCTCTGCCGACTCTCCAGCCACCAAGACCAGGCCAGCGTTGGAATCGTACCCGGTCACGGCGCGCAGGGCGACGCTCTCCTCCTCGCTTATCCCTTGCTTCACGAACTCGTCAGAGTGGATGACCCCTCCGAGGCCGTTGGTCCTCGCGATCTCCGCGAGCTCCTTCCCCAGGCGGATGGACGGGAACGGCTCGAGCCCGAGGAGCCCCGCGAAGTCAGCTACGGCGATGCAGGTGACGACTCCCCCCTTCTGCAGGATGCGCTTCAGAACGGGCGACGACGTCCCCCTCATGACGGCCGTCGCGTCCTCGGCCTTGCACTCGACCTCGGTGATCCCCCTCTTCTTGACCTCCTCGGCTATCTTGACCAGCCCCATCTGGCGCGTCGCCTCGTAGCGGACCACCTTCGCGATCAGGTTGAGCTTCTGCACTCCCTTGACCTCCACGACTTGTCCGCCCAGCAGCGAGACGTTGAGGTCTTGGCGGATCGTCCCCTGCCCCCTCGCGACCCTCCCGGTCGAGCGGAGCGACCTCCCCAGCGAGAGCGCGACGGCCTCGACGTGCTCCGGGACGCCGACGACGTGGTCCAGGGCGATCTCGATCAGCGGGACGCCCAGCCTGTCGAGGGCGTACTCCCTCGCCTGGGCGCCCTCCTTGAGCACCCTCGAGGAGTCTTCCTCGACGGTGATCGTCTGGACCCCCACGCTCACCCCGTCCACGGGGAGCGCCCCGCCGAGGGCGATTATCGCGGTCCGCTGGAAGCCAGAGGTGTTAGACCCGTCGATGACCAGCTTGCGCATCACGTGCACCTCGTCCACGACACCCGACCCCAGGACTTGGGCCATGAGGATGGCCGTCTCTATCGCCTCCATGTTCGGGGGGTGAGGAGGCTCCTCGTCCGCGTCTACAAGGCAGGCGGACTCTGGGTTCCACTTGTACAGGTTGACCCTCCCCTTGTTGAACTCGAAGACCGCCGCCGGGTCGATCTGCCCTAGCTCGCTCTGGGTCGGCCGCAGCCTCCTCTCGAACGAGAGCGGTAGCTCGTCCGACTTCACGATCGGGCAAGGGCAGAATAGCTTGGTGCTCGTCGCCAGCTGCTGATGGATCTCGAGCCCGACCCTGAGCTGGCTCGCTTCGGGGTCGAAAGGGAGGATAGTCGCGCGCGCCTGTCTCTCCACGTGGCCTCTACCTCCTCTGGACTGACCGGGGTGTGATCTCGCCCGCCAGGTTCTCCTGCATGACAGCCCTGGTCTCGTCCGCGGACTTGCAGTTCGCCAAGGCCCACATCAGCTTGGCCAGCGCGGTCTCAGGCAGCATGTCCTCGAGGGGGACGACGCCCGCCTTCAGCAGGTCCCTCCCCGTGTCATAGACGTTCATGTCCACCCTCCCCCAAAGACACTGGGAGGTCATGCAGACCACCCCGCCGCCGTTGACGAACTTCTTCACCTGGTCGATGTTCTTGCTGTTGATGTGCCCCAGCCCGGTCCCTTCGAAGACAACCCCGCGGAGGCCGGAGCCCAGGATCGCGCCAAGGTACCCGTCGGGCATCGACGGGTAGAACTTCACGAGAGCGACCCTGGGGTCGAAGTTGGGCATCGCGGCGAACCCCTCCGCCTCGCCCCGCGGAGGCGGCGCCTCACGCTCCGTCACCTGGATCCCCTGCCTGGACCAGTAACCCACCGGCTCGACGCCCATGGACTCGAACGCGTCCCTCGCGCTCGTGTGGTTCTTTCTCACTCTCGTCCCTAGGTGGACCGCGAGCCTCTCGTCGCTGGAGTCGGCGTGCATGACTACATACACCCCCGCAAAGTCCGCCTGGACGGCCATCGTCGCTGCGCCGATCAGGTTGAGGAACGCGTCAGACGAAGGCCTGTCGGAGGAGCGCTGCGAGCCCACTATGAAGAGCGGGACCGGCAGACCCCTCAGGGCGAAGCTCAGGGCGGCCGCGGTGTAGCCCATGGTGTCCGTCCCCATGGTCAGGATTATCCCCGACACCCCCTCCGCGACGACCTCAGAGACCCTCTTCGCGATGGTCTCCCAGTGCTTCGGCTCGAGGTTCTCGCTGTAGACGCTCAGGACGATCTCCGGGGTGATGCTAGCTATCCCGGAGAGCTCCGGGAAGAGGGAATAGAGCTCTTCCGCGGTGGTCGCCGGGCTCACGGCGCCCGTCCGGTAGTCCACGCGGCTGGCGATCGTCCCGCCCGTCCCGAGGATCGAGACCCTGGGGAGCCCCTTGCTGGCCACCTTCTCTGGTGTTACGAACTTGGGCGCCTCGCCCTTCGCGACCCTCACCACCTTGGAGACCTTCTCTACTGAGATGCCGACGTTGTATCCGTTCTTGAGCTTGATTACGATGTGACTGTCGTCGTTGTGCTCGTACCGGGGGACGAGGGTGCCGGTGACGCTCTCGCCGCCTGTCTGGACCTCCAACACGTCCCCGATGCTCGCCCCGGCCTCGGTCAGGATCTTGGCCGAAGGCCCGCGGTAGCCCGAGAGTCCAGACATGTCGCTTCCATCCGGTGTTGGCTCAGTGCGCATAAAGCTTTGAGGTCTTTGCCGCGTCCTTGCGGTGAGGTCCGGGCGGCGGTCGGGGCTAACCCTTCAGGCCGGAGAATATGTCGGCCATTTCCTTCTTCGTCCAGGCCTTGAGTGTGGTGGTGCGGACGTTCCCGAGGCGCCCCAGCTCCAAGCCCAGCTTCACGATCGAGTCGTCGTCTGGTAGTTTGACCGTCGCGACGATGTCGTACTGTCCCAGCGTGTAGTAGTATGACGCCTCCCCTCCCATCTTCTTGACCATCTTCTCGAAGGCGGCGGCGCGTTTGGAGCCGTCCTTCACCGTCTTGATGCCTTGGTCGGTCCAGTTCAGCAGAAGGATGTAGTGCGCCACGAAGCCGGAGGAAGCGCTTCCGATAGATAAAGCATGCGAGGAATCTTTGCCCCCGCCTGAGCGCGATTCGCAATAGAATATTGCGAGCAATGGTATTAATATAGAGAATAATAGTCGAGGTGAAAATATGAGTACCGTTGAATATGCGCACCCCGAAGTGCTCGTAGACACCAACTGGGTGCTGCAGCACCACAAGGATGCAAACGTGAGGATTGCAGAGGTCGATTACGACGCCGCGGCCAACTACAACACAGGTCACATACCGGGGGCAGTCCTCTTCGACTGGAAGAAGGACATCAACGACCCATTGCGGAGGGACATCCTGAGCAAGGAGCAGCTCGAGGCTCTGTTCAGCAACGCCGCGATCACCAGCGACACCTGGCTGATCCTCTACGGCGACTTCAACAACTGGTTCGCGACCTTCGCGTTCTGGG
>JAPCJO010000026.1 GCA_027886905.1 Nitrososphaerota archaeon
CTAGAGCTGCTGCGCCATCAGGTAGGCCGACTCCCCGTCCTTGTAGTAGCCCTGCATCGTGCTGGTGACCTGGAAGTTCAGCTTCCTGTAGAGGCGCACCGCCTCGTCGTTGGTGATCCTCACCTCGAGGAAGACCTCCTTGGACCCTCCCTTCCTCATCTCTTCCATCGCCCGCTGGATGAGCGTGGTCCCCACGCCCTTCCCCCTGTGACCGTCCATGGTGGCTATGGAGATGATGTGCCCCTTCCTGGCGAGGCCGAACCGCTTGGTCACGGAGAGGCCATACTCGATCCTGCACATTATGTAGCTCACGACCTGTCCTCCGAGCTCCGCGACGATGAAGGTGTCCGGGAACTCGTTGAGAATCTCGTAGTAGAAGTAGTCGGAGTAATGCTCCGGGAGGGTCGCGGCGTTGACGCCAATCACGCTGGGCACGTCTGAGGCCTCGGCGTATCGGACCGTGTAATCGCCCGCCTTCCCCAAGATGGACTTTTGCATTCCGCCGTCTCCGCGCGAGAGTCGCGTCCTAAATAAAGTTGGCCGAGCGGTGTTGCACTACGTTTATTGCGATTGATTTGGCGAGACTTCAAGCGGGCCCTTGTCAGCCATCAATCCCGACGTCGACGCCGCCGTCAGGTCCCTCTTCGCTGTCAAGGACTACTTCGTCGCCGAGGAAGGCGCCGCAGAGTACAGCGTGGTCTACGACGAGCGGTCCGGCCAGAACTTCCTGAGGCTCTTGGAGGTGCTGGAGACGCCGGACTACTCCGCGTCGCTCTACGGCGACCCCGAGCGCGCCACCCTGGTGGTGGTGAAGAACCCCCCTCCTCCGACGCCGCAGCTGAGGGTCAGGCTTAGCACGCCCGCCTTCCTCTTCCTCCTGACGCTCCTCTCGGTCTTGGTGACGGGGTACGTGGTCGCGGTGATCTTCCCCCAGGTCGCCCCCGGGAGCTCCACCCTCGAGATGGGGGCGGGCTTCGTGGGGGCCCTGGCCGCCGTGTTCGGGGTCCGGTACCTCGCGCAGAGGTTCGCGGCCGGGCGAGGGCGTTTCTCGTTCCTCTCCTACTACCTCCCCAACGTCCCCATATTCATCGCCCTCCCGACGATGTACTTCCTCCCGACCTTCGGCGCGGTCAGCTTCGCGGGCTCCCCCCCTGCCAACAGGAACAAGCTCTTCGACTTTTATCTCGTCGGCGCAGTCGCGATGCTCGTCGTCGCGTTGGTCGTCGCCCTACTCGGTGCGGGGACTTCGGTCATCCTCAACCACGCTCAGGTAGAGGCGCTCTCGAGCGGGAACCAGACCGCCACGATCCAGACCAACCCGAGCATCCTCCAGAGCGGGGCGATCTCCCTCTCTCAGAGCCTCGGGGCGCTCGGGCAGGTCCCCGCCGGGGGGACGCTGATCTTCTCCCCGATCGAGATCGCGGCTTGGCTCGCCCTCCTCCTGGCGTTCTTCAACCTCTTGCCGGCCGCGCTCTTCGACGGCGGCAGGATGGGCCTCCTCGCGCTCGGGGAGAGGGGGAGCCGCGTCACCACAGCGGTCTCGGGCCTCTTCCTGCTTCTAACCGACCTACCAGACTACTGGGTGGTCCTTCTGCTCGTCTTCCTCATGGCTGCATTTCCCGTCCAAGGAGATACCCTCGACTCGATCTCGAAGCTTTCCCGCTCGAGGAGGGTCGCCTTCGCCGTCGCGGTGGTTGTGGGGCTCCTCTGCGTCCCCATCCCGCAGACCTTCGGCACGTTCCAGCTCTAGGGCAGGACCGTCTCGCAGGCGCGCGTGACGACGTTGAGCTTCGCCCCCCGCCCCGCGGACGAGAAGACCTTGCCAAGGGCCTCGCCCGAGCCCCGCGCGGTCCTGAACCTGAGCTTCCCTCCCGCATAGAGCTCCGGGAGGGAGGAGAGAAGGGTCACCGAGTACCTCTCGTTCAGCTCCGTGACGTAGGATATCTCTTCGAGGCCCTCGACGTAGGCGCCCTTCCTCAGGAAGCTCTCCGTCATCCGCCCTGTGAGATACATCTGGAGCGCCTCGGAGCCGACCCCGTCCCTGCACTCGGCCACGAGGACGACCTCCCCGCCCTTCCTCACCCCCTTGAGCGCGCCGAGCGAGAGCCTCAACGCGTGGGAGAGGGTGTCGTCATACCCCCGCCCGCCGGCGCCGACTACGAGTCCCTTGGCCTGGGGTATCTCAGCTGAGAGGTAGTGGGCCCGGGCCTGCTTCACCGAGTCCCCCTCCACGATGGAGTAGGGCTCGCCTCCGCGCGTGATTATCGTCGCATAGTCGACCCCCTGGACCGCGTCGGCCTCCTGGCGGACGGCGGCGTAGCTGGGCGAGTCCTCGCGCAGAGGCTGAGCGCCATCACCGTCGCGCTTCCTGTACCCCAGCCGCCGCGCCCCGGCGATGCACCCCAGGGCAAGGGCGATCGGGGCGTCTACGAAACCGAAGAGCGGGTCGGGCTCTCCCGTCGAGATTGCGAACTTCCTTCCCGCTCCAGCGATGTCCTGGGAGACCTTGCCGCCCTTCTCCTCCGACCCGGGCGCCGGCTCTCCCGGCGGGCGGAGCCTCTCCACGGCCTCCTTGAGCTCCGGGATCGCGGCCTCGACCTTCCTCGGGTTCGAGGAGACGAACTTCACGCCCTCCCTAGGGACCTTCGCGACCAGCGCCTTGACCGTCTTGAGCGTGGCGGGCTTGGTGTCGCAGATGAGCACGTGCCCGGCACCCTTCATCCTCTCGGAGAGCGGGACCACCATCTCGTCGAGGTGCGACTCGGGCTTGGGGTCGATGGTCTCGCCGAGGTTCTCCTGCATCAGCGTGACGAGGGACTCGACGTCGCCATAGGGGACCCAGATTTCCATGAGGCGCTTCTGTGGCGCGACCACCGCTCGCCGCGTCTATCAAGGTTGCCCCCTGAGAATTCATGCTCATCTTTTTCTATCGCCCCGGGGCACCTAGCCCGATGGTGTGGAAGCGGAGGAAGGAGCTCCTCGAAGAGCTGGCCATGGTGCTCGTCAAGGTCAAGGCGATACAGTTCGGGACGTTCACGCTGGCCAGCGGCAAGATCAGCTCCTACTACATCGACCTCCGCACGATACCAAGCTATCCCGGGGCCTACAAGACGCTCATCAACGCGTACGGCGAGTTCCTCAAGCACGAGTTCAAGGAGACCAGCTACGACGCCATAGCGGGGATCCCGACCGCGGGCCTCACCCTCTCGTCCCCGATTGCGCTCGCGCTCGAGAAGCCGATGATCTACGTCAGGAAGGACGAGAAAGACCATGGCAGGGGCAAGCTCGTGGAGGGGGTCACCAGGCCCGGGTGGAAGGTCCTCGTCATCGACGACGTCATCACCACCGGCGGCTCGATACTCTCGGCCATCGAGGCGATAAGGGCAGAGGGGTGCGACGTGGAGAGCGCCTCCGTGGTGATCGACAGGCTCGAGGGCGGCACCTCATCCATGAAGAAGCAGGGCGTCAAGCTCCACGCGATGACCGACATCCTCGAGCTGGTGAAGATACTCAGGACCAAGGCCCTCCTCTCCGCAGAGGAGGCGAACGCTGTCACCTCTCAGGTGAACCGGCGCTAGGCCTTCAGTAGACCATCAGGTTCTTTTCTTCGAGGAGGACGTGCAGGTTGTTGACCGCCCTGTAGACGTCGCTCTCCCTCTTCGCCCCTGTGCATACCAGCTTCCCGGATGCGAACAGGAGGATCACGGTCTTCGGGTCGGCCATCCTGTGGATCAGGCCGGGGAACTGCTCGGGCTCGTACATCGACTTTGGGAGCTGCCGCGCGGCCTCCTCGAGGTGGACCTTCCCGCCGAGGTTCGCCGAGGCGACCATGTTCTGTATGACTATCTCCGCCTCGTTCTTGATTGGTATGCCTCCCTTCTTCAGCCGCCTGACGACCTCCTGCACGGCCTTGCGCGCCATGTCCTCGGACTTGGCGCCCGTGCAGACCATCTTCCCCGAGCTGAATATGAGCGTCGCGGTCTTCGGGGTCTTGAGCCTGAAGACCAGCCCCGGGAACTGGTCCGGATGGTATTCCACGTCGACAAAGTTCTTCGTTATCTGGTTGAGGTCTACTTTCTGGTTGATCGAGGCGGAGGCGACCACGTTCTCGATGCTGACGATGGCCTTCGTCTGAGGCATTGCCCGTGCCGAGCGGATGGCCTATATAAGGCGAACAGGCTTCCCAGCGTGCAGGTTATATCCGCAGGCAGCGAAGGGTTGCATCCGGGGAACCACGCAGCTTTGTCAGATTCTCACGGCAGCGGGATGCAAGGTCAGGAGGCGTCTCACGAAGGCGCAGGGACTAAGAGGTCCTCGCCTCGCCGACTCGTTCTCATCACGATAATCATGCTGGGCTTCGCCGCCCTCTCTTTCCTGCCCTCTCTCTACGCGAGGGGTGCTGGGACAGGGGCCACGCACACCTCCGCCGACCTGCCCAACATCTTCATCCCCGTGTGGCTGACCCTGACCATCGTCACGGTCATCATAAGCATGTGGTTCGCGAAGTTCCTCATGACGGCGGAAAAGTACCGGGACTCGGAGACGGGCCCGGCGGCTCCCTCTCATTCTCACTAGACGCAGCTCGAGTCCTCCCGGACTTGCCCTTCGCGGGCTCAGAAGGCCTGAGCTCCGAGACGAACACGAATACGAGTATCAGCCCTACCAGCGCGTAGTTCCACGGGTACGGGATGAGCATCGATATGAGCCCCAGGTAGGGCACAGCAAGGACTACCACGCCCTTCACGCACTCCGCGGGTACCGGGGGCCACTGGGTGGGCTCGTCCGGGTATGGGTTGGTTTTCCTGTCGTCTCCCTGGGTAATGAGGCCGGATGGCGTTATCGCCACGACTCTGTGCACTATCGTGAGCCCGTAGGGATTCGGGCACGTCCCCGACGGCGTGGGCTGCTGATAGACGATGACCTGCCCCACGTGGATGCTGCTGAACGAGGCCTTCTCCGTTATGACGAGGTCGCCTATCTGGAGGGTGGGCACCATGCTCTTGCTCACGACGACGTAGACCGGCGACGAGCCCTCCGCGCTCCCTACCAGGACCTGTGCCCCCGCCACTATCACGATTACGATCAGCACGTACGTGATCGCCCTGCTCACGCTCTTCGAAAGTGACACGGTCTTTCGTTGGCCGGCTCGCCCAGATTGTTAAGCATTCCCGGTTCTTGCCCGCAAGTCTTTAGAAGGGAGGGGCGGGCGTCACAGGCAGGATGAAGCTTCTCCCCCTCCTCGAGGTGCTCGTCGTGAACGCCTTCCTGATCCCCCTACTGGCCCTGATCACGGAAAACTACGGCCTGCGCGCCGCCTACTGGACCTCGGAGGGCTTCACCTCCACCACCGTCAGATACCCGTTCTTCTTCATCACCTTGGCGATCAAGGGCTCGACCCACATCCCCGGGCTCCTCAGCGTGGACTGGCAGCAGGTGATCCTGCTCGTCCTGGTCGTCACCGACGCGGTCTACTTGTGGTCCGCCTTCAAGGACGGCCGACGGCAGGGCGCGGGCCAGACGCCCCCTCTTCCCTAGGTGTGGAAGTGGGACACGCGGTCAACCGCGCCTATCGGCCGATCAGCGCGGGCATAGCGCTGCTCTTCGTGGCGCTCGCCCTCGACCTCGCGGGGAGCACCCTCCGGTCGCTCCCTGTCTTGGTCGCTTCGTTCGCGCTCGCGATAGCGGGCGCGGTCGTGGCGTTCAGGGGCTTGATCGAGCTGTTGGGGGAAGTCTTCTAGTAAAGCCAGCAGGACGCCCAGTGCCCAGGCTCTAGCTCCTTCAGCTCAGGGACGTCGGTCTTGCACCTGTCCATCACGAGGGGGCACCTCGGATGGAACACGCAGCCCGGCGGGTGCTCGGTGGATATCGCCAGGTCTCCCCTGACGTTCACCTCCTTGGTCTTGTCCCGCATCCCGGGCTCTATGGTCGGTGAGGCCTGCAGGAGGGCCTTCGTGTACGGGTGGTAAGGGTTCTCGATGACCCTGTCTGACGGGCCTATCTCGGCGACCTTCCCCAGGTACAGGACCGCGATCCGCTGGGCGGCCACCCTGGCCACGGCCATGTCGTGGGTGATGAAGATGAAAGCGGTCCCCCTCTCCTTCGCCTCTTTCTCGATGATGTGGATGATATCGCCCTTGAGCGAGGCGTCCAGCATCGAGACGGGCTCGTCGGCGACGACGAGGGCGGGGTTGAAGAGGAGCACCCTCGCGATGCCGATCCTCTGCCTCTGCCCCCCCGAGAGCTGGAAGACGTAGTTGTCGAGCAGCTCCTTGGGAAGCCCGACCCGCCGCATCACGTCGTCGATGGTCCGCGAAACCTCCCCCGCGTCCTTTACACCCTGCGACTGGAGGGGTATCTTCAGGCTGTCGTAGACCCTCATGTTAGGGTCTATCGACGAGAACGGGTCCTGGAATATGATCTGGAGCCTCTTCCTCAGGCCTTTCCAGGTCTTGCCCTTGGCCTTCCCCACGTCCACCTCTAGGTCGTTCTCGACAAGCGTCACCTTGCCTGAGGTGGGCGCAGTGAGCCCTATCGCCGCCCTTCCCATGGTGGTCTTCCCCGAGCCGCTTTCGCCCACCAGGGCGACTACCTCGCCTCTGCCGACCTCGAGGCTCACCCCGTCAACGGCCTTAACGACGACTGCCTTCTCCATGAACCGCTTCGAGGTGAAGAAGACGCAGAGGTCCTCCAACTTGAGGACTGGGTCGTTAGTAGAGCCAGCAGGCAACTCTCTCTCCTCCCACGCCCTTCAGGGGTGGATAGTCTCTCTTGCAGACCTCCATGGCGAACGGGCAGCGAGGGGTGAACCTACAACCTGGAGGAAGGTTTGCCAGGTCCGGAAGGAACCCTGGTATCCCCTTGATCTCGTTGCTCGTGAGGGTGGGGGTGGACGTGAGGAGCCCTTGGCTGTAGGGGTGCTTGGGCTTTGCGAAGAAGTCAATGGATGGGCCCTCCTCTACCACGCCCCCGGCGTACATGACGTAGAGCCTTTCTACCGCCTCTGAGATCAGCGCCAGGTCGTGGGTGATCAGAAGCACGGATATGCCGAGCTCTTTCCTAAGCCGCTTTAGCAGGTTGATGATGGTCGCCTGCGTGATGACGTCGAGCGCAGTCGTGGGCTCGTCGGTCACGAGCACCTCTGGCTCGAGGGAGAGCGCCATCGCGATGAACGCCCTCTGCTTCTGCCCCCCGGAGAGCTCGTGAGGGTACCTCGATGCGATGGAGTTGTCAAGGTCGACCGTCTCCAGGAGCTTGCTGATCGTCGAGTCGCTCGCCTCCCTCCCATGAAGCGCCAGGACCTCCTTCAGCTGCGAGCCGATGGTGAAGACGGGGGTGAACCCGTTCATCGACCCTTGAAAGACCATGGCGAGCTTCGTCCAACGGTAGTCCTTCCTGAACTGCTCGTCGGTCAGCTTGAGTATGTCCGTCCCGTGGAAGAGGACCTCGCCCGCAACCACCTTCCCCGGAGGAGTGAGGAGCCTCAGCATCCCCAAGGCGAGGGTGCTCTTCCCCGCGCCGCTCTCCCCAGCGATGCCGACGAACTCCCTCTCTCCCAGGGAGATGTCGACCTGGTCCACCGCCTTGACCTCGCCCCTCGAAGTGGGGAATACGATGCTGAGGCCCTTGGCCTCGAGCAGAGTCAAGGTGAGGACGCCTCCGCCACTATTTGGCGCTCACCTTGGGCGAGACTATCTTGTCGAGCGCGAACCCTACCAAGACGAAAGGTGTGGCGACCACCACAATCATCATCCCGGGGAAGAAGACCCACCACCACCAGCCGAAGAGCGCAGCCTCCTGGACGAACGCCTCGTCCAGTATCCCGCCCCAAGTGACGATGTTCGGCGGTGCTATCCCGAGGAACGCTAGCGTCTGCGCGAGCAGGATTCCTGCGGGGATGCCCAGCACCGTGTACGCTATGGTAACGGGGGTGAGCCTCGGCATGAAGTGCGTGAAGAAGGTCCTAAAAGCGGATATTCCCATCGCCCTGTCGGCCTCGACGTAGGCCTGAGACTTTACGGAGAGGGCTACGGACCTCGCTATTATTGCGTAAAAGGGCCAAGAGAGCGCGGCGATGAGCAGTGCTTCAGAAATGAGGCTGAGCGTGAAGCTGTAGGATATGGCGACGAGGAAAGGGAGGGCGGGCAGGGCGAGGAATACAAGAGTGAACCATTGCATGAAACCGTCCCGCCTACCTCCGATGTAGCCAGAGATACCCCCGAACACAACGCCGAAGACGACCGCAGCGACCGAAGTCACCGCCCCCAATTCGAGCGCATAGGGCAGCCCGAGGAGTATCCCGAGCTGGATAGGCCTGCCATAGAGGTCGGTCCCCATGATGCCGTAGGAACGCCCATCCACCGTTAGGCTGCTCGATGGACTCAAAGCAATCGGGGACCTGCTGAGGACGTCAATCCGGACGTGGTAGGTGCCCTGCAAGACAGGGTTCGAGAGAAGGTTGGGGCCGTCTGCGTCGAAGAGCGCGTCTAGCTCTTCCCCAAAGGTCACTGTCCCTTGGAGCGTTCCGGTCTGGGCCTCCACGAACTGGTGGATCCATTGTGAGATGTCCTGGTCCGTTGCGTCATAGTTGCTGTTGGTCTGAGGCGAGGCGATGTAGATGACTATCGACTGCCCGTCCGGCTTGGACCAGGTCATCTCGGCCTCGAGTGGGGTCCCAGAGAACCGGGGAGAGAAGACTATGTTGCTGGGCGTCACCTTCGAGGTCCACTTGAATGTGTACGACTGGCTGTAGTTGTAGTTTCCAGAGCCAACGGATGCATTAGCCCATTGCCCGCCTTTGAACTCTAGCGAGGGAGGGGCGTCAACTCCGAGAAGGGTCACCCAGGTGGGGGGTGCCTTTGCTGGGTTGCCCTGCCAAGATTCGGGGTTGTTCCAAGTGGAGGCGATGTTCGAAGGGTAGGCTAGGACGACGTAGACCGAGAGGACGAGCAGGAACAGAAGGAGGGCCAGCCCTATCATTCCAGCCTTTGACTTTGAAAACTCCTCTAGGTAGCTACTCTTTCCGCTCAAATTCGCCCTATCCTGACCTGATTCGCGGGTCGAGGACGCCATAGCACAGCTCTCCCAGGTACAACCCCAGGAGAAGGACTATCGTGAGGATGAACGTGGTGGCGATTATTACCGGGAGGTCGTTGGAGAGGATGGAGTCGTAGGTGAGGAGGCCGAGCCCTGGCCACCTGAACACCACTTCGACGGTGATGGCGCCCGCAAAGGATGAGGCGACGTTCAATATCGATTGGGTGGCGATGCTAGGGGAGACCGTCCTCAGGACGTGCCTGAAGAGTATCCTGTTGTTCGATATCCCTCTCGCCTTGGCCGTGAGGACAAAGTCCTCGCCCATTGTGGAGAAAACGAGGCTCCTGATTACATATGCGAACCCCCCCACATTGACGACAAAGAATGCCGCCAACGGCAGTGTGAGGTGCAAGAGGAAGTCACCAAACCTCGGCACTAGCCCCACCGGAGGCGGGACTGAGTTGATCCCCCCTGACGGGAAGAGGTTCAAAGTGTAAGCGAAGAAGGCTATGAACAGGAACCCGACCCACCAAGTGGGCAGGCTGGAGTGAAAGACGGCTATGAAAGGTATCGACCTGTCGAGTTTCCCGCCGGCTGACCTCGCTGCCAGCAGCCCGACGATGCTCCCGGCCAGAACTACGAGTATGGTGCCTGTCGTGAAGAGCACAATCGTATTTGGCAGGTACGCCGCAATTATCGAGGAGACCTGGTTCGACCCGTTGGGCGCCAGGGTGAAGTACGAGCTTCCAAAGTGGAAGGTGAACAGGTTCTGGAGCTGCAGAGCGAACTTGACGGGAAGAGGCTGGTTGAACCCGAACTGGGCTAGGAAGGTCGCCTTGAAAGCCGCGACCTGCTGCCCGATCTGCTTCTGCGTCAGGTTCGCGTGGGCCCTGACCAGCGACTGCTGGAACTGCTGGCCTTCGGCGGTGGCCTGGTCCTTGATGACCCTCTGAAGGGAGGGGTATATCCCGACGTACAAGATCGAGACCGTGGCTACCAGAGCGACCGCATACGAAATCGTCTTCACGACCAAGAACCGCCTGAAGGTCAAGAGATGTGGATTCCTCCCCAGCGCCTGAGTGCCATTTTATTCCCTTCGCTGAAAGGGCTCAAGGAGTAACTTAAAATATCTCGCCTAAACACGACTCAGGAACCAGATGTTTAGCCGCTCTCGGAAGAGCAAGGCTCTTATTTCCCTGGCTATCTGTTGCCTCTTCGTCTTTAGTTCAGTCGCGGTCGTGCGTCCAACCATCGCGGCCGCCGCCTCGACCACGCCGCCCGCAAAACCTACCCTGAACAGCATTACCCTGACCGACTATGGTGGAAGCGATCAGTCGGGCATTGCGGACCTCTCCGCCAACAAGATTGACACTTACGACTTTGCGCTCTCGCCTAGCGAGGCGATTTCCTTGCCGTCCACTTACAACCAGTACGTGGCTCCAACAAGCCTCTACGGGCTCTATGTCAACCCTCAGAACACCACCGGTGACACGGGGCAGTATAACCCGTTCTACTTCCAATCGGTGAGGTTCGCGCTCAACTACATCGTCAATCGGAACTACTTCGGTCAGACGATAGAAGGAGGGAACTTCGTCCAGTGTGTCGCTTCGGTTTGCGGGGAGCCCGACAGCGCCGTGGTCGCGGCTGGGGTTGCACCCTTCTCGAACGTGACCTATGACTTTGCGTTCGCGAACACAACCATCTACAACACCCTTCACACGCAGCCAGGCGTGACCTACTCGAATCATCAATATTCCTACCACGGGAAGCAGATCACGATTGGTCTCTTCGACAGGACCGACGACCCGATTCGCCACGCGTTCATCCAGTACCTAGATAGTCAGCTCACGAACCTGGGGTTCGCCATAAACATCATCCCGGGTGACTTGTCTGTCTTCTTCAGCGTGGTCTTGGGACAGGACCCAGCGAACTCTACGTGGGACATCTATCCCACCTCGAACGGAAACACCTGGGGATATTACGACAGCAACGCGCTCAACTTTTACTCGGCCGGCTATTACAACGACCTGCCCGCGTCGGATGCGTACGGAACGAACTTCATCGGGACCTGGGATAACACCACCCAGGAAGCATATTCCACCACCCTCTACAATGACGCCGACACCTACGCCATACCGCTCCTGAACTCCAACTTCTCGACGATTGCTCAGAGGAACGCCCTGCTCAGCAACCTGACGTACTACGGCGTCCTCGGGGCGACATTCATCACCATAGGCACGTCGCTCGCTCCCTACGGGACGACCGCCGCCGTCACCAATGCTACTCCGGGTTTCGTGGGTGACGCCTTGGCCAACTACCAAGACATCATGACCCTGTCCACCAGCGCCTCTGACGCCTCGGGCGTGGCCAATGCTATCAAGATTGGAGTGAGACACATCACAAACGGAGCTGTCAACCCAGTCGGCGGCGACGACGACGAGTACTCCATCGACAGTGAGATTCCCGGCACGCTTCCATTGTGGGGGTATGGGCCTTCGACAGGGTATCCTTATTCTACCGGCATGACGTTTACTGTCAACTCAAACACTGCAGCAGGGGTGACCGTCCCGACGAGCGCGATCTGGTTTAATGGGTCCAGCGACCAGTGGTCGAATGTTGCTTCAGGTGCGACCGCGCAGGACGACATCACGGTAAACGTGGCCAACTATGTCTCCCACACAGCGTGGTCCGATGGCCAGCCGGTAACACTGGCGGACATGCTCTGGCAATACATCGAACTGCAGCTGACCGTCGACGGTGGCAGCCCAATCTTTGACCACGGCGCCCAGCACGGTTACTACTCGGTGGAAGCGGGCCAGGTTGTCGGAATGAAGGTGCTTAACTCCACGACAGTAGAGATATACACGACCGGGACCTTCTTCCCCGACGCGACATACGCAGCCTACGGCGCGATTCAAGACGTCCTCGAGCCTATTGGTTACGCGGGTAACATCGACGGACTCGGGTACACGCCCTGGCAGATGTACTACGCAATGAACCAAGTGGTCGCGAGCGGCAAGGCGGCGTGGTCGACGGCGACAGCCACGGCCAACAACGTGGACTGGCTGAGCCTGCTCAACCCCACCGACGTGGCCAACGTAAACGCGGTGCTGCAGGCCGCGGGTTCGACGATACCCCCCGAGCTCTCCCAGCTCCAGCAGTTGACGGGTCAGACGTGGGTGACGCCCACCAGCGCGGCGGCGGGATTCACAGCCGCTGTAAACTTCATCAATACGAACGGCGTCGGAGTAATAAGCGACGGGCCGTTCTACATATCCCAGTATTCGTCTTCGACCTCTCCGGCCTTCATGACGATGAAGCCGAACCCCGGCTTCGACGCGGGATCCGTCGCGGATCCCCACCTGTTCGCCCAACCTGTGGTTCTAACGCCAGAAGCTACAATCCCCCCCGTTGTCACCCCTGGCTCTTCGTTCATCGTGACCGCGGTCCAAGCACCCAATGGTCAGCCAAAGAACACGAGTCCCGCGAGCAACGCGACGGTGGCCTACATCTTCCTGAGCGCCGGCTCAGTGGTCTACCAGAGCTCCGTCCAGACAGGCTCGAACGGTCAAGCTACCATCACGATACCTACCTCCCTCAGTCCGGGCTCCTACCTGCTGAACATACTAGCGAGCTCGGAGACATCCAAGCTCATCCAGCCACTCATCACCGCTGTGGTCGTGGGCTCGGCGACGGCCAGCAGCTCCGCGACATCAATGTCGTCGTCTATGACCAGCTCCTCGACCTCAATGTCATCGACGACTACCAGCACCTCAGGTTCGAGTAACACAACCTTGATTGCGGCGGCAGTGATAGTGGTGCTCGTGATTGTCGTGGCAGGTGCGTTCTTCATGCGCAGCCGCAACAAAAAGCCCTAGTCATAGCCGACCGGCGACAAGCGGCTGAGCATTGGTCTTTTTCTAGCGCACAGTTGATGTCGTGAACGTGAGGAAGCGTCGGGCAACGCGGCTCGTCAAGAGGTTGGACGTCCCGGTCCCTGAGAGTGAGCAGTCACCCGAAAGCGTGCTCGCAAAGGCCCTCGGCTCTGATAGCGCAGCGGACGACGCCATGCGGGAGGTGGAGACGGCGTTCGACCTAGCGCCTGGCTCCCCGAGGAACGTCCTGGCCGCCATGGTGCTTGCAAGAATCAGCTCGGATTTGGCCGCCGTGGCCCGGCTCCTCGGCTGGAATGAGTTCGAGGATTTCTGCGCGTCTGTCATCGCCGCCGCGGGCTACCACGTCCGCGTCAATGTGAGGCTGAAAAAACCCACGCGCCAGATTGACATCGTCGCCGAGTCACCCTCCATGGTCATCGCGATCGACTGCAAGCACTGGAAGCGGACGCTGGGGGAGGCTGGCCTGCTCGCCCTCGCAGCGGCGCAGCAGGAGAGGACTCGCCTCTTGAAAAGGTACTCAGGGTCGGACAAGGACCACCTCCCAGTCGTCCTTACCATGCTTGACAGCGAAGTGCGCGAGGTCATGGGGGTGGCCGTGGTGCCGCTGGGTGCACTCAGAGACTTTTTGGCCTCTATCAGCAGGTTCGACGATAACTTCGAGTTTGTATGAGAAGGGTTTCGCAAGGTGGTTGGCGTCTCAGTCTAATGCCTTCAGGTCATGTGTTGTATCCGTAACTCTGTTACTTCATAGACGCCGTGGCTTCGGAGCGGCGGACGGTATTAAAGCTGGTTCCAACTCATCGTCTCTCGGCGGTCCTGACAATCGTGGTCCTTCATCCCGGAAAGAGAGCAATCAGGGCGCTGGGGGTCGCTGAGAGCTTCAGCCCCAAGGCGAGCAAGTCCACCCTCGCGGGGGTCGTCGTTCGCACCGACCTGGTGGTCGACGGGTTCGTCTTCGGGACCGCGACCGTGGGTGGCGAGGACGCGACGCGCGCCGTGCTAGGGATGTACAGGAAGCTCAAGCGCGAGGACGTCAACCTCATAATCCTCGCGGGCTGCATCATAAGCCGCTACAACATCGTCGACATCGACGAGGTGGCAAGAAAATCAGGCCTGCCCGTCGTCTGTCTCACCTACAACGAGTCGCGAGGGATAGAGGACTCGATAAGGCGACACTTCGACCGACCGGAGGGCCGCATCAAGAGCTACAGGAAGCTAGGGTCGCGCTCCTCAGTCCTCCTACGCACGGGCCAGAGGGTCTACGTCCGGAACGCGGGCATCAGCGACTCCGACGCCACCAGCGTGCTCGACGCCTTCACGCTTCAGGGGGGAGTGCCCGAGCCTGTGAGGCTCGCGAAGCTCCTGGCAAGGTCCGCCCGCTCCTTCTGCCCGAGGGCTTAGCCGGACTTGACCACGATGGTGCCCTTCATCCAGTTGTAGAGGGTGTCGTAGTAGTGGTAGGTGCCCGGGACCGTGAAGGTCTGCGTGAAAGTCCCGTTGGGACCTATCAGGTCGGAGCTCGCCACGTTCGCTCCATTGGGGACGGTGGTGAAGGTCACCGTGTGGCCGAGCACGTCGTTGTTCGTCCACGTCACCGTGTTGTTCACGCCGACGACCAGGGTCGCGTTGGCGGGCGAGTAGCCAGGGGAGGACTGGTCAGACGAGGCTCCCTTCAATATCGAGATGGCGAAACCGTTCGCCGGTGGCGCGGCCCCCTTCGACGAGGCCGCGCTCGTCGTGCTGGTCGACGAAGCCGCGGATGAGCTGCTTCCTGACCCTGCGACCACAATCACCTTCCCGACCATGGTCGTGGGATGGACCTCACAGTAGTACGCGTAGGTCCCAGGCACCGTTATCGTGAACGGTCCCATCGTCGTGTTGTAGGCGATGATGCCAGTGTCGAACGGGCAGGCCTTCGGGCAGCTGTCCGCCGTGGCAGAGTGGAAGACGCCGCCGCTCTGCGAGTCGTTGTTGTGGAACTCGAACGTGTTGTTCACGCCCACCACGAGCGTCACGACGTCGGGCGAGTACGCAGTGTTCGTCAGCAGCGCCGCTCCGTCGACGATCTGGATCGTCACGCAGGCAGGCGGCGTGCACCCGGCGGCCGTCGTTGCGGCGCTGGTCGAGGTGCTCGTGGCGCACGACGTCGGCTTGCAGAGCACGAACTGGTAGTACCCCACCGAGGTGACCGCGATTATTATCAGGACAGCTATTGCCAAGGCGACGCCGACAGAACCCTTCGGCTTGCTCATTTGCTTGGTGCGGAGTCGCGAATCAAGGGGTAATAAAATTTTGGAGAGGTTCGTCGGGTGGCGAAATGAGCTCTTGAACTCGAAATTGCCGCTGAATTCGTCGGATGGCGAAAAGGAGTGTAAACTTAAAAACGGCTTTAGAGTGTGGTCGAACCCGGCAGCCATTTTGTTAGCTATGACGACGCAAGACGTAGCTCTCAGGGCGAAGCACGAGGCGGCTCGCGCCGACGGCCGGCTCGAGTTCGGAATCGAGGAGCCTGCGATATAGATGTCGGGCGAAGCACCCAAGAGCTCCGCGCCGCCCGCGCCCGCACCTCCTCCACGCCCTGCGGGCGCGCCCGCCAACAAGTCGAGGCGCAGGTTCCTCACCCTCTTCGCCGTCGTCGGTGGCCTACTCACTCTTGTGCCGTGGATACCCAACATGGGCGCGTTCCTCTCCTCCTCGGCGGGCGGCGCGGCGACCGCGACCGGGAACCAGACGATCATCCTCGACGAGAACACCCTGGAGAACGGGAACGCCTCGGGGAAGACCGTGAACGTGAACGACCTCACGACCTTCCCGCCGAACAGCACCTGGGTGATGACCTATCCGTCCTCGGGAAGCCCGAGCATCGACGGACAGAACCCGAACACGTTCGTGAAGTTCGCCCTGATCAGGCTCCCGAAGGAGCTTGGGGGCGCGAACAAGTCGGCCAGCGACTTCGTCGCCTTCAGCAAGGTCTGCGTCCACCTGTGGTGCAGTCCCAACTACAATCCGACGCAGTCGGTCGACTCCAGCGAGAACGGGTACATGGCGGGCGAAGCCACCCATGAGCTCTACGAGTGCCCATGTCACGGGAGCGGGTATTCAGTGGGAGCTGACGGGAAGCCCGTAGGCCTGGCGCTCATCGGGCCTGCCTCCGTCCAGCCGGCCCCGACCAACGCCATCCCTCTCCTAACTCTTACGACGGACACCTCCGGGAACCTGCAGGTGGTCCCGCCTATCTGGGACGTCGACCACAACGGGGTGGTGGCGTACGGGAGGGTCACTGGCAACGGCGCGTTCACCGGAGGCTACAACCCGCAATAGGAAAATGGTGATTGTTGAGTTTGTCATCCTCTGAGGGAGGCGAAAACAAGCCGGAAGAGCAGAAGAAGCCGTCGGTCCTGCCTCCACCACCCCGCCCCGGCTCCGTGGGAGCTGCCGGTGCTCCCGCGACCGCCCCCGCGCCACCCGCCGCGGGGACCAGCACGCTCCCGGCCGCGCCAAGGCCAGGCGTCCCAGCGGCCCCGCTCCCGCCGCGCCCGATTGGGGCTGCCCCTCTTGCGCCTATGGCCCCTCGCGCTCCGACCGCCCCCTCCGCGGCGCCCAAGCCTCCCGCGCCCCCTCCGAACATGGTCGAGAAGCTCTGGAACTGGATCGTCGATAGGTTCGAGCGCACCGTGTTCCTGGGCCTAAAGTTCACTTTCCCCAAGAAGTTCGTGAGCCCCCTCGGCTTCCTCGGCGTCCTAACGGGGATGGTCTTCCTCCTGTTGGGGATTACGGGAGGGCTGCTCATGGTCTACTACGAGCCCACGCTGCCCGGGTGCGGGAGCTTTTCATGCGCGTTCACCAGCGTCTCCAACATCACCAACAACGTCCCCTACGGGTGGTTCGTCAGGGACATACACTACACCGCGTCTAACGCTATGGTCCTCCTGGCGGCGCTCCACCTCTACTACCAATACTTCAGCGGAAGGTTCAAGATCAGGAACGAGGTGATCTGGGTCACCGGGATGCTCTTCGGCCTCATCACGGTCCTCGAGGCCTTCACCGGGTACGACATCATCTTCAACCAGAGAGCAGGCCTCGCGATCGAAATCGGGGCCTCGCTGGCCAACTCGTCTCCTTCTATAGGGCCCATTACTGGATCGGCAATCAGGCTCGCGACCTTCGGCGCTGGCTTCAACGACTTCATCCTCCGCCTCTTCGCGGCACACGTGTTCATCCTTCCGATGGTCATGATCCTCCTGACCTTCTTCCACTTCCCGCGCTACCTGGTCTTCGATCTCCCCGTCGTCGCCTCGGTGATGGGCGGGATCTTCGTGATAGCGGCTATCTTCCCCGTCCAGCTTGGCACCGCATATAGCCCGGCTAACGGCCAGCTCACGATCCCGGAGTGGTACCTGACCAGCCTCTACGCCCTCCTAAGGACGGAGCTGGACAAGTTCACGATGGCGGGACTGATCCCCGTCCTGTGGCTGCTGATGTTCGCGGTCGTGCCCTTCGTGGACACCTCGAAGAAGATGTCGTGGAAGGAGCGACCGTTCTTCGCTGCGCTGGGCATCACGAGCATCGGGGAGGTCCTCGTGACCACGTCGTGGGGCGCCTATGTCAACCCCAACACGTCCCTAAGCACGCTCGCGCGCCTCTACGTCCCGCCAACCGAATACTTCGGGTCGATGCTGATCCTGGCTTTGGTCAGCTTCGGGCTCACCTACTCGGTCATCAACTTCCTCAACGCGAAGGAGAGGGTGAGGAAGGCCCTCCAGCCCACCAACCTCTCGTTCCTGTCAAGGGAGTGGCTCACGGCCATACTCTTCCTCCTCATCGCCGTCCAGGTCATCATGAACCTCTTCGCCGTCTCGGCGGTGGCAGACGGCTTCAACCAGATCGCGCTCTTCGAGCTGGGCGTCATCTTCATCACCTTCTCCGTCATAGTCCACCTCTACAGGTACAGCCAGCAGCTGCCCTTCTAGGGCTTCTTCAGGTCGGCCACGAGCTCGATGTACCTGGGCCCGATCACCCTGACCCTCCTCACGGAGGAGACAGAGACCCCCGGCGCGATCCTGCTCACCTCCTCGACGAGACTCTCCTCCGCCTCCGCCGAGTCCTCGCCCGAGACGTGCCTGTAATAGTGGACGACGCCCCCCGTCGCGAGCATCGAGAGGGCCACGGGGAGGAAGAGGTTCGACTGCGACGGGTGGGGCATGAGTATCCTGTCGAACGGCCCCTCTCCCTCGAGCTCGTCCGGGAGGAGCATGGCGTCCCCCTCGATCACCTCGACGCCCTCCTCTACCTTGTTCAGCCTGTTGTTCTCCAGGTGGTAAGTGACCGCGGCGTGGTTGAGCTCGCAGCTCCAGACGCGCGTCTTCTTCGCGATGAGTATCGAATAGGGGCCCACCCCCGCGAACATGTTGAGGACCTTCTCGCCCTTCGCGACGCCGCTCGCGACCCGCAGCCTCTCGGTCGAGAGGCGGGGGGAGAAGTAGCAGGTCTCCACGTCCAGCCTCAGCCTGATCCCGTTCTCCTTGTGCACGGTCGTGGTCCGCTCCTCTCCGCCCAGGTGGCGGAGCTTGCGCAGGCGAAAGTCGCCTTCTATCCCTCCCTCCTGGCCGTAGACGCACTTCACGCTCCTCATCTCCGCGAGGATGGCCTCGGCGAGGACCTCCTCCTTGCCCTCGGCCCCGGGGCGGAGCTTCACTATGGCGATGTCGCCCACCACGTCGATGCCGCTCTCAAGGGAGGAGAGCTCGCCCCACTTGGAGAGCTTCGTGCCTGCTCACCTGGTGCGGGGCCGGCTTGCTTCCGTCAAGCCTCTTGCTCCTCCTCTTCCTCCTGCGGCTGCCCCGGCCTGGCGGCGTAGTAGTACTGGCCCTTCTCCTTCTGCTCGCGGTCCCTCTTGCTCTCGGGCTTGTTGACCCTGGGCCTCCCGCTCTTGACGTCCCTG
>JAPCJO010000027.1 GCA_027886905.1 Nitrososphaerota archaeon
AGGTGAGGTCGTTCTTCATGAAGAGGGAGGAGGCGCTGAGGACGCCGGGCTTCGTCAAGCTCGCCGGCGCGCTGCCGCCCGACGTGGAGGAGCTGAGGATAGTCAAGATAGGCGAGGTCGACACGCAGGCCGACGGGGGCGTCCACGTGAAGAACACGTCGGAGATCGGTGAGATAGTCGTGAACAAGATAGAGAACAAAGGGAAGAGCAACAGGCGGCTCTATTTCTCGCTCAAGCTGTGAAGTAGAGGAGGGCGGCTACGCTCGCGATGAGGACCAGAATCCCCACCGCGTAGTTGGCCCCCACCCTCTCCTTGAGAAAGATCAGGGCAAACCCGACAGTAAACACAACCCCCATACCCCCGAGAGTAGTGGTTATCGGCAGGACCGCGATGCTCGACGAGTAGAAGAGCGCCAGGGTGAATGCTAGCAGTCCGGACGCTTCGAGGGTCCCCATGGCGAGCAGCCGCAGGAGCGGCCTGCCTGCGATGGGACTCAAGTCCTGCTTCAGCGCCAGGCCCGCCAGGAGTCCGACAGAGGCAGCCCCGAGCCTGGCAGCCAGGACGGGAAAGAGGTAGCCGACCGTCTCCTCGGCGTAACCGAGCGAGGTGAACCCCACCGCGAAGAAGAAGGCGGCCAGGATGGCTTCCGGGACTCCCGGCGTGAGGCTCCTTCCGCTCGACGAACCTAGGGCGGAGAAGTCGGTGGAGACCAGGAGGATCCCAAAGATCACGCCCCCGAGGGCGAGGAGGACCCCGTAGGAGAGGTCGATTCTCAGGACGAAGACCGCAAAGAGGACGGAGAAGATCGGAAAGGAGTTGACGATGGGAGAGACGACCGAGAGATGCCCCCTCTGGTACCCGCGATACATGAAGAGGAAGGCGACGAAGGTCGACGTCGAGATGAGCACCAGGACGGCGACGCCCGAGAGGGAGGGCAGCTTCGGCACGCCGAGGAGCAGCAGGGGCACAGTGGCTATCGCCCCGCTCGTAGCCAGCGTGTAGACGGTGGTGCGGTAGAAGCCTACCTTCCCCGTCAGGCCCTTCGAGAGGAAGTCCGAGGTCCCGAAGCAGAAGGCGAGGGCGAGCCCGAGGATTATCGCTGAGGAGACCATAGTCTAGGACTCCAAGGTAACCCGGGCGGACACAAATGCGCCCCTACAAGCACGAGGAGAAAAACGCAGTGCCTTTGGGAACAATCTGATAACGTTAAAGTCCTGCGACGCCTCCCGACAACGGAGGTTCGGGGCGCCGATGTCGAGGTTCGTCGTCCTAGGGCGCTAGAGGATTCGGCCGCGGATTACCGGGGTCTGGGTCCGCCCGGGGGGCGCTTCCAGTACTCTTGTAGAATCCCTTCGACCTCCTCGTCGCTCACCTGCGCGAAGTTCTCGTAGAAGGCGCCTATCGCGTAGAATGGTTCCGGGGTGAAGGGACAGACGACGCGGTCAGCCTCCCCCTTCAGCTCCTCGACGGTGCCGGGCGGCGCCACCGGGGCCGCGGCGACGACGAAGCGCGCCCCGCGAGACCTGACCCACCTCAGCGCGGCTATCATGGTCGCACCAGTGGCGATGCCGTCGTCGACGACTATCACGATCCTCCCCGAGAGGACCGGCTCCGGACGCCCGTCCCTGTATGCCTCGAGGCGCCTGGCCGCCTCCCTCATCTCCCTGGACTTCTCCGCCTCGATGTATTCGGGGCGGGCCCCCGCGTTGCGGAGCGCCTCGGGGTTCAGGTAGAGGGTGCCGTCGTGCATCACGGCCCCGATGGCGTACTCTGTGTTTCCCTCGGCCCCGAGCTTCCTCGGGACGACGAGGTCCAGCTCGGCGTCAAGCGCGGACGCAACGTCGCGCCCTATGGGGACGCCGCCCCTAGGTATGGCAAGGACGAGGGCAGTCCCGGAGACGAGCGTCCCGCCCAGGTCGCGCTTCACCGCTGCCGCGAGAGCCCTCCCGGCATCCGCCCGGTCGGTATACAGCGATCTTGTCAATCGGAGGCGCGTGGTCCAAGCGTCGTGGAGGCTTTAAGGGCATGACGTCGGCCACGATGGACATGGTCCGGGGCGTTCAGATTTCTGTGGTGGGCTTCGACGCCGACTCGTGCACAGACGTCGCGCGCGAGGCCGCCTATAGGGTCGGGAGGGCGGTAGCGAAGGAGGGCGCGACCGTCGTCTGCGGAGGGCTCGGAGGCGTGATGGAGGCCGCGAGCAAGGGGGCGCGCGACGCGGGGGGCCACTCGGTGGGGATCATCCCCTCGGCGGACTCCGACCAGGCGAACCGGCACTGCGAGTTCGTCGTCTCGACGGGCATGGGCAAGACCAGGAACTTCATAGTCGCCTATTCCGGGGACGCGATGGTGGTCGTGGGAGGCGGGGCGGGGACGATCTCCGAGGTGGCGGCCGCCTATCAGGTCGCGAAGCCGATTGTCACGGTAATGGGGACCGGGGGCGTCGCGGACGAGTGGGCCGGGAGGTATCTCGACGGGAGGCGGACGCGGCTGATACTGGGAGGGACGAGCCCGGAGGACGCGGTCGAGAAGGTCATGCGCGAGCTCTCCCGCCGGGGCAAGGGCGCGCCGAAACCAAAGGCGGCCAGACGGGCGGACCCCTAGCCGGCGCTTAGCCCGGGCAGGAGCGAGGCGAGGTAGTCGGCGGTCCGCTGCGCCCCGGCGTACCTGGCGGGCTCGCTCCTCTTGCCCAAGAGCCTCGGGATCAGCTCCTCGAGCCTGTTCAGGTCGCCGAAGGCGAAGCCAAGCTCGGCGGCGTTCCTCTCCTGCTCGACGTGGTTCCTGATGGGTATCGCGATTATCGGGGTGCCGCTGCTGACGCACTCGTCGATGGTGCTCTTCCCCGCCGTCGAGATTACCAGGTCGGCCGCGGCGACCAGGTTCTGGTTGTCGCGGACCATCCCGAGCTCGCGCACATTCCCTTCCCCTCGCGGAGCGCCGACCCCGGTCGAGACGAAGACCTCCGAGTGAGTGCACACCTTCCGGAAGGCCTGAAGGGACTTGTCGAGGAGGAACCGTCCTATCCCGCTTCCGCTCGAGCTGAAGAGGACCACGCTGGAGTCCAGCGGGAGGCCTTGCTCCGCCCGGACGGCCTCGCGGGTCTTCGTGACCTCCCTCGTCACGGGCGTCATGTAGCGGACGTTGCCGTCGTCCGTCCCGAAGCTCGGCACGAGCAGGCTGGAGACGCGCCGCTGGAGGTCCGAGTACCATTCGCTCACTCGGGCCTCGACCCTCCTCGCGACGGCGCCCCTTGCGAAGCCCAGCTGGAGCTCGTCGGAGATCATCGCCTGGGGGATCCCCCTCTGGATCGCCAGGGAGACGCAGGTGAACTCCTCGTCCCCGACGACGAGCTTCGGCGAGAGCCTCGTGAGGAGCTCGGCCATCCTCCTGCCGGTCGACCTGTAGCCGAGCCAGTACCTGAGGTACCAGAGCGAGGCCATCTTCATCTCTCCGCCCGACTCCGCGGGGACGGGCTCCCTCACGACGTCGTGGACCCTGAAACCGTAGGACTCGAGGAACTTGACTGCGGGGCCGCCGGTCGCGAACTCGGGCTCCAGCGACAGCTCCCTCAGCTTCAGCCCGATGGCCGCGGACCGGGAGGCGTGGCCCAGCCCGATGGGGCTCACGCCGTAAAGTATAGTCACCAAGGCACGCCCACAACTGTCATCCGGAGCGTCGGGCCGTAATTAAGCTCCGGTAATTCTTGTGAACTCCAAGTCCGCGTGTCTAATCTGATGGAGCCAGTTGAGAAGCGTGTTGGACTGGCTCGCTTTATACCGATTCGTCGGCAACCTAATGACGAATCAAATGGCAGCAATTCAGGGCTATTGCATGAAATGTAAAACGAAGAGGGAGATGAAAGACCCGAAGCAAGTCACCATGAAGAATGGGAAGAAAGCACTGTCGGGAACCTGCGAGGTCTGCGGGACTAAGATGTTCAAAATCGGCGGTTAGTTCCAAAATAGTTCGCCAGGTACCCAAGACAACTGGTTCTTCGCGCACGAACCTTGAGTTGAGAACCTGTTGTCCAAGTCTATCACTCCAGATAGAATGAGGGCTTGAAGGGGAGCGCGTCCTTGGCCTTGTTGGCCGGGTCCTCGACCTTCGCGCCTCCCGCCTTGAAGACCCTGACCTCTATCCCGACCTCGTTCGAGAGGAAGGGGGCGCCGTTCTTCAGGACCTCGAACTCGTCGAACTCTCCGAGGAGGGTTAGCCTGCGGACAAGCTCCTGCCCGAGCTCGTATTGGAGCTTAATCACCCTGTCCGGCTTTATCCCGGACGAGGCGTACTTCCGGATGACCTCGCCCCTGTTGCCCGCCCCTCCCTTCTCGGTGTCCGCGAGCGCGAGGAAGAAGCCGTAGGCCGTGTCGGACGCGACGTAGATCGTGAGCCGGGTCTTCCTCTCCTTGATTATCTTGAGCAGGTTCCTGGCGTCCTCGATCACCTTGGCCACCAGCAGCTCCGAGACCTCCGCCTCCTCGTCGAGCGGGAAGTCCACGGTGGAGGGCCAGTCCGCGGTCGTGATGAGCCCCTTGTTCCCCATCCTGCTGTTGAGCTCCTCCGCTGCGAACGGGATGAAGGGCGCGACCAGGCGGATCCAGCTCTCGAAGACCATCTTGAGGGTGTCGTGCCTGGGCTTCTGCGCCCTCCTCAGGTACCAGCGGACGTCGTTCCAGACGTCGAGGAGCGCCACGGAGAGCGCCTTGCGGATTTTCATCTCCTCGAGGGACCTTGTGGCCAGGTCGATACGCCCGTGCACGACCGAGATGAGCCAGCGGTCGGAGAGCTCTGGCTCTCGCTCCGTCGAGACCGCGAGCGCCTTCTCGATGAAGGGGAAGAGGGAGTCTATCTTGGCGCTGATGTCCTCGGCGTTCTTGGCCTTCCAGTCGGCGTCGTCCATCCCGTCGGCGGCGAGGGCGAGGGTCGCGCGAAGCCCGTCCGCCCCGTATTGCTCGAGCGCGTGCCTCCACGTCACGAAGACGTTCCTGGACTTGCTCATCTTCTGGCCCTCTATCTGGATCATGCCGTTGACGCTAAAGCCGCGGGGCCAGTACTTCTGCTCGAAGAGCGCGGCGTGGTGGAAGGCGAAGAAGGTGAGGTGGTTGGGGATGAGCTCCTTGGCGGAGTTCCTCAGGTCAACGGGATACCAGTAGGAGAACTCGTTCTTCATCGCCTTCAGGACCTTCAGCTCGATGCCCGAGAGCTTGGAGACGTGCGCCTCGGAGCCCTTCCCCAGGAGGAGGTAGTCGAAGACCTCCGGGACGAGCTGGCCGAACTTGACCGTCTCGTTGTTGACGAACTGGCAGATGGTGTAGAACGCCATGTAGATGGTCGAGTCCGAGAGGGTCTCGACTATCCACTCCTTGTCCCAGGGGAGCTTCGTCCCCATCCCGGACTTGCGCGCGCACGGCCAGTTGCGCAGCCAGTCTATCGTGGAGAAATACCACTCGAGCGACTGCTCGGGGTAGACGTTCGCGGCCCGGATCAGGGTCTTCGTGCGCTCCTTCCAGGTCTGGTCGGAGTAGTTGAGGAACCACTGATTCTCGAGCGTCTTGACGTAGCACCTGGTGCCGCACTTGCAGACCACCTTCTGCGGGAGCTCCTGCATGACGTTGAGCGCGCCCCTTCTCGTCATCTCCTCGACGACCTTGGGCTTGGCGTCGCTCACCTTCAGGCCCTTGAAGCCGTCGCAGTTCTCCTTCATCACGCCGCGATGGAACTCGGCCTTGTAGACCTCGGCCGTCGCGTCCTCCAGCTTGGGATCGTTGGAGTCCCTTATCCCGCGCTTCTTGACCTCGTCCTCTGCGGGGACGTCCGAGTACCCCTTGACGGAGATTATCGAGATGGGCTTGAGAGCCCTGGCGAGGCGCACCACCGCAGGGGGCGCCTTCACCCTCTCTTCCTGGACGTCGACCAGGCCCATGTAGTCGTAGGGCGCGTGCGCGGGGACGCTGTATACCACGCCCGTCACGAGCTCCGTGTCCACGAAGGTCGCCGGGAGCACGGGGAGGCTCTTGCCCGTGATCGGGGCCTTGACCGACAGGCCCAGGAGCTCCGCGCCGTCGAACTCGTCGGTGATCTTCGCGTCGTGGAGCTGCTCCTTGAGCCTCGTCACCGCGGACCGGCTGACTATCCACACCTCCTTGTCGACCTCCGCCTCTACGTACTTCCCGTGCGGGTTGACCCAGACGTTGGTCGCCCCGAAGATGGTCTCCGGGCGGAGGGTGCCCGCCACGAGCCACTTCTTCTTGCCGCCCTCGACGTCTTCTTCGACCTCGAACTTGATCAGGTTGAACTCCTCCGGGGAGACGCCCTCTCCCTCCATCCTGTCGTGGTCGCCCGTGGGGCTCTCGTCGTGGCTGCACCAGACGACCGGGTGCGTCCCCTGGACCACGTAGCCCAGCTCGCGGAGCCTCAGGTACTGCCAGTCGATGAACTTCTTGAAGGCCGGGTCGACCGTCCTGAACTCCCGCCTCCAGTCTATCGAAAACCCCGTGTCCTTGACTGCCTCCCGGCTGACCCTCGTGTAGTAGGAGGCGAGGTACTCCGGGTCGACGAACCGCTCGACCTCCTTCTCCGGGACGCCGTCGATCTCGAGGAAGGCCTTGCGCACGCCCTCGTCTCCCTGCTCGAGGCGGTAGCTCATCCCAGGGATGCTCTCTCCCGTCCAGTGCCAGGCCCAGGGGAAGAGGACGTTGTAGCCCTGCATCCTCTTGAAGCGCGCGTAGATGTCGACGCGGGTGGCCGTGAAGCAGTGCCCTATGTGGAGGGGCCCGTTCATGTACGGGAAGGGGAAGGTGACGAAGGCCTTCTTCCTACCCGGGACCGACTCGGACTCGAATATGCGTCTCTCATTCCATACCTTGAGCCAGTGCTTCTCGTATTGCGCCAAGGCCTATCCCTAGTTCCCGAGCATTCCGGAGACGGACTTGGCAGCCATGTCCCTCGCAGCCGACCCGTCCATCGCCTTGGGCCCCCCGCCTTGGGCGAAGTCCTTGGTCCCCCCGCCGGAGCCCCCCAGGGCCTTCGAGAGCTCCCTGACGAGCGCGTCAGCGGCGACGCCCGCCTCCTTTGCTTTTGGCCCGACAAAACAGATGACCCTAGTAGAGCTTCCGCGGGGCGAGATGTTGACGTTGACTAGGGAAGGCTCGGCCTTTACTAGCTTCTCGCCGCGGCTAACAATAAGTTCGTCGCTCATGTCTCCGTCCACGGACACATAAAGCATTGCCTTCCCCTTGGGCCCTTGCACAGCCGCGGCCGAAGAAATTAGCGTCGGGATGGAGGCCTCCACCAGCTTGTCGCCAAGCGCCTTCTCTCTCTTCTCGGATTCCTCGAGCCTCTGCTTCATCGCGGAGATGACCTTGATGACGTTCTCCCTCTGGGTGCCTAGGACGGACGACGCCTCCTCGACCGTTGAGTCCATCTTCTGGACGTAGCCGACGGCGGGATAGCCCGCGACGAATACCAGCCTCTCGACTCCGTCCTGTATCCTCTCGGTCCTCATGACCTTGATGAAGCCGACCTGGCCCGTTGTGTCGGTGTGGGTGCCTCCGCACGCCTCAACGTCCCAGTCGTTGATGTTGACTATCCGCAGCGTCCGCGACGGGACCACCCCTCCCTGGAACAGCCTGAACCCGTACTTGGCCTCGGCTTCCTTCCTGGGGAGCCACGTGATCTTGATCGGGTAGTTCTTCATGACGACGTCGTTCGCCACGTCCTCGATCTTCCTTACTTCCTCGTCGGTGAGCTTGGCGAAGTGGGTGATGTCGAGCCGCCCGTAGTCCTCCTCCTTGAACACCGAGTGCTGCCAAATCCAGGGGCCGAGCACCTGCCTGGACGCCCCGTTGAGGATATGTGTCGCGGTGTGGATGCGGCGAATCTTCTGACGCCTCCTGGCGTCCACCTTCCCCGCGACCGTCGAGCCCTCGCGCGGCGTCAGCCCCTCGACCTTGTGGACAATCACCCCGGCGTACTTCTCGATATCGGTGACCGGCCTGCCTTCGATTGTCCCGTGGTCGGGCTCCTGCCCTCCACCTCTGGGATAGAATGCGGTCTGGTCGAGGACGACGTAGCCCCCCTGGAAGGCCTTGAGGACCTTGGCCTCGAACTCGAACTTCTCTCCGTCCTCGTAGTAGAGCGCCCGGGTCTCTGGAAGGCTCGACGTGTCGAACTCGGGGCGCTTCTGCTCGAGCTTCTGGGAGACGTGCTTGGCGACCACCCGCTGGTAAAAGTCCTCGGGGACCGCCACCTTCGCCCCGCCCTCGAGCAGCTGCTCCGGGGTGATGCCGTCCGAGTCGTAGAGCTTGACCAGCTCGTCGACGCCGAGGTTCTTCTTCGAGGCGGCCAGGGTGGCGACCGTCCTCGAGACCCGCTGGACCGTCGCGGTGTAGCGGGAGGCCTCCACCGCGAGGACCTTGGCCACGTCGTCGCGGTGCTCCTCGAGCTCGGGGTACATCTTCCCGAGCTGGTCGATGTGCCAGTTGACCACGTCCGAGAACTGGAGCTTGAAGCCGTGGTAGTCGATGAACGACTGGGCCCTTCTGAAGAGGACGCGCAGGTTGTAGCCTCCCCCCACGTTGGACGGCGGCAGCCCGTCGGCGATGGCGAAGAGGAGGGTGCGCGTATGGTCGGCGATGGCGTACGTGGCCTCTATCGGCCCCAGGGCCTTTGCGAGGGCCTCCGGCTCGACGCCGAGGTTCTTGGCGATGACCTTTCTCGCGTCCGTAAGCGTCGGGTACTCGTCGAGGTTCATCGCCCCCGCGAGTCGCGAGTACCTCTCGAAGAGGCGCTGGTCGTAGTCGATCTTCGACCCCTCCCTCATCCGGGCGAGGACCGGTGCGAAGGCCGTGTCGTAGTATGTCGGCGTCCCCGTGGTGATCCAGGAGAGCCTCTCCAGGCCCGCCCCCATGTCGACCACCTTCTCGCCGAGCTCGGTGTAGTTCGACGGGTCCCCCTCGTAGGCGGTGAAGACCGCGTTCCCCGCCTCCACGCCCCTCACGAAATACTCGAGGGAGTAGCCGAAGGCCCCTGCGCCGACCCAGACGCTCTCCACGAACGACACCTCCTGCTCGGGTATGCCGAACTCCTTGGTGAGAAGCTCAAAGTCGAGGTCGATGCACCTGTCCTTCCAGTAGCCCTGCTTGTTCGCGATGGCGGTCTGCCCTATCATGGTGAAGGAGGTCCCGTGCTTGCCGCTGACGCCGACGCTCGGGACGTCGTTGAACCTTAGGCACATCTGCGGGACGACGAGCGGGTTGGTCGGCAGCTCGAAGACGACCTTCCCGTTCTCTATCCTCTGGAAGTCCACGATGGAGGCCACGGTGAAGAAGAGGTCGGGCCGCCACCTGGCGACGACGGGGTACCGGGGGACGCTGGTGTGACCGTTCTTAACGAAGAACTTCTCGACGACGTCCCACGCCTGGATGTAGTCGAGCCTCTTCTTGGTTGGCGGGTCGCCGATGAAGGTGTAGGGAGAGCACGTCGAGTCGTCGCAGACCTTCCTCTCGGGCATCAGGGTCCAAAAGTGCTTGCCGCAGTTTGGGCACTGCTTCCTGACGAAGCCCTTCCGCTTGAAGAGGTCGACCATGTAGTACTTCTCGTACTCGCCGGAGAACCTCTCCTGGAGTATCTCCTTCGGGCTCTTCATCTGGGGCTCTGCCTCGCAGCCTCGCCGAGAAGGTAATAAACAGATTCGGAGAAACGCGTCGTTTCGAGGAGGCCCGAGGCGGGCGTGGCGCCGCGGGGGCATTCGCGCCAAAAACTATAAAAGCGGTAGGTGGATGGCGAGTTCGAATTTCGAAATGACGGATTCGTACATGTATGCTGCATTAGTGCTTCACAAGGCGGGGAAGAAGGTCGACGAGCAAGGCCTGACGAGCGTGGTAAAGGCGGCCGGCGTCGACGTTGACACAGTCAAGGTCAAGGCGCTTGCTTCCGCGTTGAGCGAGATCAACATCGACGAGGCCCTCAAGAACGCAGCGACAATGGCGATGTCCGCGGGACCGGCAGCGGCAGCGCCCGCTGCAGCAAAGGCCGAGGAGAAGCCCAAGGTAGAGGAGAAGAAGGAAGAAGAGGCTCTCGCCGGACTGGCGTCGCTCTTCGGCTAGACCCGCGCGAAGATTCCCAGCTCTCGCCTACGGCATTTTCTCAGCGCCACCGTGAGGTCTTGAGCGGGCCCCACCTGCGCCTGGTTTTTGGGCCAGCAAGCATCCTGAGGACGTGAGTCGAACTATCCGGACCTGATGCAGTCTACTGGTAGCCTTTCTCTTTGGCCTTGGCCAGCACGGCGTTGGCCTCGGCTTCGGCCTTGGCGAGTATCACCGGGGCGCTCTCCGGCGTAAGCTCTCCCGCCTCGACAGCGACGGCCAGCGCCTCCCGATAGGCCTTTGCGATTATCTCCGGGCCTGACTCCTTGGTCACGTACCCGAGGACGATCGACAGACCCTTGGCCGAGGCGAACCCCTCTAGGAGGTTCGCGCGGTACTTGTCCAGGTCTATCGCGACTGCTTCCGCGCCGTAGATCAGGCCGTTCTCGTAGGCGAGCGCGATGGCGAGCCCTGCGCGGATGGGCTTGATACCGAGCCTAGAAAGGAGGCTAGCCAGCTTGGGAGATATCGCGGTGCCAGGCTTCGCGACGACGGAGTCTTCCACCACTTGGATGCTGCCGGCCTCGATCTTGGTCTTGATCCCCGCCTCCCTGAACTCGCTCAGGACCGGGCCTGCCTGCTGCCCCGTGTTCCCGGCGGGGACGACGATGTCGGCCGGGGCGATGTCCCCCGCTCTCGCAGCGAGGTTGACCCTGTTCTTCTCGAGGAGGAGGAAGAGCTTGAACGGGTCCTGCCTGGAGAATATCAGCGCGTTCTGCCCGTGGAGGTTCTTCAGGAGCTCGTCCGCGTTCTTGAGCCCGGCGCGCTTGAGCCCGAGTATGGCGAGCTTGTTCTTGACCACGATGATCTCGGCGTTGCCTCTCAGGACCTTCCTCACGGCCATGAGCTGCGCGGACCTCACCTTCGAGAGCCTCGTCACCGCGAGGACGGGGTACTCCTTCGAGAGCTTGGCGATGCGCTCGACCATCGCCTTCTTCTCGGCGCTGGGCTCCCGCTTGTGAATCTGGACCTGCTGGCTCAACTTTCCTCGACCTTGACCTTCGTGAGCTTCCCCATGCTCGTCTTCACGGCCACCGTCCTGATGTTCTTGTCGCCGTTGGGGAGCTTCTTCTGGACGGCCTGGATCATGGCTAGGATGTTATCGGCAATCTCGGGGTCGGAGAGCTTCTTGTCGCCGACCAGGCCGCTCACGCCGAGCGACCCTCTGCTCCTGACGCGGATGGCGCCCCTTGTCCTGTTGATCATCCCCTCGATCTGCGCGTTTGGCGGGACCGCGGTGGGAATCTTCCCCCGCGGGCCTAGGTACTGGCCCAGGATCCTGCCGATCCTTGGCATCAGCGCGGTGTCTGCCAGGAAGAAGTCGTACTGCCTCGCAAGGCTCTTCGCCTCCTTCTTGTTTCCCGCGTAGCTCTCGAGTTGCGAGGGTTCGATCGCCCCGTCTACCTTCGCGTTCTTGGCCCTGAGGAGCAGGTCGCCGGAGCCCACGAAGCAGACTGAGGCGCGGTGCGACCCCGGATGGGGGAGGTACACCGTCTCGTTGATGTTAAGGTCGGTCTTCTTCGGGTCGACGTCCCTGAAGGTCAGGAATGCCTCTACTGACTCGGGGAACTTCCTCTCCTTCGACTCTTTCCCCTTCTTGACCAACTCTGCTATCTGGACGTTTGAAAGCAAACCGCTATCCCCGGAATCGAGACGAGCCTCCAGATTGTTCTTAAAAGAGTTTCGGGTTCGAAGGGCTCTTGTCGGGTTGGCGGGGCGGCGTCGGCGCGCCTGTTAGGCCTTGGCCTCGAAAGTCGAGATGGGCTTGTCCCACTTGCCGCTCTCTACCTCCTTCATGAACTGGCGGGGGTCAGTGTTCTCGACCTTGACGCCCATGCTCACGCAGCTCCCCACGACCTCCTTCACCGCGGATTTTATCGACTTGGCGTAGGAGTCGCCCATCTTGATCTTGGCTATGTTGAGGACCTTCTCGAAGGTCACGTTCCCGACGAGGTCAGTGTTAGGCTTCCCAGAGCCCTTCGGGACGCCCGCCTCCTTGACCACGAGGGCTGAGGTCGTTGGGGTCCCGACCGAGACCGAGAAGGCCTTCGTCTCGGGGTCGACCTCGATCTTGACGGGGACGCGCATCCCCTTGAAGTCGCTGGTCACCTTGTTGATCTCGTTCACGATGCCCAGCACGTTCACGCCGAGCGGCCCGAGCTGGGGGCCCAGCGGCGCTCCAGCGCTGGCTTCTCCGCCCATGACTAGAACCGAGACAATCTTCTTTTCAGCCATCTTCGGGACCTTGTTCTGACCGCCCGACGCGAGACCCGATTAAAGGGTTTGCCTAGCCGCTGGGTTCGGGCCGAGCCCCGCGGGTCCGCTAGTCCGTAAACTTGCGCCACGCGGAGCGGAACACGCGGGAGAAGTACTTGGAAGCGCGCACCAAGGCCACCCGGACCTGTAACTTGCTTTCGATGAAGAAGACCAGGGCGACGAGGATGATCACCACAGAGATCTCGAGGCCGTACCAGATGTCGTAAATGCTGGTCAAGGACACGGTGAACTGCGCGGACGCGGCGCCTCCGGGGGAGGAGTACGTCCCGCTTCCCACGCTGAACGGGATGCCGAAGAGCGTCACGTCCGCCACGGCCGAATAGCTGCCGGGCGGAAGGAGGAAGGTCGCGTTCTCGCCAGGCCTGAGGTAGGCCGCCCCGGCCACGCCGGAGCTCGATACGATTTTCAGAGTACCGTAGGTGAAGATCGGGGCGAATCCGCCTTCCGGAGGGGTGGAGAACCGGTTGAGCGGGTGGCCAAGCGATAACGCGGGGCTCGTCCATGCGGGTCCGGACTTCGACATGGCAAAGTCGGAGCAGGAGGATCCGGAAAGGTCCTGCGAAGTCTCGTTGATCTGCGGTCGTTCCGGGACGCTCACCACGATGTAGCCGACCCTCTGCTCGGCAGGAGGAGACTGCTGGGCCGTGACCCAGACCGAGTACGTGGTCACGTTGTAGGTCATCCCGGTCATGACGTAGGTGATGTTCCCCGCCAAATCCAATCCACCCACAGTTATGGTGAGGTTCACCGTCCTGGGCGGCCTCACGGAGTTCGCGGCGTCGACGACCCCGGAGGCCTGGGCCGTCGAGAGGGTGCCGCTGATGCTCTCCCCTATTGCGGTCTCGAATTGCTTGGCGATATAGGCACCGTGGCCTATGCAATAGAACTCCACGACGAACTCGTTCGCGCTCACGTTCTGGTCTGTGCTCCCGTCCTTCACGAGGAAGACCCCGCCGGTGAACGATTGCGCTGTCGGCAGCGGTCCGCTCTGGTTGTTGGCGGGCGCACTCCTGTCGGGCGGGCTCGGCAGAGCGGCCGCGAACACTGCCGAGGAGGGAAGTAACAGGAGGAGAAGTAGACCGATGGTCGCTACGTTGGCGTGTGCGCTCACGAATTCTCCACCTGCGGCCGCTTCACCTTCTCTACAATCTTCCCGCATTAAGCGTTGGCATCTTGTAAGGCGTTTCGACCGGGACCACCGTTATCTCCTCGGGTTAGAGTCGAGCCCCGCGGGTCCGCTAGTCCGAAAACCTGCGCCACCCGGAGCGAAATGTGCGGGAGAGGTATTTGGAAGCGTGCACGAGGGCCCTCCACAGGTGCAGCCACTTGTTCAGGAGAAAGACCACGGCGAGCACGATGACCAGCGCCACGACCTCGAGGCCGTAGAAGATGTTGTAGACGCCGGTCAGGGAGACTGTGAATTGCGCTGCGGCGGCGCCTCCGGGGGAGGAGTACGTCCCGCTTCCCACGCTGAACGGGATGCCGAAGAGCGTCACGTCCGCCACGGCCGAATAGCTGCCGGGCGGAAGGAGGAAGGTCGCGTTCTCGCCAGGCCTGAGGTAGGCCGCCCCGGCCACGCCGGAGCTCGAGAGGACCTTGACTGGGCCGTAACTCAAGATAGGCCCGAGCCCGCCCTCCGGAAGTGTCGAGAACGCGCCGAGCGGGTTGTCAAGCCACCCGAGGGGATTCAAGTTGTCGACTGAGCTCCCCCATCCGGCTCCCCACTTGGCCAGGGCATAGCTGTCGCAGGAAGATCCCGCCATATCCAGGGCAGACCTTGTCGCCAGCGCTTGCGCTGGGACGCTCACGACTATGTAGCCCGCCCTCTGCTCAACCGCAGGAGCTTGCTGGGTGGTCGTCCAAACTGAATACGTGGTCACGTTGTAGACCATACCGGTGAGGACGTAAGTGAGGTTGCCCCCCAAATCCTCCTCCCCGACCGTTACCGGAAGGCCCACCGTCTTGGGCGGCCTGACGGAGTTCGTGGCGTCTATGACGCCGGAGGCCTCGGCGGCCGAGAGGGGGCCGCTGACGCTCTCACCGATTCCGGTCTCGAATTGCTTGTAGACGTAGGTTGTGTTGTGTTCGAAGCAGAGATATTCGGCGATGAACTCGTTCGCGCTCACATTCTGGTCGGCGCTCCCGTCCTTCACAAGAAATACTCCGCCGGCGAACGACTGCGCGTTCGGCAACGGCCCGGTCTGATTGTTCGCCGGCGCCCCCCTGTCGGGTGGATTCGGGAGTGTGAGCGCCACCGCGCTCGAAGACGACAACAACACGAGGAGAACGAGACCAATGACTGCGACCTTCGCGTTTGATGGCTTCACGACAAGGCTCCTCCCCGGCCTTGAGGGCCCCTAGGGCTTCTCTGACTTTTCAGCCTGCGGCTTCGCCTTCTCGACTATTTTCGTGTAGCCTGCATTAAGCGTTATGGGCATCTGGTACGGGGTGTCGACCAAGACCACCGTTATCTCCTGCTTTGCCTGCTCTATCCTCGTGATCTTGGCCCTCATCCCCTTGAACGGCCCTGCCACAATCTCGACCGTGTCGCCCTCTCCAAGCTCCGCGACCATCGACTTGGTCACGAGGAATTTCTCGATGTCGGAGAACTGCATCATCCCGGGTATCTTGCTCCTGATGTGCTTGAAGCCCTGGATGCTCTCGTCCACGACCTGGGAGTTCGGAGCCTCGAAGAGGACGTATCCCTTCCACGTGTCGAGGGCGAGGATAGAGTAGATGGGTTTGTTCTTCTGCTTAGCCCTCTCGGCCACGAAGGTGGCCACGGTCCTCTCCTGTCCCCCGGTCGTCTTGACCGGGTAGATTGACGTCTGCTTCTGCTCTGTTGTTGATGACATGCTAATCTCTCAATCTCTGCTCAGCCGAAGATGTGCGGCAAGGCGGTGGACATGAGCTTCACGAGGAAGCCGATGATGCCGACCACGCCCAGGCCCAGAAGGACGAGCTTGAGGTAGAGGAAGAACTCCTCCATGTCGCTCTTCCTCGACATCTTGATCACTGAGCCCATCGACCGGATGAAGTCACGCCAAGCCAAAGCAGTCTTACTTGAGCCCGAGTCTCGGGAGGTCTTTATATGGCTTGTTGGTCTTCTTCCCAGCATTCGTCCCGCATGGCGGCCAGCTAACCTTTTTGCGCTCGCCTCGTCGGCGAGAAGCGACGTCGCATGATGCCCCAGCCAGCAGGGAGCCCCACGTTCGTGCTCGTGGCATCCTCCAAGAACCAGGCCTCCATGACGATTGCCTCAGCGCTCATACGGAAGCACGGCTTCGAGTCGACCGGGATCAGGTTCGGGTCGAGAGACCTCTACCAGAAGGGCTCGGTCATACTCGCGACGATGGACAGCGAGATAATCGAGCCCCCCGACCTTGACGCGTACTTCCGGCCGCAGGCGTACGTCTTCCTCTCGACCCACTGGGCCGAGTCCGGGATCCCCTCGCTGACGGTCCACACCACGGGCAACTTCACGGACAAGGAGGTCCTCGGGGCGAGGCCCAGGGAGGTCGGGGCAATCGACCCGGACCTGCAGAAGAACTACCTCATCGCGCTCGACGAGAGGAAGTCCCAGCTGGAGGGCTACGAGATAACCATCGAGGCGACCCACCACGGCCCCACGTCGCTCAGAAGGCCCGTCCTCTTCGTCGAGCTCGGCTCCGCCGAGAAGCAGTGGGGGGACGCCCACGCCGCCGAGGTGATTGGCGACGCGCTGATGGCGTCCCTAGCCTCCGGCAAGAAGTGGGACAAGGTGGCGCTCGCGTTCGGCGGGACGCACTACCCGCAGAAGTTCAACAAGGTCCTCCTGGAGGGAGAGTATGCCCTCTCGGCCGTCGTCACGAAGCGCTACCTAGAGTGGATAGACGGGGAGATGTTCGGGCAGCTTATCCAGAGGACCTCGAAGTTCCCGCGCGCCGTGATGGTGGACTGGAAGGGCGCCGGGCCGCACAGGGAAAAGATAATATTGCTCTCCAAGCAATTCGCTCTTGAGGTAATCCGAGTCTGAGAACAAAGAGCTTCAGCGATTCTGTCTACGCAGCGACGTCGATGATCCCCATGGGAAGGGTCAGCACCTACGGGGCGATTGCAAAGGCGATTGGCTTCCCGGGGGCGGCCCAGGCGGTGGGGCAGGCCCTGGGCGCCAACAAGAACCCCATAGTCGTTCCCTGCCACAGGGTCGTCCGGGCCGACGGCGTCCTCGGAGGCTACTCCGGCGGCGAGGGGCACGTCACCAAGGCGAAGCTGCTGGCGCGCGAGGGCGTCCAGGTCTCCGCTGGCAAGGTCAACCTGAGCAAGTACCTGTTCTCGGAATTCTGAGCGCCTAGTTCACGAGGGAGTCGGCGAAGGCCTTCGCGTCGAACCTCTTGAGGTCGTCGTAGCTCTGCCCCACGCCCAGGAAGAGGATCGGCCTTTTCGTGGTGAAGGTTATCGAGAGCGCCGCTCCCCCCTTCGAGTCGGCGTCCACCTTCGTCAGTATCGCGCCGTCAAAACCCGTGTACTTGCTGAAGAGCTCCGCCTGGGATACCGCGTCGTTGCCGGCCAGTGAGTCCCCGATGAATATCTTCAGGTCCGGGGTGACGACCCTCACTATCTTGGACATCTCCTCCATCAGGTTCTGGTTGGTCTGCATCCTCCCCGCGGAGTCGATGAGCACCACGTCGACGTGGTGGGCCTTCGCGTAGAGGACGCCGTCCCTGGCGACCGCCGCGGGGTCAGCCCCGTATCTCTGGGCGACCACCTTCGCGGAGATGCGGTTCGCGTGCTCGGTGACCTGCTCTATGGCCCCCGCCCTGTGAGTGTCCCCCGCGGCTATGACCACTGAAAACCCGCTCTTTTTCATGTAGTTTGCGAACTTGGCGACCGTCGTGGTCTTCCCGGTCCCGTTTATCCCGAGGAAGAGTATCTTGAACGGTTCCCCCTTGGCCTTGCTCTCCTTCACCCTGGCGAGGACGTCGACGTCCCCTACCTGGGAAAAGATTGAGAGCACCTCTCCTCTGAGCTTCTCCTTCACGACCTCTTCGACGTCCTTCGAGCGCTCCACCGACATCCCGAGCAGCTGCTTCTTCAGGTCGCCCGTGACGCTCTCGACCACGTTCTGCGCGACGTCGCTCTCCATGAGCGCCAGCTGGAAGTTGTAGAGCGAGTCGTCCAGGTCCTTCTCGGAGAGTTTCTTCTCGGCGACGGCCTTTGCGAGCGAGGAGAACGCTCCTCTGAGCTTCTCGAACATTACCTTGGCAGACCTTGCTGTGGCTGTTGCTCCTGCTCTTGCCTGTCGATGAACGCTTGCAGGGTCCTGCGGTCGGCCTCCAATCTCTGCGCGATCTGGTTTCTCTGCGAGAGAATCGCGATGATGTTCTCCTCGATGTTCTTCGCCCTTCCCTCCAGTATCTTCACGGCCTCATCCCTGGTCTTCTCGACGACCACGTTGGCGCCGATGCCCACCAGCACCTTGTCGGCCTTCGGCGGCGAGCCCCTGAGCATGACACCCGCGCCCACAGGCACGAGGACTTCGTCCGTGGCCGCGGAGCCTATCTCCTTGATGGTGTCGAGCGAGGCGCGGCTCTCGATCAGCATCCTCTCGAGCATCCCCTGCCTGTTGCTCAGCTCGTTGAACGTGGACTCGAGCATCCTTGACTCCATGAGCAGCCTGTTCATCCTCTCTTCTTCGGAGCTCAAACCAGAGGCCCGAGCCTTGCGGGGCTTTTTAAGAGTGAGTGCGTCGCTCCAGACAGAGGGCTAGACGTTCAGCGCTCGGGTGAGGAAGATGAGCTCTGGCCCGGTGGTGACGTAGCCGGCGAGGGCGTTCTTGGAGTTGGCCACCACCCCAGATGCGGGATATGGTATCCCCCCGTTCACCGAGGACGCGGAGACCTCGACCTTTAGGATTTTTCCGATCTCCTCCGCCTCCTGCTCGCTCGCCTTTGGGGAGACCGCCGCGCCGCCGTTCGTCGCGACGACCATGGCGCCGACCTGAGTGTACCCGCCCACCGTCATCGTGAGCGTCTCGGTGCCCAGGGTGGCTTTGACCTGCTCGACCGCATGGCGCTCCAGCACCGGCGAGACTATGGCCCCGTGGTCGTTCGCCGCAACCAGGTTCCCTACGGCGGTGAACCTCGACTCGAGGCGAGTGACCCTGAGCCCGGTCTTGGAGGAGATCTCGTCCATCTCGTAGTCCTCTATCATCCGGGAGGCGACGATACCCTTGTTGTTCATGGCGATGAGCGGGCCTATCAACCGGGTGCCCCCCACCGAGGTGTGGCAGGCCACGACCTCCAAGTCTGCTGCGAGCTTTTCGGCCTTGGTGCCGGCTATGCCCTTGGGGACGAGGACGGCCTTGTCGTTCGCCTTTAGGAAGATTCCGATGTTAGGGCTTCTGTAAAGGTCG
>JAPCJO010000028.1 GCA_027886905.1 Nitrososphaerota archaeon
ACCGGCTTGTCCGGCATGCAAAAGTCGCACCGGAAGTTGCACCTGTCGGTGACCGACACCCTCAGCTTGCTCGCCAGCCTACCGAAGGAGTCGGAGAGCCTGCCCGGGGGGACCGAGCTCAGGCTGTCGGGGATTTGCGCGTTAAAACCCAACCCTCTCAGCACAAAAAGCCGCCGAGGCACTCTTAAGGGTTTCACGACGCCTCGAAGAGTTTTATAGGATTTGCAGCTCGCGGTCGGCACCAAGGGTAGAAGCGCGTGGCGAAACTCGAGGAAGGCCTGGGCGACTGGAGGAGGACGCACTATTCCATCCAGATCACGCCCGAGCTTGACGGCGAGAGTGTGACCCTCTTCGGGTGGGTGAGCAGCATCCGGACTCAGGGCGGGATAGTGTTTATCGTTCTCACCGACCGCGACGGCAACGTCCAGGTGACCGTCAACAAGGGCAAGGCGAGCAAGGAGACCCTCGCGAGGGTCGAGGCGCTGAAGCCCCACAGTAGCGTCGCCGTCCAGGGGGTGGTGAAGGCGATGGCCAAGGCCCCGAACGGGGCGGAGGTGGTCCCCGAGCGTCTCAAGATCCTCAGCATCGCAACCGAGATTCCCTCGTTCAGCGTCTATGGCGGCGAGACTCCCTCGCTAGACAAGAGGCTCGACATACGCGCGGTCGACCTCAGGAGGGACAAGGCGCAGGCGACCTTCAAGATTCAGCGCGTGGTCCTCTCGTCTGTCAGGGAGTTCCTCTCAGGGAGGGGGTACCTCGAGGTTAGGACCCCCAAGCTCATCTCCACGGCCACCGAGGGCGGGGCGTCCCTCTTCTCGGTTCTCTACTACAACCGCCCCTCGTTCCTGGCTCAGAGCCCGCAGCTCTACAAGGAGGAGCTCGTCCTGCCCTTCGAGAAGGTCTACGAGATCGGCCCGGCCTTCAGGGCGGAGGAGTCGAGGACCCAGAGACACCTCAGCGAGATCACGTCGATAGACATCGAGGAGGCGTTCGTAGACTACAACGACGTGATGGACACTCTGGAGGCGCTCATCAAGCACGTCGTCGTCTCGGTCAAGGACGACTGCTCCAAGGACCTCGAGAAGCTCGGGCGAGGCGCCCTGTCCGTCCCGGACAGGTTCGAGCGCCTTCGCTACACCGAAGTTGTCGAGCACCTTGCGAAGGAAGGCGAGGACGCGACCTGGGGGGAGGACCTGACAGGCCCTACCACTGAAGAGCTGGGGAAGGAGCACCCTTCGTTCTATTTCATCACCGACTGGCCGACCCAGACGAAGCCCTTCTACATCAAGCCGAAGGAGGACGAGCCGAAGCTGAGCGAGGCCTTCGACCTCATGTATGGCGCTCTCGAGCTCGCCTCCGGCGGCTCAAGAGTGAGCTCCAAGAGCCTCCTCGTGAAGAGGCTCAAGGAGCAGAAGCTGAAGCCTCAGGCGTTCGAGCACCACCTGAAGGTCTTCGACTATGGGATGCCCCCTCACGCGGGGTTCGGCCTAGGGATGGAGAGGCTCACAATGGTCCTCGCGGGGGAGGAGAACATCAGGGAGGTCACGCTCTACCCGAGAGACAAGCTGCGGCTCACGCCTTAGCATGTATCGCGAGTAGCGACGGGGGACTCCGCGAAGCTGTGGACGAACACCTCCGAGGGGGTTTAGCGTTCCCAGCCGCGAATCCTGTCTTCGTCTTTAGCGGTGACCTTGAATGCCGATATCGCGATAATGACCCGTATTTTTTGGAAAACGGCAAGAAAGACGATAATGCCCCGCTGGCATATTCATGATGTCATGAGTCTCCAGGTCAAGGAAACGGCAACAGAGGCTGTCACGGAACAAGGACCAAATGCGGGCGGGCTTTACCACGCCAACCAAGTGGCCGCCTTTGATTACTCCGAACGGCAGGCCACTCTCGCCTCCAAGATTATGAATTGCATAACTCGAGCTTTTCATGCGATTGGGATGGGTTCTCAAACGCAAGAGGTGATATTCTGGAACCTGTACGTGACCCAAAACATAGGACGGGACGACGTCATGAACAAGCCGACGGAGTTCATCGAGGGAATCAAGGCAATCTTCGGGGAGGCGGGAACCGTGGTGTTCGAGCACATGCTGATCAGGGAGATCAAGCTAGAGCTGGGACTCCCGGCGGACTTCGACAAGGAGCGCGACAACGAAAGACGAGTGTCCGACCTTCTGAGCTTGATCGTGCACGCCAAGCTAGAATCAACGGACAACCCCTGATATCGAGTCGTGCGCCGATGAAGGGACTGGCCCTCGTCGCCTTTACCCCCGACCATAGCGCACGAGCTGCGCCTCGTACCCCGACTCAGCCTACGGCCTTACGACGATCTTGCCCGAGATCTCTGGCACCCTTCTCAGGATTTCGACGGTCTCTTCCATCATGCGCTTCGGGTCGTCGACGGCGTCCGGATGGGCATAGGCGAGAAACCCCCCGGACTTGACCGGCTGTACCCGGGCAGTCGAACTGTCGAACTTGATCCTCAGGTACTTCTTGTCATAGGTTAGCTCGCTTACCTGTTGGTAGCGGATTTGCACGTTCCCGGCATCCGACGCAAGCAGACTGTCGGGGCTCGCGTCGCGCATCCTTTCGTTTTGCCCCTTGCGCTCCAATTCGGCGACCCGCACCGCCATCATGGTGCCGACGAAGCCCGGGCTCAGGATGCTGACCAGCTTCACCATCAAGAGCCTGCTGTCCGTGAAGAATATCCGGGCGGGCACCAACCTTCGGGGCGTTCTCAAGCCGAACCCCCAGCTGATGTCGTTCTCGGGCCAAACCGCCAGAATTCTCTCGCCTGACCCCCCCGGTTGTGCGGTCAATTTCTCGAGCCATCCCATCGCTTCGCCAACTTCCGTGACGAAACCCCGCTTGTTGCGACTCCCAAGACGCGTGCCTACCCGTAGGCCGATATCATTGGATCCTTCGACTTGCTCTCCGGCTTGAGGGAATAGACTTCGTTCACTGAGAGTACCCATGCCTTTTTCGGTTTCACCCGTATCCCATACTTGTAGAGCTTCGCGGCGGCCTGCGTCACGAGCTCCTCGTCGTTGACCTCTTCGGCGTCGCCCTTCAGCTGGAACCCGCCCATCGTCTCCTTGTCCATGACGGAGACCGTGACCTTCCTCCACGCCTTTATGTTGTTGAAGGTCTTGTTCTTGAAGGCGTCAGCGAAAAGGAGCTTCTCGTCCCCTATGACGGCCAGCACAAACCTCGGTGCGATGTTCGGTATCCCTTTGGAGTCAACGCTACCTACAAGGACGACGTTGTCGTTCTTTAGGATCAGAGTCACTGCTTCCTCGGGTATCTTGACCAACAGCAAATCAGTTTACCTTGACGCGCTTTAAGGATTGCTTGGAGATAATGGATTGTCTGTGCTTCGTAACCTTCTCCATGAGATGGACGGGAGTCAAGGGTTGGGCCGCTGTTTTCGATGGCCACGCAGAAGGCACCCTCTCACGTTGTGCTTGTTGGCTTTGCGGATAACTCGTTCTCCTCGGTTTCGCTGCTCGAGGCCTTCGAACTTACTCGGTTGAACGTGCGGTAGAGTTCGAACATCGCGCCGAACAAGAGAGCGGCGAGGATGAGGTTGTACAACCCCGTCCCCAACAAGGACGAGACGGTGCCGGAGCCATTCAAGTACGTGTCCAGACGAGATGGGCTGAGGATTGTGAGGGCGGCGCTCGCGCCGAAAGCGACCACGCCCTCGGTCGCGAAGATGACAACAAACACGAGCATCAAGATCCATCCTCTGAACACTCCAACGACCTTCGTGATGCGGTAGGTATAGTAGAATGCGCCTACGTCAAAAAAGGCGAGAAGGAACACGTATAGATAGAAGAATCCCGTGACGAGCAAGTTCAACGGTTTACTTCTCTTTCGCCGCCTTCCTCATCAAGTCCACAAACCTCTCAGACGAGGAGCGCGTTGGCGATCCGGACATCAAGCCCTGGTAGTCCTTGAACGGGGCTCGCACCTTTATCCCGGTTGGGGTGACTTCGTACTCTCGAAGCGACTTGTCGTGGTCGCTCCCCCTCATCTTGAGGACGACCATTGCTCTTCTTATCGAGGAGTCTATCTCGACGAATTTCAGCGAGACTATCGCATCCACAAGGAAGCTCAGGCCGACATCGCTAATGGAATACGATTGGCCGAGCATTTGAGGCGACTCCCATATCAGGAGCGCGCTCATCCCCCTCAGCTTGAAGAAATTGACGATGCGGTAGGTCTCCTGCCTGATGTCGTCGTTCTTTCCGAACATCGACAGGTGCGATAGCGAATCGACAACGATTCGCCGCGCGTTCACCGCCCTTATCGGCTCCTCGAGGAGCGACTCCGGGTCGCCTTCTCCCACAAGGAGGTCGGGCGAGGTGAAGACGATCCTGAGCTTGTCCTCCGCCTCCATCTTCCGGAGGTCCCAGCCGAAGTTCTCGGCATCCCGGTATATCTGGTCAGGATGTTGCTCGAAGGTCAAGTAGATCCCCCCTTCGCCGGCGGTCCTGATACCGTTGATGAGATATTGAAGTGCGAGCGTAGTCTTTCCGGTGCCAGCGCTCCCTGCAAGCATTACCGCGTCCCCCTTCATGAAACCCCCGCGCAGCATTGCGTCGAACTCGGCGATGCCAGTCTTCACCCTCGGTGCGCTCGTTTTCGATAGCGGGTCCATCATGACTGCCTCTTCTCTCCTAGGTTGGTGATGTATTCCGCGATGTTCTTCTGGGCCTCTCTGTCCTTCTCCCGGTTTAGGAAGTAGACCTCAGACCTGCCGACCACCTTCTTTTGGAGGATGGAGGCGCTCGCGAGTTCTGATACGTCCTTGGTAATGGCGCTGCCCTTCTTTCCCAAGCGCCTTGCGATCCCGTCGGCCGTGTCAATCAGCCCAGGGTTCCTGTGGAATAGGACCAGGAGGTCGGCCTTGGTGCCGGACGAGAGTAGCGCACTGAGAGCGTTAGGAGGCCCGGTCGCGTTCGCCTCGTCAGGCATGATGTCTCTTCTCCTGTTTCATGTAAACCTCCTTTGCCGCGTTCGCGTACTTTTCGAAATTGAAGGTGCCCGTCGGGGCGTATAGCAAATCGATCCGCTTGAAAAGATCCTTGATGATGACCTCTTCGATTAGGACTGCGGGCGCTTGCAGGAGTTCGCGCATCTTCTGGTCGAGCACCTTGGGGTCCTTCGCCAGCCGATCTAGGCTCAAGTGATAGAGTATGGCCCGCATGGAGGACTCCCCCAGAAGGTCCCGAATCGAGCTCGTTATTGTCTCCTCAAACAGCTCTTCGAATCCGCTCTTGTTTGGAACGACTACGTTCATCGAAGGACCTGCCATCACCTAATGGCTCGATTGTAAAAATTGCCAAATCCGCTATATATATTTTGAGAACCTGTGATTCTGAAAATCGCGTATTTTCTGCGATAGCCGAAGACTCGCCAGACCTATTTCGGTCGACGTGCCCACCTGGGCGATGCTCCTCTGTTCCCGGGGCACGGGGTTCCTCGATAGAATGGCGTTGAACGCGGTCCCGAACTGCCAGGCTGACAAGAGCCCACTAGCGATAAGCAGACGCTGGACTGGGCAGCTCCTCGCCGAGCAAATCATTTATCCGCCGAAGATAGCCCGCAAACTTCGACTTGTCCCGGAGATTGAAGGCGCAGAGGCCCCTTTCGGTGGATGCCCGCCAGGTGGAACGCCTCGCGGAGCTCTCCCGCCTCTCGCTGAACCCTCAGGAGGCTGAGCGGCTGCGCGGCGAGCTTTCCTCCATCCTGGAGTACTTCGCGGCGCTCGACAAGGTGGACGTCTCCGAGGCAAGCCCGGCCCAGGACGGCACTTCGGGCGGTCTGAGGGGGGACAAGGTCAGGCCGTCCATGCCTGAAGAGATTCTGAAGGGCGTCCCTCAGAAGAAGGGAAGATACGTCAGAGCCCCGAAGGTGTTCTGACCCTTGAAATCGCGTTCCTCGGTCAGCCCGCACATGGTCCCATCGATGGTCGGCCATGGTGAGATCAGCGCCGAGGAGTACATCGCATCGATGTTCGAGAGGATCGAGAGGCTTGACCTTGGCATCCACGCCTACCTCCAGCTAGACCGGGGCGGCGCTCTGGACAAGGCGAGGGCGTTGGACCGACGAGTGAAAAACGGCGGGCGGCTTGGGAAGCTCGCCGGGATGGGCGTAGCTGTGAAGGACATCATCTGCGTCAGGTCCCTCCAGGCGACCTGCGGGTCGAAGATCCTCGAGGGGTTCTTTCCGCCATACAGCGCGACGGCGATCCAGCGGATAGAGCGCGAGGATGGCATCGTCCTCGGGAAGACCAACTTGGACGAGTTCGGGATGGGGAACACCACGCAGAACTCGGCATTCGGGCCCACCATGAACCCATGGGACCTCTCGCGCGTGCCCGGAGGCTCCTCGGGAGGAAGCGGCGCGGCCGTGGCCGCGGGGATGGCCTCGGTTGCTCTCGGCTCCGACACGGGTGGCTCGATAAGGTGCCCGGCCAGCTTCTGCTCGGTGGTCGGGCTCAAGCCCACCTACGGACGGGTGAGCAGGTATGGCCTGATACCCTATGCGAACAGCCTCGAGCAGATAGGCCCCATGGGGCGGGAGGCGGAGAGCGTCTGGCTTCTCTTCGAGGCTATCGCTGGCCACGACCCCGAAGACGCCACATCTTCAACCGAGCCCGTGAGGCCCTTGAGGGCGGGCGGCGTCGAGGGCTTAAGGGTGGGCAGGATCAAGGAGTTCTTCGGAGAGGGGGCTCAGCCTAAGGTCAAGGAGAAGGTGATGGACGGTTGCGCGAGGCTGGAGACCCTGGGCGCGAAGGTCGGCGACCTGTCCATCGCATCCCTGCCCTATTCGCTGGCCGTCTACTACATCATAGCGATGGCGGAGGCGAGCTCGAACCTTTCGAGATACGACGGAGTGAGGTACGGGCTCTCGGCGGAGAAGGGCACCGTGGACTGGAACACTGCGTTCTCAAGGACCCGGAGCGAGGGGTTCGGGGAAGAAGTGAAGAGGAGGATACTGCTTGGGACGTTCGTCCTCTCGGCCGGATACTACGAGGCCTACTATGTGAGGGCGCAGAAGGTCAGGGAGCTCCTGACGCGGGAGTTCACGCTTGCGCTCAAGAAGTTCGACGTGCTCCTCGGGCCTACGATGCCCGTCCTCCCGCCAAAGCTCGGGGAGAAGGTCACGCCGCTTGAGGACTACCTCATAGACATCAACACGGTCGCCGCCAACCTGACCGGGCTGCCGGCGATAAGCGTCCCCTGCGGATTCGTCGACGGCCTCCCCGTCGGGATGCAGCTCATTGCCCCTAGGTTCCGGGAGGACGTCCTCCTCACAGCCGCCGTCGCGTTCGGCAAGGGACAGGGCCTGAAGAGCCCGCCCCTCGCGGAGGCCGCGTAGAATGCAGGCCGAGGCGGGCCTCCGGGTGAAGATTGGCCTGGAGGTGCACTGCCAGCTCACCGCGCTGAAGACGAAGCTCTTCTGCGCGTGTTCGTCGGACTATCGCTCTAGCGAGCCGAACGAGAAGATCTGCCCGGTCTGCTTCGGGCTCCCTGGGACGCTGCCCGTCCTGAACGCGAAGGCCATCGAATACGCCACGATGATAGGCCTCGCGCTCAACTGCACCGTGGCAAACCGCTCGCTCTTCTATAGGAAGAACTACTTCTACCCCGACCTCCCGAAGGGCTTCCAGATCAGCCAGTACGACAAGGCGGGCGGGGTGGCGATCGCCTCAGCAGGGTCCGTCGATGTGGAAGGGAAGAGCATCCGGATAACCCGGATACAGCTCGAGGAGGACCCAGGGAAGCTCACCTACGAGGGGACTATCGACAAGTCGAGCTACAGCCTCGTTGACTACAACAGGGCGGGAATCGCCCTGGTCGAGATAGTGACCGAGCCGGACATCGAGGACGCGCGGGAGGCCAAGGCCTTCCTCGAGAAGCTGCGCTCCACAATCGAGTCCCTGGGCGTCTCGAACGGCGAGCTTGACGGGGCGATGAGGTGCGACGCCAACATCTCCCTGGCCGGAGGGGCGAGGGTGGAGGTCAAGAACATCTCTTCGTTCAAGGAGGTCGAGAAGGCCCTCAACTACGAGATACTAAGGCAAAAGACGTTCTCGGGGAACGCGAGCAGCGAGACCAGACACTGGGACGAGCGCAGGAGCATCACCATCGCGCTGAGGTCGAAGGAGGAGGAGCAGGACTACCGCTACTTCCCCGAACCAGACCTGCGTCCCATCGTCCTCCAGCCCGAGACGATAGAGGGCGTGAAAAAGACCATGCCCGAGGTGGCCGACGCCAGGGCATCGAGGTACGCGAAGGAGTTCGGGCTCTCCAGGCAGCTCGCGAAGGAGCTCTCCGCCAACAAGGACCTCTCCGCATTCTTCGAGGAGTGCGCAAAGCTCGGCGGCGGATATCAAGAGATGGCCGGCCTGATAGTCGGCGAGCTCTCCGGCGGCCTCCCTGCCGGCGCGAGCGCCCTGCCCCCCCAGGAGTTCGTCGGGCTGGTGAAAATGGTGGAGTCCAGCGCCATCACGCGGGCGCAGGCCAAGGAAGCCCTCAGGGAGGCGCTGCGGACGGGCGGGCACGTGGGCGACGTGGTCAAGCAGAAGAACATGTCCGCCGTCGTCGACGAGCGAGCCATCGCCGCTATCATCGATAGGGTGGTCGGGGCCAGGCCCGGAGCCCTCGAAGAGGCGCGGGGCGACAAGAAGTCCTTCAGCTACCTGGTAGGACAGGTCCTGAAGGAGGAGCCGAGGGCCCAGCCAGGGGTCGTCGCCAAGCTCCTCGCCAAGAAGTTGCGCGAGAAGTAGACTTATCTTCGGTTCCCGCAATCTTTGCGGCCGTGCAACCCCTCCTGAGCTCCTCTCAAAGGAGCGAGGTCCTAAGGCGACAGGCCTTCAAGTGCGCCCAGTGTCAGACAGACCTTGAGCCGGTCGGAAGAGAGCCGCCGCACTTCGAGCTGCTGAGCCCTCTGCCCGCGGGGGGCGCGTCCGGCACCACGAACTTCCGGGCTCTTTGCCCCGCGTGTCACGCGATGAAATCGAGCTCTGCCCCCGAGAAGGCTTCCGAGGAAAGGAAGCGGCGCCAGAGAGACTCCGGCCCCGCCCGAACCGGAAAGAAGTTCGTGAAGAGCGGCTTCGACACTCGAAAATTCTGAACCCAGGCCTCGGGCAAAGAAGACCTAAATCCACTGGCGCGCACCTGGACGGTCACCTCATGAGCGTAAAGCAGGCGAACATCTCGGACAAGCCCGTCGTCTTCAGACAGGCTACGGCGACCGGGAGGATAGCGCTGAAACGCGCGACCCTCGACCTGATCCGAGGCGGAGAGCTCGAGAAGGGAGATCCCATTGCCATCTCAAAAACAATGGCGATGCTTGCCGTGAAGAAGACGCCCGAGATGCTCGCGCTCTGCCACCCTCTTAGAATCGAGCATGTGGAGGTCGTGGGGACCGTCCTCGAGGACTCGATAGCAGTGACGGTGACCGTCTCCGCCCACGAAAAGACGGGCGTCGAGATGGAAGCGTTGACCGCTGTCAGCGTCGCGCTGCTCAACATATGGGACGTCGTCAAGGCGTACGAGAAGGACAAGGCCGGTCAGTACCCGGAGACGAAGATAGAAGACATCCGCGTCGTGGAGAAGGTGAAGCGAAGCGGGCGCTCCTGAGGCCCACAGGCACGAGGCGCCGAGGGGCAGGCTTCGCTACCTCGTGATCACGGTCAGCACAAGCCGATACGACAGGCAGGCCAAGGAGAAACGGCGGGTGGAAGACGAGTCCGGAGACCTGGCCCAGCGGGTAATCGAGGGAGCCAAGGGCGTCGTCGTTGAAAGGGCGCTAGTCCCCGACGACGCGAAGCTACTAAGGGGCACCGTCTCCCGCGCGCTGGGAGGGGAGGACCTGGACGTCATAGTGCTCACCGGCGGGACCGGGGTCTCGACCACCGACGTCACCATCGAGACCGTAAGGCCGCTCTTCGAGAAGGAGATAGAGGGGTTCGGGGAGATCTTCCGCTCCGTGAGCTTTCAGAGGATAGGCGTCGCCGCTGCGCTCTCTCGCGCCACCGCCGGGGTCGCGAAGGGGAAGGTCGTCCTCTGCCTGCCGGGCTCGCCCGACGCCGTGAGGACCGCGTTGGAGCTGTTCGTAGGAGAGATCCCCCACGTCCTACACCTCGCGAGAGGACGCTGAGAGGGGCGGTCAGTGCTCCGGAGACCAAGACTTGCGGTAGGGAGGCCTCTTCTTCCTCTTGCCCTTCTTTTTCTTGGCGTCTCGATCGAGGAGCCGTTCTGCCAACTCTACTTCGAGTTCTCGTAGGCGACGATGCTGACCATCCCGGCCACCCTGAACGCGATGTCTTTGAACGCGGCGCTCTCGGGCGACTTCGGCGCGGAGGCGGAGACGGGAGTTCCTGCGTCCGATTGCTCCCTGATCAGCGGATAAATCGGTATCTCACCCAGGAACTGGGCGTCGAGAGCCTTCGCCGCCCTCTTCCCTCCGCCCTCCGAGAAGATGTAGGTCTTCTCGCCGCAGTGCGGACAGGTGAAGTAGCTCATGTTCTCAACGATCCCAAGTATGGGCACGTTCAGCTTCCTGAACATGGCTAGCGACTTGGTCGCGATGTTCAGGGAAGCCTCCTGCGGGGTCGTGACTATGACGACGCCCCCCAGCGGGACGGTCTGCGCGAGAGTGAGCGACGCGTCCCCCGTGTTGTGGACTATCATGCTGTTGGCAACAAAGTTTTGATATTCGTCAACCTGTAGGTCATAGGTCTCCTCTGTCCCGGCTGCTTCGATTCCAGTTATCCTGGCGATTTTGAATTCAGCAGTGTCCGGTTTCAGAGAAAAATCAAACTCGAACTGCATGCTTGGTCCGATTATTCGCCCTGACTTCAGACGATTCCCCTTTCTCGTTCTCGACCTGACATTATTGGCACGCAGACCGCTCATCAGGCAAAGCTCGTGCAGTCGTCTCACAAGAACCTCGTTAGTGCTCGCCACTGCGACAGTATCTTGGATCAAGGAAACCATCCTGGTCAAGCCGGAGGGATCTGCGAGCATTTTCTGCCCTTCGCGATGTCTAATGTGCGCGTCGGCTTCTGCGTACCCTCTGATGAACGCGACCCTCTGGTCCAAGGGTAAGGAGAAGACCCAGCTGGGAACATCCTTCTGTCTCGCGCTGTGCGCCAAATCCAGGGCGATGAATAACTCAGCTAGGGAGGCAGAAGAGATTGCCAATTTTGCGCCATCATTGTCCAGGAATGTCCCTACGCCGAAGACCTTCTTGTAGAGAGAATCGTATTTCTCGTGGAACCTGCTGCCTTTCGGTTCGCAAATTCTGATCTCTGCGGGACTCTTGCGAGCCTTCACTTTCTTGACAAAGCCATCCCCGAGGAAGTGGCCCACCAATTGCATGAATTCGTTTGTCGTTGCCTTCGGGATTGTGAGACCTTTAGAATCGTGCTTGAGAGATGGGAGAGGAAGAGCCAAGCCACCCTTGATGCAATTCGTCACCATGACTCTGTCTCCGACCCTCAACTGGTCGAGGCGACGCCACTTGTGGTTACCGCGCGCGTTGTACACGAGAAACGGATGGTTGGCACTTGCGACCACCGTCCTGTTGGCCGTCTTTAGCTTGAACACGTCCTGTTTGCCTTGCGGGACGACGCCAAGGACCCGCCTCGGAACAAGCGCCTTGCCATCGTAACTGAAGACGAAATCGCCGACTTTGACTTTTTCAATTGGCTTCGGAGAATTGTTGGCGGTCAGTACGAAAGTGCCAGCCGGTAGACATCCAGGAGGAAGGTCGACGATGAGGTAGTCCAGGTCGCCCCATTCGACCTGGGTAAGGAGCTGCTTGACCGCGCCCGCGACCATCGGCCCCCTCCAGACGAGGGGCGTATCGTCCTTGTAGAAGAACCCCAGAGAGATGACCTTCACCCCGTGGGCCGCGGGTGGGACCATCATGTTGCCCACCGCCCCCGGCCTCTCCCTCACACCCATCATGACGGGGACGGTCGGCCCGTAGATGTCGGCGTCGAGCAACCCGACCCTGGCTCCAGAGGCTGCCAGGCTGACCGCGAGGTTGACGGCCACCGTCGTCTTTCCCACGCCGCCCTTGCCACTTGCGACCGCGATGATGTTCTTCACCCCCCTCATCACTTCGCCCTGGTCCCCGAGACGAGTGGCGGGGATGTGCGCGCTGGTTTTCATCTTGATGTCGACGACCCCGGGGACAGCGCGGATGGCGGCCTTGACCTCGGCTTCCATCTCGGCGCGAAGGGGGCAGGCGGGGGTGGTGAGGTTTAACGTGAACGAGACCAGTCCTCCGTCTATCTTGATGTCCTCTATCATGCCCAGGGAGACCACATCCCTCTGGAGCTCGGGGTCCTTCACGCCTCTCAGGGCGTCGAGGACCTGTTCGCTGGTGACCAAGCAGGCGCTCTTTCTCTCCGACGCTCTCCCACCCTTATAACCATAGTTATTTCCGGGCGGCACATTTCATAAGCCAGGGCTTTTCTGCGAAGCCCTCGTAACCAATTTGGCCCCTCCCCCCGCAATCGGAATCTTCCGCGTCGAAGGGGTCAAGCGGGTGGAGCCGGGCGACGACCTCGGCGGGATGATAGCAGATGCGCTTCGCGCGATGGATCTAGAGCTCACAGACGGTGACATAGTGGTGGTCACGCAGAAGATAGTTTCGAAGAGCGAGGGGAGGCTGGTCAGGCTTGAGGAGGTGAACCCCACAAGGAAGGCGTTCGCCTTGGCCGCCGAGCTCGAGAAGGACCCCCGGGTCGTGGACCTCGTCCTCCGCGAGTCGAGGCGGGTCGTGAGGAAGGGGCACGGCGTCCTCATCACCGAGACCAGGCACGGGTTCGTCTGCGCCAACTCGGGCATTGACATGTCGAACGTGAAGTCGGGCTACGTGGTGCTCCTTCCCCTCGACCCGGACGCGAGCGCGAGGGGCATACGCAGACGCCTGGAGAGAGCGACCGCCAAGAGGCTCGCCGTGATAGTGACCGACACTTTTGGGAGGCCTTGGCGGGAGGGTCAGACGGACCTGGCGATAGGGTGCTCTGGGATAGAGCCCACCGAGAGGCTCGCAGGAAAGAAGGACCCCTTCGGGTACGTCCTGAGGGTGACGCAGCCGGCCGTCGTCGACGAGGTCGCCGCCGCAGCCGAGCTGGTGATGACCAAGCGGTCGCTCATCCCCGTAGCGGTAGTCAGGGGCGTCAAGTACCGCAGGTCAGAGGCCGGAGTGAGGAGCATGGTCCGGAAAAGGAGCCTGGACCTCTTCAGGTGAATGCCCGGGTGGCGGAGACGTCCGGCAGGGTCGTCGTCCTTTCGGGAGGGACGGGGTCCGCGAAATTCCTGCGGGGCCTGCAGAAAGTCTCCAGCTTCACAGTGGTGGCGAACGTCGGAGACAATGCCTGGTTCCACGGCCTGTACGTGTGTCCCGACATAGACACGGTGACGTACACGCTGGCGGGCATCGCTGACTCGCAGAGGGGCTGGGGCATCAAGGGGGACGAGTTCAAGGCCCTCGGCCAGCTGAAGCTGCTGGGCGCGAAGGACACCTGGTTCAACATCGGCGACAAGGACATGGCCACCCACCTCCTCAGGACCTCGCTGCTGAGGGATGGGAGGAGCCTCACGGAGGCGACCTCCATCATAGCTCGCAGCCTAGGGGTGCGCAGGTGGACGATACTCCCGTCGACCGACCAGCACGTCGAGACGCGAATAATGACGGCCGAAATGGGAGAGATGCACCTCCAGGAGTTCTGGGTGAGAGAGAGGGGACGGCCGACGCCGACGGGGGTCCGCTACATGGGTAGCAGGCGAGCCCGCATGACGGAGGAGGCAGCCAGGAGCATCGCGTCCGCGGAAAGAATCGTCTTCGCTCCGGCGAACCCGATAACGAGCATCATGCCTATCCTGTCAATCGGCGGGCTGAGAGACGCGCTGCACAAGGCTAAGGCCAGGAAGCTAGCCGTGTCTCCCATGGTGGGCGAGGGCTCGTTCTCCGGGCCGGCGGCGGGGCTGATGGTGGCCAGGGGCCTGAAGCCTACGTCTGAGGGGGTGGCGCGGCTCTACAAGGACGTCGTCGACGCGATAATAGTCGACGAGAGCGACCGCGCCCAGGCGGACGCGATAGGGAAGATGGGGGTATCCTGCCGCCTCACCTCAACGTTAATGAGGACAGCGGGGGACGAGGAAAGGTTGGCGAAGGTCGCGATGGAGGCATGAGCGCGCGTCAGTTGACTGGGCCGAACCAATCGACGGCCGTCATAATCCCCGTGAAGGGCGAGAACCCGAAGGGGCGCCTGTCCCCCCTGCTGGACCCGGCGCAGAGGCGGCAGCTACAGGTCGCGATGCTCGAGGACGCCCTCCAGACCCTCATCAAGGCCAGGATGATCAGGCAGACGTTCGTGGTCTCCTCCGACGCACAGATCCTCGAGTTCGTCAACAGGTTCGGCGCGAGCTCAATCTCTGAGAAGGAGGACTCTGGGGTGAGCGCCGCCGTCCTTCGCGGGCTCGAGGCAACCGCGTCGTACGCGCGTCGGCTTGTCATCCCCGCGGACCTCCCCCTCCTGGCGGTGGAGGACCTGAAGGCGGCGCCCATGCTGGCGCGCGAGGGAGCCCAGGTCGTCCTGTCGCCCGCGGAGAGCTTTGACGGGACGAACATGCTCCTCCTGACGAGGGGAGTAGAGCTTCCCCTCCACTACGACGACGACAGCTTCCGGAAGCACTTCGCCGGCGCGGTCGCCCTCGGACTGCGTGTCGCGGTCTATTACTCGAAGGGCGTCGGCTTCGACATCGACAGGCCTCGCGACCTTCACAGGTTCTTCAAGTTCCAGAAGCGCGGAAACACCCTCACTTTCTTGGGCAGGACGCTGAGGAGCGCACAGAGGGCGCGGCCTCGCGCACGCTGACTCGCGAGTCTCACATCTGCTCTTCGACGTTCGAGGAGAGCATCCCCATGAGCTTGTCCACGGTGTCGAAGAAGAGGGGGTCGCGGAGGTGCTCGAACCGGGGCCGCGGGAGAGGGACCTTGAGCTCCCCCACCACCCTTCCCGGGCGGGGCGACATCACAATTATCCGGTCGGCCATCATCACGGCCTCCTCTACGTTGTGCGTGACCATGACGAAGTTGTTCGTGGGCAGCGCAGGGTCTCCCCATATCTGGAGGAGGAGGATGCGGAGGGACTTGGCCGTGAGCTCGTCGAGCGCGGAGAAGGGTTCGTCAAGGAGAAGGACCTCCGGTCCGAGGGCGAGCGCCCTCGCGACCCCGATGCGCTGCCTCATCCCGCCGGAGCAGTCGTGCGGGTAGGCGTTCTCGAACATCCCGAGCCCGACCATCTTCAGGTAGCGGTCGGCGCGTGCCTTCGCCTCGGCCTTCTCGATCCCGGCCACCTCCATCGGGAGCTCGACGTTCTCGACGGCGGTCTTCCAGGGGAGCAGCCCGAACGTCTGGAACACCATCGTCACCTTCGAGGTCGGCTGGGTCTTCGGCTGTCCCTGGAAGAGGATCTGCCCCGACGTCGCCGTCTCGAGGCCCGCGATTATCCTGAGAAGGGTGGACTTTCCGCAGCCGGAAGGCCCGATGATGCATATGAACTCGTTCAAGTTCACGTCGAAGCTGACATCGTCGATCGCCTTCACCTCCGAGCCGTTCCGGAAGATCTTCACGATGTCCTTTATGCTAAGGATGGGGGTAGCGCTCAATTGAACTCGACTCCAAACCTTTCCACGCGCTTCAGGAGCCTCCTCCAAACGAGGCGCTCCAAAAGGATGACTATTCCGGACATTATGAACAGGAAGAAGACCACCAGCGGGATGTCTCCGAGCACGTAGGCCGCGTTGTCCAGGAGGTAGCCCAAGCCAGGGAGGACGTAAGGCGTGCTCTGGCCTGCCAGCTGGACGTACTCCGAGTAGATCACGACGTTCCACCCTCCTCCCCACGCCAGAAGAGACCCGGTGATAAACGCAGGCAGCACCGCGGGGAGGATGATGTCGGTCACCCTCTTCCACCCCTTCACGCCAAAGACCGCCGAGACCTCGATTAATTCGGTCGGGAGGGCGCGCGCCGCCGTGACGACGTTGAAGAGGAGGTACCAGACCATCGCCAGCATCAGCAGGATGAACGAGGCTATCTCCTGGCTGACGCCGGTGGGGAGCGACCCGTGCAGTGTGACGAAGAGCGGCAGGAAGACCGCCAGGTAGGGGACCGACCTCCCGAGGTCGTAGAGCGGGTAGAAGTAGCGCGCGAAGTTCTTCTTGGTCACTGCAAGAACGGCGCAGAGGAGCGTTATCCCGACGCAGGTGATGTAGGCCGCGAAGAGCCTGCCGATGGTGAAGAGGGAATAGAGCGGGACGTTTGAGAGCTGGCCGCCGGGTCTAGTGATGTCTGAGACGAAGGCCTGGAGGCCGCGTATCGGCAGGTGCGCGTAGACCAGGAAGCCGACGACCGAGAGCACCACCACGAAGACGACGGCGAGCGCCCTTGTGCTCAGCTGCTCGCTTACCCGGACCGTCTGGGCGACCTGCCTTATCCTGAGGCCGAATAGCCGCCTGAATCGCCTCCGAAGCCTGAGGGGCGATTGCAGGTCAGGCCTTATGATGGTCGCCAGCACGGGCTTGTGGGTCGCGACCCGGTTCTGGAGCTGGTGCCATATCAACTGGTTCGTGATGAAGATGATCTCGCCCATCACCAGCACGCCATACCACGAGACGATTATGTGCCCTTGTTGCGTCGCCAGCTGTATGTAGGAGCCGAGGCCCGTCACCGAGTACGTTGTGAGCTTCCCGGCGGAGTTCGCGAACTGGACGAACTCGGAGGCCACATCGAAGGTCCAGCCGTCGTTCCAAGCGAGCACGGAGGCCGAAAGGAGGGCCGGGAGGACCGCAGGAATCACCACGTACCTCAGGTGGTTGCTTCCGGTGAAGCCGTACCCGCGGGCGGCCTCCTCGACCGAGCTGGGGATGTTCTTCACTGCCCCTACGACCCCGAAAAAGATGTCCCACTCCATCGCCGTGAACAGGAGGAAGTCTGCCCCGATTTCGTTTCCCACCCCGTGGGGGAAGGCGATTATCAGGAAGGTCAGGACGACCGGGAAGTACCCCAGTATCGGGACGCTCTGCCCAATGTCGAAGAGCGGGACGAGGACGCGCTCCGCGTGCTTGTTCGTTGCCGCCAGGATGCCGAAGGCGAGCCCCACGCCCAGGGAGATGAAGTAGACTATGGCGACCCTCCCGAGCGAGAGAAGCGCGTAGTACGGGACGTCGACGACTACCGACATCCCGATGTAATACGAGCCTAGCAGGTAGGTCGCAAGCAGTGCAGCGAAGGCAGCCACTAGTCGCAGACCGCGCACGACTGTATACCGAGACGAGCGCGCCCGAACTCGGAATATAGGGGTTCCTGTGGGATTTTACGCTATGTACGGGGTGCTCGAAGTGTCGAACTTGCGGACGGTCTCGAAGGTCCCGTTGTCCCTGAACATTGCGAACTGGCTTATCTCGGGGAAGAACTTGTCGAGAGGGCTCACCGCCATCTCGCCCGCGATGTGGCCCTTCCCGACGTAGGCGTCGGTGATCTTCCTGGACAGCTCCCTCACTTGGGCGTCGTCGGTGAAGCCCAGCGTGTGGAGGTACTCGTGCAAGAGTATCATGAACGCGTAAGCGTTCCGCCGCTGCCTCGACCTTGTCGAGCGCCACACGATCTTCATGATGTTCCTGTTCATGACTATGGCGTTCGAGCCCATCTCGTGGTAGGCACCCACCTGGTTCGGGATGTCGCCCAGGACTAGGCTCAGCCCCGCCCGGTGTATCCCGAGGACCTGGTCCACCGCCTTCTTGACGAGCTCGAAGACCTCGTCGAAGCCGCCGGCTGTCGCCAGCTTCTGCTTGTTATCCCCCGGAAGGATTGCGGACATGCGTCGGCTGGAGTTGTGCGGCGGTCTCGTATAAGGCGTTCTGAAGGCCTACTCCGCCGCTCGTCCGCAGTTGGGGCAGAAGGTCGCCCCGCCGAGCTTCGCGCCGCAGTACTTGCACTTGTCCGGTTCCGGGGGCGCCTCGAGGTTCCTGATGGACCGGGCTCCCAGGAAGACTGCGAGCTCGAGCATCACGATTATGGGGACGAAGAGGATGATGTCGAGGATGGGGCCTCCGTCGGGCGTGATGATCGCGGTCGCTATGTAGACGACCACCCAGATGATCACCCGGTTCTTCCGGAAGGTCTGGGGGCTGAGGACCCTGAACCGGATCAACATGAAGACGTAGACGGGGGTTGTGAAGGCGATCCCGCTCATCCCCACGGTGAGGAAGACGACGAAGTAGAAGTTCGCCACGTCGATGAGCGGCGTGGCCTGCGCCGTCTGGATGAAAGGCGCCAGCGCGATGAAGAGGAACTTTGCCAGGAGGAAGTAGCCGAAGAGGACTCCGACGGTGAAGAGAGCGGAAGAGGCGACGACGAACGGGTAGAGCAGGCCCTTCTCCTTTTCCGTCAGGGCGGGCGTGATGAA
>JAPCJO010000005.1:0-4477 GCA_027886905.1 Nitrososphaerota archaeon
GCGAGGGACTTCCTCCTCACGTACCCGCTCGACGAGGTGGTGAAGTCCGTCTACAGGCCGATCCTCGACCAGGCCCGCTACCGCCTCACCCTCGCCGTGAGGAACCCCACCTTCGACGTCCAGAACGTGCGCAAGCTGGGCTACCAGTCCTACGAGAGGTGGAGCGGCGACACAAAGAACCCGGACGACGTCATCGAGTTCTACAGCTACTTCGTGGCGGTGCTCGCGTCGAAGAACGAGCCCTTCCTCACGCTGGCCCTCTCGAGGACCGAGGCCGCCCGGGCCAAGACGTTCTTCATCAAGGAGCCACCGCAGCAGATGATCGTCCTCCTGAAGGAGGCGGCAGGCCTCGAGCTGAAGGTCGAGACGGGGGAGCCCCGCGGAGGCGGAGGCCCCGTCGTGATAACGTGCCCCTTCGAGAAGTACCTCGAGGTGACCACCGAGTACGGGCTCACTAGGGAGCCGAGGTGGCACCTGGTCAACATGCGCCTGCGCGGCGGCCTCGTCTACTTCACCGTGAACGACGTGAGGGACCTCTTCGCGGCCCTGGTGCAGGGCCTGATGATCTCCGGCATGCGGTCGCTGAGGTCGGCCCCCGTCCCCGAGTTCGTCCAGTCCCTCGTCGACGAGTTCAGGCCCCTCATCCCGCGGCCCCCGCCCCGCCAGCAGAACCAGTTCGACTACGTCAAGCGCCTCCTGGAGCACCCGATAACCGACGGGAGGCACCGGGTCATCTGGCTCATCCTCGCACCCTACTTCACCACCGTGAGGGGGATGGACGAGGCGTCGGCCACGGACGCCGTCCTCGCGTACATCGGCGACTCGCGCTACAAGCAGTTCATCCGCTACAACGTGAGGAGGGCGATGAGGAGCGGGCTCTTCCCGCTCTCGGAGCAGTCAATCCGGACGAAGCACCCCGACGTCATGGCCGTCCTCCCAAAGGGCGTGCTCGCCAAGTGACGCGGCGGCCGCTCCGCTAGCTAGAGTGCTTGTGAATCAGCGGAGAGCGGCTCTCAGAAGGGCGGCGAAGGCCTGTTGAGGAGGGCGTAGGCTGTGGCCTTTGCTTCTGGGCTTGGCAGGTCATAGGCCCGAAGACTTTCGCGTGGGCGCGTATATACAAGATTAGCATGGGGTTGCATGATTCTCGGAAAATCTGACAAGCTACTTCTCACCACAATTTGCTGTCTGCTTGTCGCTCAATCTCTCCTGTTTGCTTCTCCGGGAATCAACGGGCGCGAGCCGAGTTCGGCGAACGCAGTACAAAGTCAGTCGAGTTCAAATGCGAAGGCCGTCCCCTCCACCGTGGCTGGGGCTCCTTCGCCGCCGACATCGAACGACACGCCGAAAGCCTCGACTCCCCAGATGTCTCTCAATCAATCCGGATCGACCTCAAACGCCTCCGTCCAAGTCGCGCCCTCTTCTGCACCTAAGATAACCCAGACTCAGGACTTTGACTTCGAGATTTCTCCTCATGAGACGACAACGGGTCAGTCCTACGTCTATGTCACACCTGCGGGAAACTATTCCTTCTCGATCTCGAACCCCCTGCAGGCGAGCTACGTTTCGCTGTGGGGCAACACAACTGAGTTCTCTGGCTACGCGGTTGAGGAGTCCGGGAGCATCCTCACGCCTGGGACATCAGTGACCGATATCACTCAGACAGGCTTCTCCGTAAACACCACGCAGCTTTCAGGACCATCGGTGGAAGGCTACCTCTACTGTTCTTACGACTTCGTCCAGACTCCAGAAGAGACAACGTGCAATTACCGCGAGGTCTCATCGAACGACTTCAACATAGTGGGATTGGTCACAGGGAACTACCTCACCACCGACGGAGTCAATGCCTACAGTGCTGAGTCGCAGAGCGGCCTAGTCTCGCTTGGAAATGCATCCCACGTCACCTTCGGCGCGACCCCGAATCCAGCCGACTGGCACGACGTCCTAGATTTCGTGTGGAGTGGGTCCGTCTCCGCGATTCTCTACTATGGGCAATTTTCGTTCGCTTCATCGTCGTACTATGGAGCCGTCGCAGAATTCCCGCAGAACGTCGCCACCATCGACCCGTCGATTGTCCAGGACCTGGGAACGAATTGCACGCCCTGCGGCGGCACGACACTCGCCCCATCGTTCTCAAGCTCGGTCACGTCAGGCGACGTACTGGTAGTCGCCGTCCAGTATTACGACGGGAGCAGCATTTCCGTGTCGTCTGTGACGGACACCCTGTCAACGACATTCACGCAGCAGTCCAGTCCTTCTGACTACTACATATCCTCCGGGGCATGCAGTCCCGAGTATCTCGGGACGTCGATATGGACCGGGACGGCCTCCTCCAGCGGCTCCGACCAGGTAACGATCACGTTCTCGGTCTCCAACCCGAACGCATTCGTCACGCTTTACGAAGTCAGTGGCGTCGTCGCGACCCCGGCCGCCACGGCCTCGCAATCAACTCAGGTCTCCAGCTCCGTCACGTCGTACACGACCTCGACGTCACCGTCATATTCGTCCAACAACGTCTTGATCGGCAGCATCCAGACCTTCGGCGACCAGTATCCATGCTCGCACCCAACCATCAGCGCCGGCTCGGGTTTCACCTTCGTCAGTGAAATCATCTACAACTACATGGGCACGGAGTACGAGACAACAGGTTCGAGCTCGACGACCAATTTCCCGTTCACAGCTTCCGCAAGCTACACGACAGACTATGTCGAGGCGGGTGTTGTCCTCAGCCCAATCATTCTGCCAGTCCAGTGCACAATGGACAACTCGGCAAGCTCAGTGACCCTTACCCTGTCGGGCGACTCCGCATCTCCCTCAACAGTCGCGTGCGATGGTAGCTCGCACAACATAACTCTGCTTTCGGCCTCGACCCTGACCGCCACCGAACCCTCCGATGGCTCGACCGACCGCCAGCGGTTCAGCGGCGGAGGCACGACGATCTCGGAGACACCATGTGGCAGCGGAAGCTGTACGACTTGGTCCTTTACGAACTACGACGAACGCAAGAACAGCCTGAAGTTCTCGCTACAAGTGGGAACCACGACCTCGGGACTGACCTGGACCTACACGGGCTACGTCGACAGCTCGACCTCGGCGACGGTCTGCACGGACAGTCCTTCTTCGGGAGTCACGAGCGACACCCAATCGCCCTGCTGGAGCGACTACAACAGGGCGATAACCGCTCCGGCGGAACCCTCGGGCGAGGCGTTCAACGAACGCTTCAGGAACTCTGCCGACGGGACCTCTACCGCCGGCACTCCGACCACGGGTGGAAACACATACACCGTCAACTACTACCGCCAGGAAGGAGAGACGGTAGAATACATGCTCGACGGCGGCGGCAGTCCCACTGCGCCTACCTTCACCTACACCTACCTAGGAACCTCCGGCACAACCTACACGATGACGACGTCAGCGGTGACCGAGTGGCTCGACTACGGCACAAGCTGGTCTGTCAGCCCCAACCCGCTAACTGGCTCGGGAACGTCAGAGCGATGGGATTCCACCAGCTCCCTCTCCGGGACAGCGGCCGCAGGAGGGACGATCAACCCGTCGTTCTACAACCAGTACTCCGAGTCGGTGGCGTATTCGGTGACGTGCGACACGGGCGCCACCTGCGGCGCTCCCACGCTTTCCTATTACCAATTCGGCTCGACCACGATGGCGACTCTCTCAACAACAGCGTCCTCCTACTGGATCGACGCCGGGAGCACCGCATCGGTCTCGACGTCAATCACGGACAACCTCGGAAACTCGTACACTCCTTACATCAGCTCTTGGCTTGTTAGCGCCTACGACGTCATCAACAGTCCCGTCGACTACTGGTGCGGGCTCTGACCCTGAGCGGAAGATGCAGGACCAAAGGAGAGTGTGGTGTTGAACTCGACCCGGCGCTTCCAAAAGACCAAGGTCCTGACCCTCCTGCTTCTTCTACTGCTGGCCGAGCCGGGAATTCCCGCCGCTAACAAGTCAGTAAGTCAAGCGCAGCATGCGGCGCCAGCGACGCCCACGCTTTCCGGCTCTTTGGGAGTCGACGGAACCTCTTTCGCAGGTTGCCGGGGATGTCACCCTGCACGCAAACGTTCCAGGGCTACTGGTCATGGACAGCCCAGTAGGCGAGGAGACTCAACACTCGTACACCTTCTACGCAAACGGCACTTTGGTCGCAAGCGACGGTTCCAACGACGCGCTTAGTACGAGTCTTTCCGGTCTGCCACCGGGAGACCTGAGTACATCGTTGTCTTCCAACAGCACGGCGGCCTTCGAGAGTTACATAGTGACTTCCTCAGGCCAAACGATAGCGAACGTGACGGTAGCCTCCGTAGTATCCCACGAACGCCTCAATCCCTCTGGCACCGGGAACGGTCTCTTATAATAACAGTTGGAACGAGACATCGCCCGAATCGTGTCCCCCGGCGAAGACAAGAGTACTGTCAGACGTCCGGCCTCTCAATAAGCATCACCGGCTTCGTGGACTGGC
>JAPCJO010000005.1:4577-13625 GCA_027886905.1 Nitrososphaerota archaeon
GAGTACTGTCAGACGTCCGGCCTCTCAATAAGCATCACCGGCTTCGTGGACTGGCCTTCGGGTCGAGGCGACATCGCTCTGAAGTTCGGCGAGCAACCCGTCGAGGTCGAATCAACCACGGCCTGGTTCGGCGAGAACAGCACATCAGGAGCCCGCGAGCTTGGATTTGACTGGTCTGACAGCAGCGCCCTCGCGCCCATCTTCAACAGCACGAGCGACGCCCTCACCTACGGTGTCGGAGACGATTTCAAGATTGACCCGTCTATCGTGGCGTCCAACGCGGGCATCGACGCCTCAGCAGCCACCGGGCAGACCAAGTTGCTCTACGTCAACGGCGGCTACCTCGCCTTCTTCAGCGACGGGACGAACATGCTCTGCTCGTCGAGCACAAACGGGACCGCCTGGAGCAGCCCGACCACTATCCGCGCTGCCACCCACGGGGACTACTTCACGGTGGCACTCTACGGCTCGACGGTCGCGTACGTCGACGCGGATGGCAGCTCGGCATCCTTCGCCTATCGCTACGGAACGGTCCCCAACCCATCGACTTGCTCGATTTCCTGGAGCATCTCGGAGGCGACCAGGGCCACCACCAACAACGACGCGAGCCTCCCGACCGCCTCCTTCGACTCGAACGGCGACTTCTGGGTCAGCGTCAACACGTTCGACGGGACTAACTCGCACCTAGAAATCTGGGAGCTCTCTTCGAGCTGGGCCAAGTCGAAAGATATCGACCTTTCGACAGGGACGGACTCGGGCCTTGGAATCCTCGTCAACTTGGGGAGCGGGAAGCTCGGATACGTCTACTCGATCAATTGGAGCAGTGCGACCACCCTCGCCATCATCACTTACTCAGGGTCTTCCTGGAGTTCCTCGGTCTCGACGTCATCCACGTATAACCTGGCCTTCAGCACTGCCTCGGCGCTGGGGAGTTCAATCGAGTTCTGCGGAGTGGGCACGACCACCGCCAAGTACTGGGGCTTCGCTTACGGGTCAGGCTCTTCCCCGAGCGAGACGACGCTCGCGTCGGGATTGATCAGCGGGCAGGACGCGTGCACGATAACCACCGACGGGAGCAGCGATCTGACCGCCGTCGTCCAGGCTAGCTCCTCAAACCTGGATTACCTTACTTCGGTGAACAAGGGCACGAGCTGGCTGCCCCTGCAGGTCCTCTCCTCGTCGGAGAGCGACATCCAGTCCTCAAGCCTAGGAACACTCGGTTCCTCACAGGTAATCGCGCCCGGCGGGATCGCGACCGCGGTCTGGACCGAAGGTTCCAGTCCGTACAGCGTTCGTTTTGCCTCGTTCCCGGTAGTCGTGCCCACGGCCGCCGACTCGGACAAGTCCTGGAGCGCCCCGGGCATCTCCCCGTACGAGCAGTACTTCCAAGACCTGACGGAGTACGTCTCGCCGGGGAACGGCCTCCTAACCGTCGGACAGGGTGACCTGAACCTTCCGGGAAGGGGACTGGACCTGGCTATCACTCGCGTATACTCCTCGCCCTATGGGTTCCGCTCCACGTCCCCCTACGAGTACGACAACTACACCGGGGCGAACCTCGGCAATGGGTGGTCACTGAACCTCCCTTGGCTCGGGACGAACTACCTTCACCTCACCGACGGCGAGGCGTATCCATACAGCTGGAACGGCAGCTCCTTCGTCTACCACGGCGCTACGAACTTTGACCTCGTACACAACGGAGGAGGAACCTACACCCTATTCATGCCATCGGGCCTTCAGTACGGTTTCGCCTCGAACGAAAGCCTTGTTTCCATAACCGACCGCACCGGGAATAACACCATCTCCTTTAGGTACGCGTCCGGGCACATCTCGAAGATCATCGACACCATCGGTAGGACCGTTACCTTCTCCTACAACGGCAACGGCCAGCTCAGCTCCATCAGCTCGGGCGGACGGACATGGAGCTATGGCTACCTCAACAACAATCTGGTGAGCGCGACCGACCCGGCCGGCTGGGTTACGAGGTATGAGTATAACGACGGGATAAACAGGTGGCTGTTGACTGGCATCATCTACCCCACCCTTGGCGGTGTGACCTACGCATATGGGAGCGCGCCGGTGGGGACGGAAGTGAAGACCTACTACGTGAACTCCATAGACGACTATGCCTCGCCCATGGCGAACTCGCTGAGCTCTAGTACAAGCATAGCCTACTCAATCGTTAACGGAGGTGTTATCTGGTCGAACGCGACCGTCTCGAACGGTTCTTCGAACCAAGCAATCGAAGACTTCCACGCCGTAAATACAAAGAACTACACGCGAACCTACGACAAGTCGGGGGCCGGAACCCTCGACCGCATAACCGAGAGCGACTACGACAACTACGGCAGGCTCAACGAGACCAGGCTCCTTTCGCCGTCAGGTGGCCTCCTCGCCGACTCCACTTCCAGCTATGATAATTGGGGCAACGTGATCGAGAGCACGGACTTTGTCGGCCACCAGACATGGTACTCGTACGCCAACACCAACTTCCAAGACACCTTCAACACGTCAGGGTTCAGCGACAGCTTCTACACGCCACTGACGATTTCCTCGAACGTCCACGACGCGCTCGTCGGAGAGGCGTCCCTTCAGAACGGCAGCGGCAGCGCCAAGATGGAGACCTACTACAAATACGACTCGGCCGAAAACCTGCTCCAGACCAAGCAGCTCAACAGCAGCTCCTGGCTCTACACAAGTTACACCCACGACAGCTACGGCAACCAGATCACGATGACCGACCCGCTTGGAAGGACCACCTACATACACTACTCCTCGACCTACTCGCACGCCTACCCGACCCTCACGAGCATCATGGTAGGGGCTGTCAACGTGACGACCTCCAGCACGTACGACAACTCCACGGGCAACCTGCTTTCCCAGACGAACCCGAATGGTTACACCACTTCGTACGAGTACGATTCGTTGAATCGGCTGCTCTTGACTACGTATCCGACGGTCGGCTCCGCGACCTCGGTCGAGAACTATTCCTACAATGATGCCCAAAACATCCTGACCATCACCGACTCGGACGGGAACGTGGTGAAGCAGACCTACGATGGTCTTGGAAGGCTGACATCAATAGAGAGGTACAACGGCTCGACGCTTTACTCCACGCAGAGCTTCACCTACAACTGGGACAACCTGGTAGCGAGCAACACGACCGCGGCGGGGAACACCTATTCCTATACCTACGACCAGGACGGGCGGCTCGTCAAGACGACCAACCCAGGAGGGAGCAACATGACAATCGCCTACAACGACACAACCAACACGAAAACCATCACCAACGAGAACGGGCACGAGGAGCAATGCGTCTACAACTGGAACGGCCTGCTCACGAGCGTCCTCGAATACTACAAGACCGGCGCGTACAACACGACCAGCTACAAGTACGACCTCTCGGGCAACCTAGTGAAAGAGACCGACCCCAAAGGGGAGGTCACAACCTATCAATATGACGACCTCAACCGCCTGACCAACACCTCCTATCCGGATGGGATGTATGAAACGAAGAGCTACGACAACGACAGCAACCTAGCGAGCATGGTCCAGCCGGACGGCAACAAGACCACATATTCCTACGATGCCCTCAATCGGCTCGCGCTCATCACGTATCCCGACTCCTCCACCGTCTCGTACACCTACGACAAGGCCGGAAATCTACTAACAAAGACCGACTCGGGGTCGACCGATTACTACACCTACGACGCGATGAACCGGGTGACCAACGAGACAGACCGCATCTCGGGCACGAGCTACCAGGTCCTCTACACCTACGACAAGGCAAGCAACATCCTTTCCATAAAGTACCCCGACGGCTCTTCAGATTCCTTCACCTACGATGCTTTGAACAGGGTGTCGACCATGAACAGCGGGGCGGTGAACTTCACCTACACCGTCGACGACAAGCTCAGCACCATATCATACGCGAACGGGGTCAAGACGACCTACGGCTACAACGACAGGGACATGCCCACGAACATCGACGCCGAGTCCGGGAGCACCAAGGTAATGGACATCAATTACACCTACGACAGCGTGGGGAACGTCCTGAGCATCAACGACGAGAACTACACCTACGACTGGCTCAACCGTGTCTCGACAGCCGCCGGGCCTTGGGGCTCAATCTCCTACAGCTACGACGGGGCAGGGAACATCGTGAGCATCACCCAGAACAGCGTCAAGAGCACCTACGGCTATTCGACCTACAACAGGCTTACCTCTGTCGGGAACGCCACTCTCACTTACGACAGCAACGGGAACCTAATGAAGCTGGTCAACGGCTCGACGACCTGGCAGTACTCATACGACTATGAGAACCGTCTGACGACGGTCAAGAACAACAATGTCACGGTCCAGACCAACACCTACGACAGCGACGGGAGGAGGGTGAAGAGCGTCCAGGGCACGCAGACAACGGTCTACGTCTACGAGGGGACGAACCTGATCTACGAGAAGAACACGGGTTCGGGGGCGGTCGACAAGTATTACTATGCCAACGGTCTCCTCCTTGAGGAGGCCTGCGAGTGCGGATACTCGTACTTCTACCTCAACGACGCGCTCGGGAGTGTCAGGCACGTGATGGAAGGCTCCGCGAACACCCTGTTCAGCTCCGACTACGAGCCCTTCGGGCTCAACTACCAGAAGGACGGCCAGTCCTACTTCCAGTTCAGCGGCAAACCCGTCGACGGATCGACGGGTCTCTATTACTTCGGGGCAAGGTTTTACAACCCGGCGATACAGAGGTTCATCACGGAGGACACGTACCCCGGCGTCAAGGAGGATCCGCAGAGCCTGAATAGGTACTCTTACGTAGAGAACAACCCTCTTACCAACACAGACCCCACCGGCAACTGCGCCGTGGTCTACGCCTGCGAATACACTCAGCCTCCGTCTTCTTCATCTCCAACACCACCATCTGACGAATGCCCATACTGCGGTTCAGGGTTCTCGGGTTCGTCAACAAGCCCAAACACAGCAAGTCCTCCTCCCGCACCTTCACCGACGCCCACATGCTCACACTGCATTACGAATGCTCCGAACGGTACTCCGGGTTCCGGGGCGATTCCCAACACGTCAGCTGGCACGTCTTCGGTGACGAGCACTAGCGCTACCATGTCGATGACGAGCTCTGCCCCTCCGGAGGAGCAGAGCTCGAATTTCGCACAGGAAACGGGAATAATAAAGAACATTGCCAGGATTTTCGCATCGGATTCCGTAGGCCCAGATGTTGTGTTTGCAAGCGCAGCTACAGCCCCACTTAGTGTCTTCAGCCAGGACTATATCGATGCGGAAAATGGAGGTCTGACTCCACAGGACTACGTCAACTCGGTCGGAGAAGGGACAGGTATGATATTAACCGCTCTCGGAGCACCAGAAATTGGTATTCCGATTATGATTTTCTTCGGACAAGCTAGGAACTTTGGCGGATAGGAGGCTGAAATAAATGGTAGATTCCTGGAGACGGATTCCAAGATGGCGGGTGGCCGCAGCCGCAGCAATCGCCTTCCTCACGATGGGGCCATTCGTCATTTCTCTGTTTTATTCCGCGGCGACAGGCACGCCGTACAATCAAGCCTTTCTAAAGTTCGCATTCTACTTTCCGTATATGGGCATACTAATCGTTGTTGTTTACATTATTGGATTTAGGGACTTGATTCGCAAACATTTGTGAAGGGGTCGTTCGGATTGAAGAGCACAAATATCTTCCTCAACAACGCATGGCCGAGGCAGGCGAGCACCTGTTTTCAATCGCAGGGTCCCGACGATCACATTCTCTGTGTATCCGGCAGTTCCGCCCATCGCGGTCTTGGTAAGAGCGACCTGTCCTGAATCAGCCACATTTGCGAACCTACCTAGTACGCCACCTACGTCGCGTACAGCGACGTATCCAGAAAAAAAATGGCACAGTCAATGGGTTGTGCGGTCTGTGAGGACTTTACCGCGGGTCTGAGGATATTACGCGGAAGTTGAAATTCATAAATTTGGGGCCAGGCGCGCTCAATGCCTGTCGGTGATTAATCCCTCTTCCAGGGTCATAGGCATTCTCAGCGCATTGCTCGCGGTTCTCGTTTTTGTCGCGTTGGGTCTATTCAAGCCGTGGCAATCCAATCTCTGGCCAGGAGGCCAGATTGGCTTGGGCTATGGGCTAGGAATGTTGGGTTGTATTCTTTGCTGTTGTGCTATTCCTTGTCTTCTCTCGCTCCAGCAAAAAGGATGGCCAGAACCTCTAGCTGTTGTCCCCCAGGTTCCCGCAGAATTGCCCTTGTCAACGGAAAGCCTCCGACCTCGTCGTCTTGATGGAATCCGCATCGAGAATCCACTCGGGGGTGGCCCTGCAGGGCCACCAATGTAACTTATCTCGTCGCGATTAGTTTCGCGATTTTCCCGATGTCCCTATTGAAGGCTCTGCCCAAGACCAACGGAGGCTCTTTTCGAAAAAACGTCTCTTGGTTGTTCAACGATACGAGCATAATTGATTCGGCGCCCGCTAGATGCAATTGCAGGGGCCGGCTTCTCGCCCACTCCTTTATTTCTTCGTTGAAGTCGTGGCTTGCTATTACGGCAACCGTGATGAGCCCCCCTCCAAGAGGTCGCGGAAGTCTAAAGCGTCGGTCCTCGAGCGCATATCTCCAACACTTCCCTGAGAAGTCTTCGGCCCCTCCCACATCAACATTTCCCATCTCCGTTACGAGAACATAATTACTCAGAATGTTCAGGTATCTCACCTCAAAGTCCGTACTTTTTCCAACGACCCTGAGCGTGCATTGAACAAGCTCTATATTTCGACTTACCGCGAAGCCGTTGTCCGAGAGGCGAGATGCGATTCCATCGAAGAACTCCTTACTTGCCATGTGGTTATTAACGTCACCTTCCAAATCTGTCCAGCCACTTTATCCTAGTCCGAAGTGGATGCCGTCCAGCCACTCTCCTATGGCGTCTCCGCCATTAGCATTTTGCCAATTTAGGGCAGCGTAGGAGCTAACGAAGAGGGCGCCTCCTAGAGCTGCAAAGAAAATTACATCGGCCCCGGGATTTAGGCCGCCCTGAGTTCCGGCAAATACCGCCGCTCCTCCAACACCAAGCCAAGCCCCCGCGACTATCGCGGCTGTTTCAACCTGCCCCAGAGTTGAAGAAGGCCCCGTAGAGGGTAGACTCGGACCAGTCCCCATAAACGGCGTTACAATCGATAACAGGCGGAAATTCACGTCTGGAGAAATTGAAGACTGCGTCGCCGGAGTTCCGGTAGCTCCAGAGGTAACCGCGCTGCCAGCGCTTAGCGAACCCACCGTAGGAGACAATCCAACTGCACTGTTAGAACTTGCTGACGAACCCGAGTTACTGCAGTATTGGCATTGGCTGGAAGTTGTCGTGGTTTGGGTCGGGGGAGGCTGAGTGTATTCGCAGGCGTAGACCACGGCGCAGTTGCCGGTGGGGTCTGTGTTGGTAAGAGGGTTGTTCTCTACGTAAGAGTACCTATTCAGGCTCTGCGGATCCTCCTTGACGCCGGGGTACGTGTCCTCCGTGATGAACCTCTGTATCGCCGGGTTGTAAAACCTTGCCCCGAAGTAATAGAGACCCGTCGATCCGTCGACGGGTTTGCCGCTGAACTGGAAGTAGGACTGGCCGTCCTTCTGGTAGTTGAGCCCGAAGGGCTCGTAGTCGGAGCTGAACAGGGTGTTCGCGGAGCCTTCCATCACGTGCCTGACACTCCCGAGCGCGTCGTTGAGGTAGAAGTACGAGTATCCGCACTCGCAGGCCTCCTCTGCTCATTCCTCTACGGATAAATAGAATTTCATTGTAGTATGGCTCGGGGAAACAGGATGCCCGACGCCTGGCAGGCGCCCTGCCAGATTCGAACCGCCCGGAGGACCATTGGAGGTCACGCCGATTGAGGAGAGGCGGAGAGTTGGGCCTCCGCACCGCCACCAGCCTCGCGCTCCTCTTCCTCCTCATGCCGCAGGTCCCTATCCAGAGCTTGCTCCGCTTGAGCCAGGCCTCCCAACAGCAAGCGGGCACTCTCGCAGCGCCACCACCGCAATCCGGGCGAGCCCTCCCGCCCGGATTGGTTTCATCCGTCAACACCTGGAACCAGACCCTCGGCGAGCAGTGCACCCTCCCCGCGACACCACCCTCGTCCCTCTCGCCGAGGAAGGACAGCTGGTCGATCAGCATGCAGATACCGCTCCAGCTCTTCGACGGGGCGCCCGAGGGCGGCTACGTCGGGCACACCTACACGGTCTTCGCGAACGGCACCTTCTTCGCCGCCGACAGCGCCGGGAACAGCTACAAGCTGCGCAAGCTCTCCGGCCTGCCACAGGGGACCGTCACGACGAGCCTGCGGGGGAACTCCACGACGGCCCTCCTGGACTACCTGGTTGTCAATGGCAAGGGCAAGGTCCTCGCCAACGTGACCGTCTCCTACTCGGAGAGGTACCAGTCCTGCGAGCCCGCGGGGCTCACGATCGACGTCAGGGGGACCGCGGACTGGGGGAGCGTGAAGACCGGCACGCTCTCCTTCGCGTTCGGCGACGCCCCGACCCGGGTCGAGGGCAGCCGCGCGGACTATGGCAACGCGTCCGGGGTCTCCATCGGCTTCGACTGGTCGGACAGCCAGGCCGCGAGCCCCTCGTTCGACCTCGTCTCCCGCTCGGTCTCCTGGAGGGTCGGGAAGACCTTCGACATCGACCCCACGACGGTCGCAGAGTCGGCCAACGGGTACCCGACCACCTGGGACCAGCAGAGGAAGACGTGCTACTCGGACGGGCTCTACTGGCTCTTCTACAGCGATGGGACGGACCTCGTCTACGTCTCCAGCGCCGACGGCGTGAGCTGGTCGGCCCCCCGCGTGGTCAGGCCCTCGGTCGCCGGGCTGCAAGATTCCATCTGGTGCGACTCGAGCGACCACGTCTACTACGCGTACGCTGACGCGGACGCCCTGGCCGACGGCTTCCTCTATAGGTACGGGGCCCTCGGCGCCAACGGGACGGTCACGTGGCTCGTCCCCGAGGGCTCCCAGGCCACCGGCGGCCAGTCCAGGTGGCC
>JAPCJO010000005.1:13725-57591 GCA_027886905.1 Nitrososphaerota archaeon
TCACGTGGCTCGTCCCCGAGGGCTCCCAGGCCACCGGCGGCCAGTCCAGGTGGCCATACATATCTGCGACCAGCCCCGGCGACATCTGGGTCTCGGTCAACGTGGACCCGGGCCAGGTGCAGCTCTGGAGCTACAACGGGACGTGGACCGAGAGGCAGGACGTCAAGGAGGCCGTGAGCTACCCTCCGGCGGGGATCGTCATCCCCCTCTCGAGCCCCCTCAAGAAGGCCTTCGTCTACACCGGGAACGACGCGACGACCTATTCCCAGATCTACATCACGACGACGAGCGACGGCGGCAGGACCTGGAGCGCCCCCGTCTCGCCTCCCAGCGAGTACGCGATGGTCTACAGCTCGGCCGTGTCCGTCGGCGACACCCTGGAGTTCGCGGGCCTCACCCCCGGAGGGGGAGTGAGCTACTGGAGCTACGCCGTCGGGGCGGCGGCGACCAGCGCCGAGACGGCCCTGCAGGCCCCCGACGGGCTCGGCTGGTCGGTCTCCCTCTCCACGGACGGGTCCGCGAACCTCGTCGCGGTCTACGGGGCGGAGTCGGACGTCTACTACCAGACGAGCACGGACGCTGGAGCAGTCTGGTCGGGCGCGAACCTCCTGACCAAGTGGGAGGGGGAGGTCCAGCCCGCGACGCTCACTTCCATGTACACGACGTACGGCGAGACTGCCGGGGCGGCCTGGACGGCGGGGTTCGGGGCGCCGTACTATGTGAGGTACGCCGCCTTTCCCATCGTGTACCAGGACGCCGCGACCTCCAAGAGCTCGTGGGCCAAGCCGGGCCTCTCCCCCTACGAGGGATACTTCTCGGACCTCGACGAGTACGTCTCCCCCGGGAACGGGCTCCTCGGGATCACCCAGACCGACCTCGACCTTCCCGGGAGGGGGATGGACCTCAGCGTCGCGCGGGTCTTCAGCACGCCATACGCGTTCCGAGGTGTCTCTCCCTACGAGTTCGACAACTACACGATGACCAACCTGGGGTACGGCTGGTCGCTCGACTTTCCGTGGCTCGGGACCAACTACCTTCACCTCACGGACGGGGAGGCCTACCCCTACCAGTGGAACGGGGACACCTTCGCCTACCACCAGGCGGTCGACTTTACTCTTGTGAACGACAACGGCACGGGCTACAAGCTCACACTGCCGTCGGGGACGGTCTACCAGTTCGCCTCGGACAGGCAGCTGGCCTCGGTCACCGACCCGACGGGCAAGAACTCGATCGCGTTCAGCTACGGTCCGAACGGCTACCTCTCGGCAATCACCGACACCATTGGGAGGGTCGTCACATTCGCCTACAACTCGAACGGCCAACTCGCCTCCATGACATCCGGGGGTAGAACTTGGACCTACGCCTACTCGGGGGACGACCTGGTCTCGGCGACCGACCCCGCGGGCAGGGTCACCTCGTACCAGTACTCCACGGGGATCAGCCCCTGGCTCGTCAGCGCGGTCCTCTATCCGACGGGCGGCAGGTCCACCTACTCCTACGGGAGCGCGTCGGTCACCTCCTCGGTGAGCACCTACTACGTCACCTCGAGGGACGTCTACTCCTCCGCGACCGCCCTGAGCCAGAGCTCCAGCATCGCCTACGACATCGTCAACGGGGCTGTGGTCTGGTCCAACGCGACGGTCTCCGACGGGACGAGCGTCCAGGCCGTCGAGGACAACGGCTTCCAGCCCGCCGAGAACCGGTCCATGGTCTACGACAAGTCAGCCTCGGGGTCGCTGATGAGGGTCACAGAGCAAGACTACGACACATTGGGGCGGGTCACTCAGACCAAGCTCTACGGCCCGACGGACACATTGATCTCGACGACCTCGACCCTTTACGACAACTGGGGCAACGTGGTCGAGACAACGGACGCCCTCGGCCACAGGGTCTACTACTCGTACGCCAACACGGACTCGCAGGACGTGTTCCAGGCGTCGGGCTTCTCCGACAGCTTCTACGCCACCAACGCGGTCATCGGGACGGACATCCACGACACGCTCGTCGGGGAGGCCCAGCTCCAGAACGGTTACGGAACGGCTCCCCAGGAGACCTACTTCGACTACGACTCGGCTGGGAACCTCCTCCAGAGCAAGACGCTCCACGACGGCGGCTGGCTCAACACGAGCTCGACCTACGACCCCTACGGGAACGAGCTTACCTCGACCGACGCGCTGGGGAGGACGACCTACTATCACTATGGGTCAGCCTACTCCTCGGCGTACCTCACCTCGCAGTCCGCCATGGTCGGCGGCCAGAACGTCACCACGAGCTACACCTACAGTCTCCCGACGGGCAACCAGCTCTCTATCATCGACCCCGACGGCCACACTACGAGCTACCAGTACGACGTCCTCGGGCGCGAGACGCTGGTGACGTACCCGGCAGTCTCGGGGATCTCTGCGACCGACCGGTACGGCTACGACGACGCGAACAACGTGGTGACGACCACGAACCCGGACGGCGCCGTGACCCGGCAGTTCTACGACGGGCTGGGCAGGCTCGTCGAGACGGCGAGGTTCAACGGGCCCGCCCTCTACTCTGCGGTGTACTACACGAACAACTGGGACAACCAGGTGGCTACCGAGACGACGGCGACCGGCGGCGTCTACTCCTACTCCTACGACTCGCTGGGGAGGCTCGCAAAGACCGTCAATCCCGACGGGAGCTCCACGACGAGCTCCTACGACGACGTCAACAACATCGTCACAGCGACCGACGAGAACGGCCAGCAGACGCAGGACGTCTACGACCTCGACGGCAGGCTGACGTCGGTGAGGGAGTACTACGACCCCACCTCGTACTACGTCACGAGCTACACCTACGACCAGTCGGGGAACCTCCTTTTCCAGACCGACCCGAATGGCCAGGTCACCTCCTACAAGTACGACGACCTAAACCGCGTCACGACCACGACCTACCCCGACGGCACCTCCGAAAGCCTGTCGTACGACGCCGCGGGCAACCTCGCGAACAGGACCGAGCCCGACGGGGCGACTATCGCGTACGCCTACGACTCGCTCGACCGGCTCGCCACGGTCACCTACCCCGACTCGTCGACGGTCGCGTACACCTACGACGCGGACGGGAACACGCTCTCGCAGGTCGGCTCGGGCTCGGCGGCCTACTACGCGTACGACGCGATGGGGAGGGTGACCAAGCAGACGGACGTCGTCGCTGGGACGGCCTACAAGGTGCTCTACGCCTACGACGAGGCGTCGAACATCCTCTCCGTCAAGTACCCGGACGGGAGCACGTCGGCCTTCACCTACGACGCACTCGGCAGGGTCACGAGCATAGACGGAGGCGCGGAGAGGTTCACCTACACGCTGGACGACAAGATCAGCACCATAACCTACGCGAACGGAGCCGTCACGGCCTACAGCTACGACTCGATGGACAGGCCCACGGGCATCGCGGCGACGACGCAGGCGGGGGCGAAGGTCCTCGACCTCAACTACACCTACGACCCCGCGGGGAACGTGCTCTCCGTCGACAGCGAGAGCTACACCTACGACGCGCTCAATAGGGTCGCCTCGGCGAAGGGGCCCTGGGGGCTGATGACCTACGCCTACGACGGGGCGGGGAACCTCGTCAGCCTCACGACGAACAGCGCCACCACCGCGTACGGCTACGCGAGCTACAACAGGCTCACCTCGGTAGGGAGCGCGAGCCTCAGCTACGACGCCAACGGGGACCTCGTCAAGCTGGTCAACGGCACGACCACGTGGGCCTACTCCTACGACTATGAGGACCGGCTGACCGGGGTGGCCAGGAACGGCTCCACCGTCGAGACGAACGTCTACGACGGCGACGGGAAGCGCGTGGAATCCGTCCAGGGATCGTCGGCCGCCGTGTACGTCTACGAGGGCTCCGACCTGATCTTCCAGAAAGACCTCAACAACGGGACGGCCGACCGCTTCTACTACGCGGACGGGCTGATGCTCGAGGAGGCCACCGGGACAGGCGCGCGCTACTACCACCTCGACGACGCGCTGGGCAGCACGAGGGTCGTCCTGCGGGGGACCTCGAACACCGTCTTCAGCTCCGACTACAGGCCGTTCGGGCAGAGCTACGGGCAGAAGGGCAGCTCGCAGTTCCAGTACGGCGGGAAGCAGCTCGACCTCTCGACCGGGCTCTACTATTTCGGGGCGAGGTTCTACGACCCGGCCATCCAGAGGTTCGTCACGGAGGACTCGGACGCGGGCTCGCCCACCGACCCGCAGAGCCTGGACAGGTACGTCTACGCGAGGGACAACCCGCTGGCCATCACCGACCCGACGGGGCACAGCTGGTTCGGCTCGATCGCCAGCGCGCTCTCCAACGCGGCGGGGAAGGTCGAGGCGGGGGCCTCGGGGCTGGCTTCGGCGGCCTTGGACACGTGGGAGAGCCTGCCCGCGCCGGTCCAGACCGTGGCGGAGGTGGGGGCGGCGACAGCGGCCATCGTGCTCACCGGTGGAGCCGCTGCTCCCGCGATCCTTGCTGGGGCCGCCGCGCTGGGGGGTATGAACGCGGCGTTCGCGGTGGGGCAGGAGGTGGCGTCTGGACAATCCGTTGACGCAAGCGCCGCGCTCAGCAGCTTCGGGGCAGGGTTTGCACTTGGGCCTGTGGCGTTGGTTGCTGACGACGAGGGGTATTCATCTTCACAAACCCAAACACGGGCCATTGGAGGGGAGGGCGAGTTGAAAGTCCAAGCAGCTCTTGCGCAAATGGGAATCCAAACTGATCGAGGCTTCTTCATGGACCCAAACACTGGCGCGCTGACCAAGACCCCGGGCGACCAACAATTTTTTGTTCAACTGGACCTCTACGCCCCAACGACGAACGAAGCGTTCGACTCAAAGGTGGGCTACCGCGCCGCAGCTCAATATACAGGCCAGATGGACAGGCAGGCAGCTCTAGTCCAGAATGGGTTCCTGAACCGCTTCACATGGGTGAGTGTGCCGAATTCCGGCGGAGGAGTAGGATTTTCTGGCCCGCTCAAGACTGGCCTTGAAGTGCGGGGCATGTACTGGACATATTTCGAGGAACCTTATTGATGAATCGGAGGTCAAGGACTAGAATCATGCTGACCAAAGGCCAAGTTGTCACCCGCAGGAAGAACCAAAGTCAGCGGAACCCCCGGAACACATAAGGATGACCATTGCCCAAGAAGGCAAAGCAATAGGAATGATTGGCAGTGAAGGTCGAACGATAGATGACCTATGACATCATCTGCTACAAGCCCATCACGGCCAACGCCACCGTGGACGAAGCGCGGAGGGTAATTTACGCGGGCGACGAATTCCCGCTTCTTGAGAGGTCGTCTAATCCTGAGGAGAAGTGGAGAATTGCGGCTGCGCTTCTGAGATTCGATCCAAGGCTGCGACCAGCGGGCTTCGACCCGGCGAAGCTTGTAGAAATGGAATTAGATGGCGTGGAGAAGGCGAAGCACAGCCACATCGAGTTGAACAATTTTAGCCCGCGTATGTCGATTCAGTTAGATATTCATGACAACGGCGTCAGCGTCATCGTTCCCTACTGGTTCGAAGAGGACGATATTGGCCGAGTGATTTCTCTCCTATCTGCCTACCTGCGCGTTATTGGTGAGACTGCCGGATACTTTGTTTACGACCCGCAGGTCGAGGTAGCTTTCGACCCCGTGAAGACCGACTTTAGAAAGCTTCACGCATACGCCGCACGCGGGAGCTACAAGGACACGATGAGACGCCTACCAGACATCATAGCAAACCTGGAAAATAATGGAAAGAATCAGCAATCGAAAGATTCCAAAGGGCTCTCCTCAAGCAAGAATCCCAAGAGTCCTCGGAAGAACTGAGGCGAGATATTGATTGGTCGACTCCGCCGAAAGATGCCGTCCTAGAATGGGGGCGAGGGCCTATTGAGAAGAGCGTAGGAGGCCGCTTTGGCTCGAAGGTTCGCCTTTTCCTCTTCGTTGAGCGGCTCGCGAGGGTTTCGCTTGCCGTCGAGCTGCTGACTCATGGTGGAAACAGGCGTCCTAGCTCGCTTTAAGGATTGTCATAGGCTTCATACATTTCCTCCTAGTTCCACATGTTTGCCGAAGAAGACGTACTCTTCGTATTTCTCCACAAATTTTATAATTGGCCGACAGAACAGCAGTAATGTGCAAGTCCGCAAGATTCAGGCCACCGCAGGGGGCACCTTCATGGTGACCGTGCCCAAGGAGTGGGTCGAGCAGCTCCAGCTCAAGAAGGGGGACCTCGTCTCGACCGAGCTGGACGAGGGGAGCCTGGTGATAACTCCGACCGCACCGAAGCACGCGGGGCACTCGAGGACCATCGACATCGACCAGCTCAAGGACCAGAGGTTCCTCGACCTGAGCATCACCGCCTCCTACATCCAGGGCAACGACGTGACGAGGATCTTCTCGTCCAGCGACAAGATGCAGCCCCACCACAAGCAGATGATACGCCAGACCCTCGAGGGGATAATGGGGGTGGAGGTCTCCGAGGACTACGCCGACCACGTCGACCTCATCAACCTCATCGACCCCGCGAAGTTCAGCCTCCTCGACACCGTCGAACGCTTCTCCGCCACCTCCGCCGCCGTCCTGAGCGACGCGGTCACGGCCCTAGACCGGGGCGACTCGACCCTCGCCCAGGACGCATACTCGAGGGGCTCCGAGAGCACAAAGGTCTACAGGCTGATGATGCGCCTGGCCTTCCAGGCCGCGAAGAGCAGGAAGCTCAGGGAGGAGATGAAGCTCTCGGACATCTCGCAGGTGATCGTGATGGCCATCGCGACGAGGGAGCTCGGGAGGATAGCCTACTACGCGATGTGGGTGGGGCAGCACGTCGCTGCGCTCACGCAGAGGCCCGACCGGAACTTCGTCTCGATAGTCCAGAGGATGTCGAAGACCACCGCGGACATGCAGGCGCTCGCGCTCAAGGCCCTCCTCTCGAAGGACATCGTCTCGGCGAACTCCGTCTTCCAGAAGATGCCCCAGGTGAGGCAGCTCTACGAGAGCGGGTACAAGCTCCCCACCGCGTACGAGGAGAAGAACGCCTACCGCCTCTCGCTGATACTCAGGGACATCCGGGGGATAGCGGGCTACGCGGTCGCGCTGGCCGACGACGCCGTCCTGGGGATCTTCGCGTAGGCACGGGGTCTTGCGTTGCCAAAGCGAGCGACGAAGGGCGGCCGGGGGCTTCCGGAGGCCCTCGCGGGCATAAGCGGGGCGGACAACGTCTTCAGCGAGCCCTCGCGGCTCGAGGAGTACTCGGAGGACATGGCGGGCTTCCGCGCGACGCCCGCTGTCGTGGTGAGGCCGAGCTCGGAGGACGAGGTGAGGAGGATAGTCGCCCTCGCGGGCAAGAGGAGGGTCCCAATCGTCCCCAGGGGGGCGGGGAGCAGCCTGACCGGGGCCGCCGTCACCAAGGGGGCGATAATCCTGGACATGCGGAGGATGGACTCCGTGCTCAAGGTCGACACCGTGAACTGGTATGCGCGCGCCCAGGCTGGGATCACCCTCGAGGACCTCAACAAGCGCCTCGCGAAGGAGGGGTTCTTCTTCCCGCCCGACCCGGCCAGCAGCTCGCTCTGCACGGTCGGCGGGGCGGTGGCGGAGGGCTCCGGGGGCCTGCGCTGCGTGAAGTACGGCACCGTGAAAGACTGGGTGGTCGCCCTGCGGGTCGTCCTGCCCAACGGCAGGGTCTCCAACTTCGGGGAGCCGCTCGCGAAGAACCGGGCGGGCTTCGACCTCGTCCACCTGATGGTCGGGAGCGAGGGGACACTCGGGGTCGTCACGGAGGCCTGGCTGAAGATCATCCCCATACCGAAGGCGACCCCCAAGCGCCTCCTCATCACATACGGCGACTGGCGCTCGGCCAGCGACGCCATCTGCCAGCTGAGGGCGTCGAGGATAATGCCCCACATCTTCGAGTTCCTCGACAGGGAGACCATCCAGGCGGTCAACGCGCACCTCGACACGAAGCAGGACGAGGCCGAGGCCACGCTCATCGTCGACATCGAGGAGGACTCTCTCGCCGAGGCCCTGGAGACCTTCAAGCGCAACAAGCCCGGCAAGATCGTGGTGGCGAAGGACGCCGCGGAGGCCGAGGCCTTCTACCATATCCGGTCCATGGCGTACCTCGCCATACGGGGGCTTGGGAAGGCGGTCCAGGTCGAGGACATCGCCGTCCCCGTCGACAGGCTCGGCGAGTACATGGCGAAGGTCAAGGAGACCGCCTCCAGGCACGGCCTGAGGATCCTCGTCAACGGCCACGCGGGAGACGGGAACGTCCACCCGGTGATCCTCTACGACGAGCAAGACAGGGCGAGCCGCGCCGCCGCCCATCGGGCCTTCGAGGAGATCTGCCGCTACGGGATAAGCATCGGCGGCTCGGTCACCGGGGAGCACGGCATCGGGGTCCAGAAGGCGAAGCTCCTCAGGGAGCAGCTCGAGGCCCACGAGGGGAAGGAGGCGCTGAGGCTCATGAAGGAGATCAAGAAGCTCTTCGACCCCGACGGGATCATGAACCCGGGCAAGTACGTGGAGGCGGCGTAGCCTGTGACGGAGGCGCCGTCCCGACTCTACGCGGGCTTCGACGGCGGCGGCACGCGGACGACTTGCGTCATCTGCGATGCCGAAGGCTCCGTCCTCGGGGTGGGGTCAGGGGGCCGCTCCAACTACCACAACACCGGGTTGCGGAACGCCCTGGCCTCCCTCAAGCGGTCCTTCGAGGGCGCGCTCGCGCAGTCCGGGGTCGGCAGCGACGGGCTCGTCTTGGAGGCGTGCTTCGGGCTGGCGGGGCTCGACTCGCCCGAGGACGTGGCGACGATGAAGCGCGGCATCAAGTCCATAGAGCTCGGCCCTGGCCGGAGGCGAGGCGACCTCGTCGTGAACGACTGGCGCACGGCAGTGACGGGGGCGTTCATAGACGAGCCGGGCGTCACCCTGATTGCCGGGACGGGCTGCGTGGCCGCGGCACAGAGCCGGGGAGGCCGGAGGGTTGTCCGAGTGGGCGGGTGGGGGCACGTCGTGGACGACCGGGGGAGTGCCTACGACATAGGGAGGGACGCACTCTACGCGGCCATGACGGACTACGACGGGCGAGGCCCCAAGACGGCCTTGCTCGGGCTCATAAAGAAGAAGCTCGAGGTGAGCGAGCCACGGGGGATAATCGCGCGCGTCTACGCCGGGCACATGTCTGTCTCGGAGATAGCCTCCCTCTCTGCCCTGGTAAGCCAAGCCGCGGGCGACGAGGACCGGGTCGCCCTGGCGATACTCGGAGAGAAGGGCGGGATCCTCGGGGAGCTTGTCGTGTCGGCGGCGTCCAAGCTCGAGATGCTTGACGCGAGCTTCGGGGTGTCCTTGAACGGGGGCGTCTTCAAGGCGGGCAGGCCAGTCCTCGGGCCGCTGGAGGAGACCATCCGCGCGGCGGCTCCCAGGGCGAGAATCGTCGACCCGAAGCTCCCCCCGGCATGCGGCGCTGTCGTCCTGCTCCTCAGGAGGGCGAGGGCGGACGTAGACGGCACCCTCGTCGCTCGGATGAAGGCCTCCATGAAGACGGCGATGCGATGAGCGGCGACGTCACTTCACGAAGAGCGCCATGTCGATCTCGTCCTCGGGCTCGCCCACGATGTAGTAGTGCCTCTTCCTGACCCCCTCGACCTTGAACCCGAACTTCTCGTAGAGGCGCAAGGCCCTCCGGTTCTTCGAGAAGACACCCAACGTCACTTTCCCGACGCCCTTCTTGGCCCTCGCCCACCGGAGCGCGTATTCCATGAGCTCCGTCCCTATGCCCATCTCCCGGTACCCATCGACCACGAGCATCCCGAGCACGCGGACGTGCTTCGACTTTTCCGCGTCGCCGTACCTCGTCATCGCGAGGCCCCCCACTAGCTTGCGCCTCCCATCCTCGCCCACCTCGGCCACGATGGCGAGGCATCCCTTGTCCCCGAAGAGCTTCCCCATCGACTTCTTCCTCTCCTGGGTCACCCGCTCGGTGAAGGTGTACCTCCCCTCGTCCGCGACTGACTGCACGTTCTCCGCGTACTCCTCGAGGTCGCCCGCCTTCGCCCTCCTGATCTTCACCGCTGGTCTCGCCGATTCGGCCTTGCCCACCTGAGCTCCCCACATCGATTTCGGGCATGCCGCGATAATAAGCTGCCGCGATTCCCGAGGCCCATAGACCAATGCACCAAACGCGTTATATTCAGAATCAGGCCCGATTGCTTCCTGTCGCAGAAGACCCGACGGCCGGGGGAAGGCGATGCTTAATTGAGCGGTACTCTCACTATGCCCAGACACACGTTGGCCTCTCTCGGGCAAGGCAAGCGCTTCGCAAGGAAGGGGAGCGCGCCTTCCGCCATCGCCGCAGTCGCTGTCCTCATCCTGCTCGCGTCGTTCCCGCAGTCGCACGCGGGGACTCCGACCAGGGGCTCCCGCTCCACCGGCGGCCCCGCCCTGTCACCACGCCCCGCCTCGATGGGGCTGGCGGCCGCGCCGGGCGTCGAGGCATTGCAGCCCTCGCCCTCCCCCGCCTACGACGAGCAGCTCGGCACCACCTTCACCCAGGACTTCAGCTCGCTCGCCTACAACGTCACCGCCCTCGGGCAGGCGGATGCCGACGGCTACGGCCCTGGCTACCTCCTGAACGGCTTGACGCCCAACGGCTACTGGTACCAAGTCGGCGTCTCCTACCACTGGCCGGACTCGGACGGGAGCTACTACCAGGGGTTCGGGTTCAGCTACCAGGTCTACGGGCCGACCGGCGTCTCCTTGTATCCGACCAAGGGGGCGGGGCTGGACGCGTTCTCCGGCACCGTGAACTCAGGCGACATAGTCCTCCTCAGCCTCACATTCACGGGCTCGAGCGTCGTGATGCAGGCGCAGGACGAGAACACCAGCGCGGTCGCAGTGACGACCTACAGCAGCGAAGGCGCCTCGTCCTTCGCGGGGGACACGTTCTCCTCGGTCAACTCCAACGGGTTCTTCACCGGCCTGATGACCGAGTGGTATCACGGCGCCCCCTATTACGGGAACGAGGGGGAGGTCGCCTACACCAACAGCGGGGTCGCCCTGAGCTCGGCCTGGATGTGGATCGACGAGTTTGAGAGCTCGAACACGGCCCCCACCCTCTTCAACAACCAGACCCGGTCGCCCGTGACCATCGCGAACGAGCAGCAGGTCTACCCCTTCGCCGCGGACGGCGCCACGATGTACATCTCCGCCCACGAGTTCGTCACGGGCGCTTCGGCCAAGGCGTCGAGGCTGACTCTCACCCCGGCCACGCCTGCCGAGGTAGGGGCCTCTCTCCTGTCCCTCTCCGCGAACTATACCCTCGCGGGCCAGCTGCAGACCACCTCGGTCACTCCTGGGGTCAACGTGCTGGAAGCCGACCCGGGGACGATGGTCACGGTCGCGATCGCCCCCACCGGCAGCTCAGAAGCCGCGGTCTTTTCCAACAGCGCCTCCGGCAATGAGGTGACCTTCCCGGCAGGCACCAACGCGACATACGTCTACTACCTGCTGGCGCAGCAGACGGTCTGGTATCAGGTCGCAGGCGGAGGGCAGATCCTCCCCGCGTCTTCGGCCCCCGAGCTCATCTACGAGGGGCCTCCGCCCGTCGCTTCCGGCACGCTTGCACCCGTGACCACAACTCTGGCGCTCGGCACGACGCCCACAGTGATCTTCGCGCTCGTGGGGTCGGCCATCAGCATCGATGGGACCGTCCCCGGGGCGGCCGGAGAGCGGTGGGCCACGGACGCGCAAAACCAGACCATCCTCGCGCCGAACTCGCTCCCAGACCCGATTGAGTTCTACCACCAATACGATGTCTCGGTAAGCTACTCAGTCGTCGGGGGCGGGACGCCCCCGCAAGTCCCGGAGTTCGACTCCACCGCGTTCGGAGGGCCGGTGGTAGTCTCTTTGATGCACGACGCGACGACGAGCTGGTTGGACGCGGGAAGCTCCTATTCCTTCACTCAGTTCCTCAACGGCTCGACCCCGACGGAGAGGTGGATGCAATCCGCGGGCGTTATGGCCTCGCAAGCAGACTTCGGCACACCTTTTCCTAGCGTCTCCGCTCCGAACCAAAATATCACGGGAGAGTATGTTCACCAATACTACGCAGACTTGAGTGCAAACGAGGCCAGTGGCGGCTCAATCACAGGAGACTACTCTAGCACGCAAGGCGCAGGCTCCATCTCTTCTGGTCAAGGTTGGCTCGACGCAGGACTCAACTTGACCTTGAAACCTACGCCAAACCGGGACTGGCAGTTCGAGGACTGGACCGGCTCGGGCGCCGGCGCGTACAACGGGACACGCCCGACCATCAACGCCACGGTGACAGGCCCCCTAAACGAGAGCGCCACATTCTACCCCCAGCTTGTCATCTCTGCGGACGGGGGCACAAACGTCGCCTACTCATACGGCTCTAACTCCGGGACGGTTCAAGCCGGGACCACCAGGACCCTCTATGTCCCTCCCTCCACCAACGTGACCCTGCGAGCGACCCCGTCGCTCTTCTTCTACTCCTTCGCCTCGTGGCAGGGGACGGGCCTGTCCAAGGCGACGAAGCCCTCGCTGGGGCTTGTGGTGGACTCTCCTAGCGCGGTCACCGGGGCTTCCACATACGACTACCCTGTCGTCCTGGGCTTGGCGATTGCCGCCGCCCTCGTAATCATCCTGGCCGTCTCCCTCATGGCACGCAGCCGCCGCCAGCGGGAGGATGCCTACGGCTTTAGAACGTCGTATCCCTGAGAAGCTACGCCTTCGGAGCGCGAGGCTTGGCTCCGGGCCTGAACATGGCCTGGATCAGGGCCAGCACGACGAGCGCGACTATGACCAGCCCGATGGTGTATCGCAGGTGGATGAAGTGGTAGGTGGATAGGAGAGCCACGATTGCTCCGGACCCCGAATAATACAGCCTCTCCTGCTTGTTCTCCATGAAGAGGCCGAACACGAACGCCCACAGCCCGCTGAGCAGGAGGATCGCGGGGAGCGTCTCGCCGGCGCTGAGCACCCCCAAGAACAGGAACGCGAGCGGCAGGAGGACAGTCGCGATGAGACCGACGCCCAGTCCAATCCTCCTCACCCTCACACCCAGAGGCGTAGAGGGCTCCGGTAACTAATAAGGTCGCCCCGCCGCCTGCGGGCACCTACGGGTACTTCTCAGCGATTATGGTGTTCGTGCTCGTGACGCTCTCTATCTTCCTGACCTCCGTGTTCACGATGTTGTTGAGCTCGGCCATCGTCTCCGCTTCGACTATCGCGATGATGTCGTAGACCGCGTACACCTCGTAGACCTCCCTGACGCCCTTCAGCCCTCTTAGGCGGTTCACGACATCCTTGTCCGTCCCCACCTTGACGTTCATCATCACGAACGCGAGTATCGCCATTGGGGCCGACCTCCCATCGGGCTCAATTTCTCCATCCTGCCTGGGCGGCCCGGGATATTAATCAGTCACCGGGCTCCTGAGTCGGGACGGCCTGCGCCGTGCGGCGCATCACTACCGTTATTACCGCTGCCCCGGGCGACGAGGGGATACAGAGAGGCCACCGGTGTAGAAGCGATTGCAATACAAATGGATCGTCCTTTCCAACACCACCCTCGGCACCCTGATGGCGTCGCTGGACACCAACATCGTCCTGATCGCCCTCCCTACGATCTCGAGGGAGCTCCGCGCGACCTCCTTCTTCGACCTTCTGTGGGTGCTCCTGGGGTACCAGCTCGTCAACGGCTCGCTCCTCGTGAACTTCGGCCGCCTCTCCGACATGTTCGGGCGTGTCAGGCTCTACACCTTCGGGTTCGCCATCTTCACGGTGGCCTCCGCGCTCGCGAGCCTTTCCCAGACCGGCGAGCAGCTCATCGCGTTCAGGCTGATGCAGGGGGTGGGCTCGGCCTTCCTCTTCTCCAACAGCGGCGCCATAATCACCGACGCGTTCCCGGAGAACGAGCGTGGGAAGGCGCTCGGGATCAACCAGGTCTCCATCGTGATCGGGACACTGATGGGGCTGGTCCTCGGCGGGGTGCTGACCGCCGTCGGCGGCTGGCAGTCCATCTTCTACGTCAACATCCCCATCGGGATCTTCGCGACGCTCTGGTCTCATTACAAGCTGAAGGAGCTGGCCGTGATAAGGAAGGGCCAGAAGATAGACGTCCTCGGAAACGTGACCTTCGCCGGCGGCCTCGCCGCGGTCCTTGCAGCGATCACCCTAGACGCCGTCTCCCTGCTAGCGCTGGACCAGTTCGTCCTGCTGTTCGGGACGGGCGTCGGCCTCCTCGCTGCGTTCGTCGCCATCGAGCAGAGGGTCAAGGAGCCCATGCTCGACCTCGCGCTCTTCAGGATAAGGCTCTTCACCGCAGGGACGGTCGCCAGCCTCTTCAACTCGCTGGCGAGGGGGGCCGTTACCCTTGTGCTCACCTTCTACCTTCAGGGGCCTTCGATGGGGTTGGACGCCCTCTCGGCTGGCATATTCCTCATCCCCCTCTCGGTCTCCATCGCCCTCCTCGGGCCGCTGAGCGGCTACCTCTCGGACAAGCACGGGCCGAGGTTCTTCGCCACGTCGGGGCTCCTCGTCTCGAGCATCGGCTTCCTCCTCCTCTCGACCATAGGCAGGACGATCACGTTCTGGCAGCTCGCCCTACCGCTGGCGCTCGTCGGCGCGGGGATAGGGCTCTTCCAGTCGCCCAACAGGGCGTCGGTGATGAACTCCGCACCTCCGGCCCTCAGGGGGATTGCGACGGGGACCACGACGACCGTGTTCATCGCGGGCGCGAGCTTCAGCCTCGGCATCGCCTTCTTCGTGCTCACCAGGGGCGTGCCCATAGCGGACCTCCAGACCATCTTCGTCGGCGGGACCGCCCTCAGCAACGCCCCCTGGATCGGGAACTTCATCTCCTCCATCCACACGGTCTACTACCTGTCCACGGTTTTCTTGCTCCTAGGGATCATCCCCTCGGTCCTTAGGGGCCCGGGCAGAAGCCGCGCGCCGCCCATCGAGGAGGTCGGCGAGCCACCCGAACCCTAGGGCAATCGAATGGTGACCGGCCAGGAATGAACATGTGTACGCGTGCTATAAATATGGCCGGGACGATTGCAGTTGCACTATTTATAGTGCAAATACAAACGTTTGTAGACTATATATAATAAAAATCCAAGTGTAAGCTTTCGGCGCAACCTTTAAGTAAAACCGCGGTCACTGACTCTTCAAGGCGAAAACAGTCTTGAAGAAGATTGAAGCGATAATCAGAAGGGAAAAGTTCCCCGCGGTCGACGCCGCCCTGAAGCAGTTGGGTGTCGGCGGACTGACGGTCGAGGAAGTGGCAGGCAGGGGTCGCGCGAGGCACACGACTACAGTCCTAGCGAAGGGCAGATGGAACTACGAAGAGGAGTACATCAAGCACCTCAAGCTGGAGATCCTAGTCCAGGAAAGCAACGCGCAGCGCGTCATCGACGCCATCATGGCCAACGCCTCCACATCATCAGTGGGAGATGGGAAGATCTTCGTCTCATCCGTAGACGAGGTCTTAGACATCGGCTCAAAGGCAGTCGACGAGAAGGCCGTCACCTTCGCGACCGTCCCAACGCAGAACTAGGGGACAGCAAGAGTCAGGCGCACGCCGCAGGGCGCCTGGCTACACAATTTTCCTTCGGGCCGAGCAGCCCGCAAAGACATATGTAGTTTTGAAGATTCTGAAGCTCGGGCATGATCCCGCGCCCTTTTGAGATGCACTCGCCCTCCACCATTTCAGAGGCGACGCTGCTGCTCAAGAACACCGACGACTCGAAAGCCTTGGCGGGAGGGCAGAGCCTCGTCCCCCTCATGAAGCTCAGGCTCGTCAGCCCCGCCCACATCGTGGACCTGGGTAAGATACCAGGCCTCAGCTACATCAGGGAAGAGAAAGGCCACTTGCTCATCGGCTCGATGACGACGCACAACGAGGTGGCCACGTCTCCGCTAATCGGCAAGAGGTGCGTGACCCTCTCCGAGGCGGCCAGCCGGATCGGCGACCACCAGGTCAGGAACAGGGGGACCATAGGCGGCACGCTGTGCCACGCGGACCCCGCAGGAGACGTGCCCGCCGCCGCCGTGGCCTTGGACGCGGAGCTCAAGGTCGCCGGCCACCGAAAGGGGCGCGTCATCAAGGCGAGGGACTTCTTCGAAGACGTGCTGACGACGAGCCTCAGGCGGGACGAGATTCTCACCGAGGTCAGGGTCCGGGTCCTCCCGCCCAAGAGCGGAGGGGCCTACCTGAAACTCGGGAGAGGCGCGAGCGACCTCGCGACCGTGGGGGTCGCAGCGGTCATCACACTCGACAAGGCGGGGGCCTGCAAGGACGTAAGGCTCGGGCTTGCCGGAGTCGGCTCGAAGCCCATCAGGGCCACGAGGGCCGAGGACGCGCTGAAGGGCCGGGCGCCCACCGACGACCTGGTCGCCGAGGCGGGGGAGAGGGCTTCTGAGATGTCAAACCCGTCCTCCGACATAAGGGGGAGCGCGGATTACAAGCGTGAGATGGTCAAGGTCTACGTGAGGAGGGCCATAAGGCAGAGCCTCGCCAGAGTCTGACGAGGATGGGATGATTCTCTTGAGCCCGCCAAAACAAATCGACCTGACGATAAACGGCCAGAAGTACTCTGGTCGCGCCGAGCCGAGGACCCTCCTGACCTATTTCCTCAGGGACGAGCTGGGGCTCACGGGCACGCACATCGGATGCATTGTGGGGAAGTGCGGCGCCTGCACGATAATCCTGGACGGGAAGGCGGTGAAGTCCTGCCTGCTCTTCGCCTCGCAGGCCGAGGGCTCCGAGATACTGACGGTCGAGGGCCTGGCGAAAGGCTCGCAGCTTCACCCGATACAGGAGGCCTTCTGGGAGCACCACGGCCTTCAGTGCGGCTACTGCACCCCGGGGATGCTGCTGGCGACCTACGACCTGCTGAAGAGGAACCCGAACCCCACCGAGGCGGAGATCAGGGAAGGGATATCGGGGAACCTCTGCATGTGCACGGGCTACGTCAACATCGTGAGGGCAGTAAAGTCCGCGGCCGAGAAGATGGCGCCTCCGAAGAAGCAAAAGGCGCGGCTCAGCCGAGCTTCTGCGCCATTACGCCGGTGAGGCCTGCGGCCTCTATCCTGCGCTTCGACTCCTCGACCGCCTGGGGCACCGTCTTGGACCACCAACCCCTCTCGGCCATCCTCGTCCTGTAGGGAGGCTTCGTCATGGAATACGTCTCAGTCAAGCCCTTCTCGCTCCCCATCATCTCGCCGACATAGGCAACGAAGTCTCCTATGATGGTCTCCCTGGGCAGCACCAGCGGCTCCTTGCCGAAGGCGACCCGTGCGGCGTTGTGGCCCGCCAAGGCCCCGGTAATCATGCACTCCTGTATCCCAACGGTGGGGCCGCCCTTCTCCCCTCCCACGAAGAGGTTCCTGAAGCCCTGCACCCTCATCGAGTTGTCCCTGGGTGCCATGGACATGAAGCGGACGGCGTTCCCCACCCCGCCGCCGAGGGGGTCAGAGTACCGCGCGTCCTTGAATCCCGGTATCTTCCTCACGTCTTGCAGGGGCATGAAGACCATCCCGTTGGCCTTGAAGAAGCCCGGGTACGCCACTTTCATTGACTTCACGTGCGACGGGTCGTAGGGAAGGTTGGTGCTCAGGCCGATCTTGGTCATCTGCTGGACCTCCTCCGGGATGGGCACCTTCCAGCTTCCCTCCCTCTTCACATTCTCCAGGAGCTCCGGCTCTATCGAGTCGTCGTGGAACGCGCAAGCGGAGCTCAGGCCCCCGAAGCCTCCGCCGTGCTTGGAGTCGCGTATCTTCCTCAGCTCGGGGGCGCCGGCCTTTGTCGCTATGCTCACCCTGTCTCCGAAGGAGTTGCAGCGGAGCAGGCACTCGACGCATCCGTAGCCGTACTGCTTGCAAATCTGGATCCCGCCCGCCCCTCCCGAGGTGTCGACAAAGGCGTCGCACTCCAGCCTCTGGCCCTTCTCCAAGGCGACCTTTAGGACCACGTCCCCCTTGGCCTGCTGCGACCTGCCCAGTTCGACGTCGACGGCCTTGTTGGCGAAGATCAGCTCCACCCCGATGTCCTGCAGGTACTTTCTGATGTGGGTCTCCGCCTTCATGCAGTGGAAGATGGCCTGCGTGTGGATCTGCTGCTTCAGGTCCTCCGGGGCGTTCCAGTTCATGTCCGTGCGCGGGTGGGTCAAGACCGGCGGGTTCTCGATAATGTCGAGGATGTATCCTCCCCCCATCGCCTTCAACTCCTCGCTCCCCGCCTGCCTCCCGTCGTTGTAGAATATCCCAGAGTTACGACCCACGCCAAGGAGCTCGTCGGTCCGCTCGATGAGGGTGACCTCCGCCCCAGCGTTGCGCGCGCACGCGGCCGCGCTCACCCCTCCGAAGCCAGCGCCGACCACGGCGACCTTTGGCATGACGAGTTTTCGCCAAACTAGCGATATAAGTATAACCCGGACTGTGGACAGGAGGAGTCGTCGATGAGTCAACCTGCCGTCCGGCGATGGGTCGGCAAGCCGGTCAAGACCAAGGAGGACCGCAGGTTCGTGCAGGGGAAGGGCATCTACTCCGACGACATCCAGCTTAGGCGGACGCTCTACGCCGCGGTGCTCAGGAGCCCACACGCCCACGCCAACATCAAGAGCATAGACGTCTCGAAGGCTGCGCGCCTCGAGGGCGTCGTCGCGACCTTGACGGGGCCGGAGCTGCCGGGCCTGACCAACCCCATGCGCAGCAGGACAGGCTACCCGATCAAGGAGTACGCCATGGCCGTTGATAAGGCGGTCTACGCCGGGCAGCCCGTCGCGGCGGTGGCCGCAGATAGCAGGGGCCTCGCCGAGGACGCCCTTGACCTGATTCAGGTCGAGTACGAGGAGCTCCCCGCCGTCGTGGACCCGGAGGAGGCGATGGAGCCCGGGGCCCCGAGGATATTCAAGGACGTGCCCAACAACGTGTTCTCGACGCTCAACCTCGAGTACGGCGACGTCGAGTCGGCCTTCCGCGACGCCGACCTCGTGCTCAGCGAGCGCTTCTCGGTCCACAGGTATAGCTCGACCCCCCTCGAGCCCGACACGGCCATGGCCCACTACGACCAGGCCCAGAACACGCTCACGTTCTACTGCAACGCCACGGGGACGGGGTCCCTGAGAGCCCAGACGAGGGGCTTCCCGGTCAAAGACGTGAAGGTCAGGTACGTCATCCCGGACACCGGGGGGACATTCGGCGAGAGGTGGAGCGTGTCCCTGCAGGACATGACCATCGTCTCCCTGCTCTCCTGGAAGACCGGCAGGCCCGTGAAGTACGTCAAGGACAGGAAGGAGATGCTCATGGCGGGGACGAACGGCGCGAGGGACGCGGTCTACCACATGGACATGGCCCTCAAGAAGGACGGGACCATCCTCGGCCACAGGCTCAAGGACGTCACCAACGAGGGAGGCTCCGGCTACTACGCCGGCTACTACAACGCCATCAAGCTTACCAACATCACGGGGCTCTACAGGATGAAGAGCATCGCGCTCGAGGCCTATTCCGTCGCCACCAACAAGGGGCCGGGGGGCTCCAACAGGGGCCTCAGCAAGCCCCACATGGGCTTCGTCCTGGAGCGCATGGTAGACCTCGCGGCGAAGCGCGTCGGCCTCGACCCCGCCGAGATAAGGCGCAGGAACTTCATCTTGCCCGAGGAGCTGCCCTACCGCACCCCGAGCGGGAACACGATAGACGCGGGGAACTTCCACGAGCTCCTCGAGAAGGCCCTGAAGATGGTGGGCTACGAGAACTGGAGGGGCGAGCAGAAGAAGATGAGGCGGGCGGGCCGACACGTCGGCATAGGGATCGCCTGCAACGTCGACCCGGGAGGCGCCAACCCGGGCAGGGAGCAGATGGTCAGGGGCGGTCCCGACCTCCCCGGCCAGAGGCTCACGGGCGCCACGGTGAGGATGGACCCGCTGGGGAAGGTCAACGTCCAGATCGGAGCGACTAACTGGGGGCAGAGCCACGAGACCACGACAGCCCAGGTGGTGGCGGACGAGCTGGGCGTCTCCCCCGACGACGTCGAGGTCTCCTCGGTATTCGACAGCCTCAGCAACCCCTGGTCGGGCACCTCCGGGACGGGCGCAGACAGCTTCACCAGCGTCGACATGGGCGCTATAGTCGCGGCCGCGAGGAAGGTCAGGGCGAAGGTCCAGAAGTTCGCGGCCCACATGCTCGACGCAAAGCCCGAGGAGATCCAGCTCGACGAGGGCAAGGCCTTCGTGCAGGGCAGCCAGCGCTCGGTCCTCATAGCCGACGTCGCCGTGGCCGCGTACGACAGAGTGAGGGCCGAGACGCTCCCGCCCGGGGTCGAGCCGGGTCTACACGAGACCGCCTACTACTTCTATCCCTACGCCGACCTGCCGGACGACAAGAAGAGGGTCGCCGCCCACAACAACTACGGGAGCCAGGTCCACGTCGCCGTCGTCGAGGTCGACGTCGAGACGGGCAAGACGTCGGTGTTGAGGTACGTGGTCACCCACGACGCCGGGGTCCTGATCAACCCCCTGGTGGTGGAGGGGCAGATACACGGCCACGTCGCCCACATCCTCTCGGCAGCGCTGAGGGAGGAGATGGTCTGGAGCCAGGACGGGCAGATGCTCACCGCGACCTTCAGCGACTACCTGAAGAACACCGCGGCGGACACGCCAGACGTCGAGGTGGGCCACCTGGAGTACCCGTCGCCCTTCACGGCTACCGGAGCCAAGGCGGTCGGGGAGGGGCCAACCATCCCGGTCTTCCCGGCGATCGCCAACGCGGTAGAGGACGCGCTGTCCGACTTTGGGGTGAAGATAACCGACCTTCCGCTCACGCAGGCGAACGTCTGGTCGATGATCCGGGCGGGGCGCGCCGGCTCAACCACGAGGCAAGGGCAGGTTCGCCCTCTCCACGCGGGGCGCAGAGCAGCGCGGAAAGGCCTCAGTCCGCCACAGGCTTGATCGCCCGCGGAGGCACGTGCAGGTAGACATCGTCTCCCTCGGCGATCTCCGAGTCCATCTCGAACTTGTGCTTCGTGGCGACGATCTCGGCGTTTCCGACGCGGATCCTGTTGTCCGTGACCGCCCCCCTGAACTCCTTGGCGACTATCTTCCCACTCAGCACGTTCTCCTTGAAGCTCGGCTTGGCCTTGCTGAGGTCTATCTCGTTGCGCCTTATCACGACGTAGGACACCTTTTCGGGGAGCCCTCCATCATACTGGCAGGTCAGCTCCGCATCCACGTCGGGCACCGCGAAGGTGGCGATGCCCGCGGCGCCGTCCGCGCTCTTTAGCTGGGCCTTGAGTATGTTCCCCCTCCCGATGAACTCGGCGACAAACAGGTTCGCGGGGGAGGCGTAAAGGAAGTCGGGCGTGCCCTCCTGCTCGATCTTCCCGTTGTTCATCAGGATGACCCTGTCGCAGATGACGAAGGCCTCCTCCTGGTCGTGGGTGACGAAGACCGTCGTTATCCCGATCCTCTTCAGGAGCAGTCTCAGCTCCCCGCGGACCCGCTCGCGCTCCTTCTGGTCCAGGTTGCTCAGGGGCTCGTCGAGCAGTATGACCTTGGGCTCGTAGGAGACGCTTCTCGCGAGCGCCACCCTCTGCTGCTGCCCCCCGCTCAGCTGCGACGGATAGCGGGCCCCCACCTCGGCGAGCCCCACGAGCTCGAGCGAGTTGGCTATCCTCCTCTCCCTCTCCTCCTTCGAGAACCCCCTCAGGCAGTATGCGATGTTCTGCTTGACCGTCATGTTGGGCCACAAGGCGTAGTTCTGGAAGACGAACCCGAGGCGTCGCTTCTCGGGAGGGACGAACTTCTTCTCCGCCGGCGAGCTCACGACCGCGCCGTCGAGCAGGATCTTGCCGCCGTCTATCTCCTCCAAGCCCGAGATGCTCCGGAGGATCGTGGTCTTCCCGCAGCCGCTCGGCCCGAGGAGCCCCAGGATCTCGCCCTCCTTGACCGAGAAGGACACCTCGTTGACCGCGATGACCTTTCCGAAGCGCTTGACCACGCTCCGGACTTCTATCTTGGCAGCCCCGTTTCGGGACACGCCGGGTAACGAACTCCATCGGTATATAATTTGAGCGCGAACGCTCGCCTTGACACCCTCCAGAAAAGTCGGGCCGGTCACGCGTAGAATAAGTTAGAATGATTCGAACGCAAGGATTAAGTATCGTTGCCCGTAATATTTGCGGCGTGTTCCGTTCTCGGTCCGCTGCATCGCAAACTGTCTATGTCCTCGTCGTGCTGGTCGTACTCCTCGGCGCGGCGGCTGCGTACGGGTTCGCCCGTCCCACGAGCTCCGGGACCACGACGACCGTGAACGGGTCGACGGTGACGGTGACCGCGTCCAGCACTCTCACGACGACGACCGCAATCGAGTCGAGCCTCGCATCGGCGGCTCAGGCAGAATGCGCCGCGGCGGGGTCGACGTGCCTCACGATACTGACGACCCAGTCGGCTTCCAACTGGGCGAGTTGTTATGGACCGCTGTTCGACAACCTGTACCCATGGGCAGCGGGGAAAGTGAACTACGTCAGCCTCTCCACCGCCGCGCTTACGACGCAGGTGATCTCAAACTACCAAGCCCACAACGTCCAATCGGACGTGATAACGGGGACTTTGGCAGGCCTTATCCCGACGGTCGCGGCCGGGGCTGTCATGAACTACACCTCGCCCTTGGTGCCTTTCATGAACTACTCGTCCGACAGCTACGGACCTGCCTGGGTCACGACAAACAGGGCAATCGTGCACATGATCTACAACCCCAAGGTCCTTGCGGCGAACAACCTGCCGGTCCCGAAGAGCTGGACTGACCTGGCGAACCCGGTCTACAAGAACTGGATAGCGTTCCAGACCGGCACGGCCCTCGGCATCACGACGGCGGAGTTCTACTACCTTTCCACCCAGATGAGTAACTCGAGCTGGACGACGCTGATGCAGGGGATTGCCGCGAACAGCCCCATAATCACGTCGACCGCTGGAAACGCCGAGCAGGACGTGATAAGCGGCCAAGCCGCGATAGGCATCGCCACTTTCGACGACTACGTATCCGACCTGAAGGCCAATGCGAGCGTCCCGATGGTCTTCGATGACATCGAGCCGATAGTCTACACGCCCGGGGTCGTCATGATAACCAACGGGACACCCCACCCGGACATGGCCAAGCTCTTCGAGGCCTTCTACATCTCCGTCCCAGGCCAGACGGGGGTCCTATGCACCAACCACGACCCCTACATGTCGTCGCTGTCGACCAATCTCTTGACCTACCTGCCGTCTGACTACCACCTGGTGAACGCCTACGCGAACACGGCCCTGCTGACCGACTCGGGATCGTGGAGCGACACGTTCAAGACCATCTTCGGCGCGTAGCCCGCAAGAGAACATGTGGCGGGCCGACTTCCCTCGAGCTCTCCATGCGGGGATTGGCCTACGTAGCCTTTCTGCAGCGCTCCAGCCTCTAGGAGCGTAAAGGAAGGATTTGTTCTCGAACAGGATTCTGTTCGTAGTAGCAACAATAGTCTTCCTCCTACTCCTGATCCCCGTCTTTGCCCTCTACGTTGGAATCACGCTTTTTCCGTCGCTCGGCACGACCAGCTATTCGTTCTGGACATTCATCACGATGCCAAGCACAGCTACCCTCGTGGAGAACACGCTGGAGTTCAGCATCGTCAGCGCCATCTTCACGACCGTCTTCGCGACGACCTACGCCTGGTTCATCGCCCGGACGGACGTCTACGGGAAGCGCTTCCTCGAGCTTCTCCCCGTCCTAGGGCTGAGCGTGCCCCTACTCTTCAAGGCCTTCGCCTGGTCATTCCTTCTGAATCCACACGCGGGAATCATCAATACGACGCTGAGGGGGATTCTAGGCCGCGGCGCCCCCGTGCTGGACATAAACACGATGGCCGGCCTCATTTTCGTCATGTCGTTCACCAATGTTCCCATCGTCTACCTCGTCATTCTCCCGGCAATGAAATCCATGGATTCAACCCTGGAGGAGGCCTCGAGGATTGCGGGGAAGAGCATCCTAGCGACGTTTCGTGACGTGACCTTTCCCCTTGCCAGACCCGCGGTCCTCTCAGCCTTCTTGCTCGCGGTAATCGGCGGGGTCGGAAACTTCGAGTACCCGTTCATCCTCGGGATCCCGGGCAACATCCACGTCCTGGCAACGGAGGTGTACTTTTGGGCACAGCAACGGGTTCCTCCAGCCTACGGCACCGCCGGCGAGATCAGCATCCTCTACAGCATCATCGCGCTCGTCGGGGTAACCGCGTACATCTGGTCGACCCGCAGGTCCTTCAAGTATCAGGTCGTGACCGGACGCTCCGTGTCAAAGAACGTCCAAAAGCTCGGGCGTTTCAGGTACCTGGCTCTCCTCATCTGCTTCGGGATCCTGTTCTTCGAGTTCATCCTCCCCTTCGCCACCTTGTTCTTGATGTCCACGACGACGATCTACGGCTCTGAGTTCAGCAGCATCAAGCTCAACTTTCCTTCGTCGTATATCACCGCCTTCCAAATCCCGTCCCTCTTCCGGTCCCTGGAGACGTCATTCCTGTTCGGGACAATCGCCGCGGTCCTCGCGACCGTAGTCGGCACGCTCCTGGCATACTCCGCCCTGAAGACCAAGTCCAGGGGGGGCAGGTTGGCGGAATACATCTCGGCGATACCTCTCGCCTTCCCCGGCGTGGTCTACGGGGTCGCCCTCTTCTGGACGTTCCTCCTCGTCCCGGGGTTGAACCTGATCTACGGGACGATTTGGCCCCTCGTGATAGCCCTGGTCTTCATCCGCCTGCCGTTTTCGACCCGCATAGTCTCAGGCAACCTGGTGCAGGTCTCGGACGAGCTGGAGGAAGCATCACAGGTGGCAGGCGCGGGCTTCTTCAGGACGTTCGCCAGGGTCATCACGCCGCTCATCAAGAACGGCCTCTTCAACAGCCTCGTCTACACGTTCGTCGACTCTCTCAGAGAGCTCGGCGGAGTCATAATCCTGACTACCGCGCAGACCACGACCTTCACGGTCCTTCTCCTACAATACTACAACACCAGCGCGCTCTTCAGCTCGATCGACACCGTCGCGGCGGCATCCGTTGTCTTCACCGGGATCATCGCCGTCCTGATGGTCGTGGCTTCAGTCGTGCGCCGCTATTGGGGCAGCAAGTGGGAGAGGTAGCCCGACCGGCCCCCGAGAACACATATCTAGCCGAGCGGCCGAAACTTGAGAGGCGTAACAGAAACGAGCGCAAAGAGCCCCACGGTCGAGAAGGCGAAGAAGGAGGGCAGGGTGCTGGTTTACGGCACTGTCGAGATAGACGAGTTCTCCGGCTGGAAGCAGTCCTTCGAGAAGAAGTATCCGGGAATCGAGGTCGAGTACATGAGAAAGTACGTGCCCGGGACGCCGCCCCCGATGGCCAAGACGATAATGGAGGAGACCGAGGCGGGGAAGGAGACCGCGGACGCCGTCATCGTGGCGGTCCCCCCGCTGCTGCAGTTCAAGGGCCTGAACCTGCTGGCGAGCGTGAAACAGAAGGAGTCGGCGGCCTACCCGAAGGCAGTCCGCGAGCCGCAGGGCTACTGGTTCCCGATAGTCTCGATAGGCATGGTCCAGGTCTACAACCCGAGGCTGGTGAAGAAGAGCGAGCTGCCCAAGACCGCGATGGACCTTACCGACCCCAAGTGGAGGGACGCCATAGTGACGCACGACCTCACCGTGGGGACGCTCGGGGCCTACTGGCTCGCGTCGCTCAGGCCGATCTTCGGCGAGAAGAAGTGGCACAAGTTCGTCGAGGGCCTCGCAAAGAACCGACCGAAGGCCTACGCCCTCTATGACCCCGTCGTGGACTCGGTTACGAGCGGGGAGACCAAGCTCGGCCTGACGGTGCTCCTGCACGACTTCATAAAGGCGAAGAAGGCCAAACGGGACATCGAGCGCCTGAAGCTGAAGGACTTGCCGATGCTGATGACGTTCAACGCCATTGCGAGGACCCGCGCCGGCAGTCATCCCGCTGCCGCGGAGCTCATGGTCGACTTCCTTCTCTCGAAGCAGGGGCAGAAGATGGTCGGGAGCACCTACCTGAGGATACCCGCGAGGGCTGGGACCGGCGCGCCCTACTCCTTCGAGAAGATGGTGGGCAAGGAGAAGTTCACCCCGTTCCCCAACGAGAAAGTGTTGGCCCGGTCAGCGGACTCCATCTCCACGCTCGCAAGGCTCTTCGCGAAGTAGAGCCTCCGCTATCTTTGGGGCTAAATCCGGGGCGCGGCTGGCTTGCCGCTAGGCTACGGGAGCCCGACCGACTTGAACTTCTCGAGCAGCGAGGTCGGCGAGAACGCGTCCTTCACGCCGTGCTCGTCAGGGAAGTACTTGAACGCGGTCGTGGGGTTGACGAACGGGGCGTTGTACTTCATGGTCGCTCCCGGCCTCGTCGGGACCAATCCCTCGTAGTTCTTGCCCATCTGGTTCTGCCACTCGGCTGACAGGAGGTGGTTGACGAACGTCTCGGCGTTCTTCTGGTGAGCCGCCTCCTTGACAATCCCGATGCTCCTCATGCTCGCGGTCTTGGGGACGTCTGTCAAGTTGAGCGTCTCGACCTCCCAGCCGACCTTGATCAGCGGGAGAGGCAGCCCGATCGCGTAGTCTCCCCTCGAGACGTACTTTTGCATGTTGTGGTAGCACGCGAACACCGCAGGCTGCGTGTTCTTGAGGAACGCCTTTACGAACTCGTCCCACTTCTTCTCCCCTATCAAGCCGAGCAGGGTCGCGAAGTAGAAGAATGAGTACATCCCGTCAGACCAGTCCTGGGTGGACTGCATCGAGACCAGCCCCCTGAGTCCAGGGTTTGTCAGGTCCATCAGCTTGTTCGGGACGAGCTTCTGATCGAGAAACTGGCGGTTGTAGATGAAGTTCGTGGGCTCGACGGCGATGGCGGACCACATCCCTTGCTTGTCCTTGAACATCGGGTCGTAGGCCTTGAGCTCGGGCGACCGGTAGTCACGAAGGTGCCCCGACTCCTTGAGCATCAAAGTGGTGTAGTGCGGGAGCATCACGACGTCGGCCGTCGGGATGCCGTACTTCACCTCGTCCCTTACTTTCTGAACGACCTCGACCGGGTGGGCCGCGTAGTAGGTCAGGTCTATGTCGAGACCATAGTATCTGTGGCGGAACTGGGTCAGGAAGTCGAAAAAGGTCTTGTGAAATGGACCGTAAACAATCAGCTCGTTCTCATTCCCGTGCTTCTTCGCCTCCACCTTCTCCGGATGGATTTGCATCATGACTTTAAAATCCCCGGCGAGGGCAATATAAGCGTTAGTTTAGAATCATTCTTACTAACAGTATCCCCAATCAGAGCCGGCCCTTACGCCGCTATGCCAGGAAAAACTCATTAGACGACGGTGGCGCGGACACGTCCGTCTCATTTGAAGCTAGCCGTCTATGGGCCGCAAAAACGCCTGGGGCTTGTGACGGGCGACCTGGTAGTCGACCTGCAGAAGGCCGGTGCCGCGTACCTCACCTCGCAGGGCGAGAGGCACGCCGACGAGGAGTCGGAGGCCTCGCTGGGGCACGACCTCACGTCCTTCGTCCAACGCGGAGAAAAGGCCGTCAAGGCCGCCCGGCAGGTGCTCAAGTTCGCCAAGGACGAACCCGACGCGCTCCACGGGGGGCGGGGCCAGAAGCTCGCTTTCCAGTTGAGCCTAGCGAAGCTCCGAGCCCCCGTCACCGAGAGCTCCAAGTTCAAAATCATGTGCATCGGCGCCAACTTCGCGGACCACTTCGTCGGGCTCTCGAGGAACTCGCCGGCCTCGATGGGGAAGGAGAGGAAGGTCCTGACCCTGGAGGAGGCGAGAGCCCAGGCCCTCGCCACCCCACAGTGGGGCTTCTACAAGATGGGGAGCAGCGTGAGCAACCCGGGCGACGACGTCCAGTACCCCTCGAGGACGCGGCTGCTCGACTACGAGGGGGAGGTCGCCCTGATAATCGGCAGGCGGGGCAAGGACATCAGGCGCTCCGAGCTGCTCGACCACGTCTTCGGCTACACCCTCTTCGACGACTTCTCCCTGCGGGATAACATGGACAAGGGAGTGATGAACTTCGCGAGGGTGAAGAACTTCGAGGGCTCGGGGGCACTAGGCCCCCTCGTAACTCTCAAGGACGAAGCGCCCGACCCGCAGGACATCGACTTCTCCACGTCGGTCAACGGGGAGGTCAGGCAGAGGGGCAACACCAAGGACATGATCAGGGGGTTCGGCGAGTGGGTGGAGTTCCTCTCGGAGGACGTCGAGCTCAACCCCGGGGACGTGATAGCGTCCGGGACTTGCGCCGGGACGGCCGCCGACTCGAGCAAGAGGGACAGGGACGGGAACTTCCTATCCGGGAGGTTCCTCAAGCCGGGCGACGTGGTGGAGGTCTCCTCCAAGAGGCTCGGGGGCACCCTGAGGAACCGGATCGTCGAGAAGCGCTCATAGCTCCAGAAAGCCGGCGATATTGCACTTCACAATTCAAAGCTGATGGATGGAACGCCCATCACGGCGTCCCGTCTTCTATGGGTCCGACGGCCGTATCGACGGACTCGACCACCGGGCCGGGCAAGGACAGGCCGTAGAGCTCCGAGATCTGCTGGTAGGTCTCCTTCAGGGCCGCGACGCTCTTCTTAACCGCAGAGACCGGAGACCCCGACTCGCCGCGCTTCGGGCTCTGGACGAGGGCCGCGACTGTGAAGACCAGCATCCCCCTCGAGCCCGCGCGCCGGACCTGGAGCCGCACCTTCATCTTCTTCGAGACGTCCGCCGCGAGCTGCTCGTATTCCCTTACCCTCGCCATGACTATCGGGAACCTCTGCTTGAAGTCCTCCTGAAAAGCCGGGTCCTCGAAGCGGGAGTAGTCGATGTCGAGGGACTCGCCAGCCTTCTCGTCCCCATAGGCGAGCTCGATCCAGTCGATCGTGTCTCCCACGGCGAGCGACTCGAGCCAGATTCCCACCCCCTTCTCCTTCCAGAGCGCGTTGAGGTAGGGCGCCTTCGCGATGTCCTCCTTGTTTCGGCACCTCATGAACCACTCCAGGCGGTCGACCGCTAGGGGGAACGCGGGATGCGGCGCGACGACCTCGAAGAGCGCCCCCGTGGCCTCCGAGACCGTCTCCCTAACGAGCTCCTGCTCGCTGACCTTCGGCGGCTTGCGCTTCGCGACGGGGCGCGCCTTGCTCGATGACCGCCCACGAGTGGCCGTCCCGCCTTTGCTCTTTCCGCGTGGGCTGGGAGGCAATCCTCCCTAGCAACGGCGCGTTGTCGATATAAGGCAATCTGGGGCTCAGAACGGGCCCGGGGCGCCAGAAAGGTTAATCTCGGAGAACCTCCATCATCACCCGATGACTTCCCGAAAGTTCCTCGCCGCCACGAGCGGGCTCGCCCTCCTCTTCTTGTCAGGAATGGTCATAACCCTGCCTGTCGCGAACGCCCAGTCTACGGTCGTGGTGAACATACCCGTCGGGGCTGGCGCTGGTGCCTCGGCCGCCCCGGGCTACGCCCCCGAGAATGTCACGGTCGTGATCGGCGTGAACAACACCGTGGAGTGGACTAACAACGACACGCAAAACGGCGGCACAGACCACACCGTCACGTCCTTGAGCGTCCCCAGCGGAGCGGCTTCCTTCGACTCCGGGATAATTGCCGACGGGGCCACCTTCACGCAGACCTTCACGGTCCCGGGCACATACGAGTACCACTGCACTATACACGCCTGGATGACGGGCAGCGTGGTGGTCCTTGCCTCTACTAAGACCGCCCCGGAGTTCCCATCAAGCGCCCTCGCGGTGACCCTGTTCGCGGTCATGGCCGCGGTGATACTCGCGACGTCGCGCCTGAGGGGAACGCTGCCGTCAGTGGCGGCCCACCCGAGCTCCTAACGAAGGTCGTGCGGCCAAGTCCCGGTCGGCAGAATGCTTACTGTCCATCAACAACCCTTATCAAGGAGCGACACGTGCTGGGCCCAGTTTGAAACTCACCGTGGGACTCCTGCTCGCGGCCGTCTCGCTGCTTGCCCTGGTCCCCCTCGCGCAGGCGTCGACCACGACCGGCTCCGCCTCGCCTTCTTCCGGTTACGCCGTTTACAGCGTCCAGGTGACCCAGAACGGGACCACCCGCGCAGCCTCCGTGAACGAGAGCGTCACGCCGAGCTCTAGCCCGGGCGAGTCGATCATCGCGCTGGCGGTTCAGGGGACACAGACCAACTTCACCTATTCGCGCGTCGTCAACTCCTCCCTGGCGCTCTTGCCCTATCTGCCGTCCATCTCGAACCAGAACTTCAGCTACTCGGGCAAGTCCTACTCCGTGACGGCGAAGATATCCAAGCAGGCGACCCCCTCGCAGGCGACCTTCCAGGGCAAGGCCTACGCCCTCACTGACTATGCGTTCTCGGCGGGCGTCACCTCTGCGAACGGGTCGGGAACAATCACCGGCACGGTCTCAGCATTCCCGTCCGACCTCGTATACTCGGTCACCGCCCAGGCCAACGCCACCAGCGTCACGGCCACTCTGACGGCGACCTCTCTGGCTTTGACCGCGGCCTCCGCGGCTCCCGCGCTGCAAGCGGCCTCCGCGGGCGTGGGGCTCTCCCTGGCGGTGGGCGCTGTGGCGCTTTCGCTGGGAGTAAGGATGAAGAGAAAGCAGGCGGCCGCCGGACCCTCCAACCCAGACCACTGGGTAGATTGACGGACGACCCTGTCACGCGCCGCGACCTCGAGAGCGACCCTTCGGGTGGATGAGAGAATGGCTACCCCAGAGGCCGTAATCAGCTTCGAGCAAGCCGTGAAGGACTACGGTCCCAAGGAGATCGGCCCGGTCACGTTCTCGGTCGGGCCGGGGGAGATAGTCGGGTTCCTTGGCCCCAACGGCTCGGGCAAGTCCACGACCATCAGGATGCTCCTCGGGCTCATCAAGCCGACGTCCGGCACGGTGAGGCTGATGCAGAGGGACCCGCTCGCCGACCACGTCCGCGCCCTCGAGCGCGTGGGCTACTCGCCCGAGCTGCCGAACCTCCAGTCGTTCCTGACGCCGAGGGAGCTGCTCCAGCTCACAGCGAAGGAGCTCGGGCTCGGCCGCAAGGAGACCGACGACCAGCTCCCCGTCCTGCTGGAGGACGTGGGCCTGATCCAGTACCAGGAGTACAAGATAGCCAAGCTCAGCAAGGGGATGGTCCAGAGGCTTAGCGTCGCGCAGGCCATGATGGGCTCCCCGAAGGTGCTCATCCTGGACGAGCCCATGATAGGGATAGACCCCGCGGGCGTCGTGAAGTTCCGGTCCCTGTTCCGGGACTTCGTCAGGGACGGGGGGACGATAGTGATGTCCTCCCACATACTCTCCGAGGTCGAGGCGCTCTGCACGAGCCTCGTGGTGATCCACTCCGGGAGGATCCTGTTCAGGGGAGGCATCCAAGCCTTCATCCGCGAGCGCCTTGGCTCGAGGTCCATCCTGGTGGAGATCGCCGACTCCTCGGCCTTCGAGGGCGGCGCGCTCGTCGGACGGATCTCATCCCTCGCTGGAGTCAAGCGCGTCAGCCCGGCCCCCGCCGGCCTCCTCGTGGAGATAGCCCCGGACTCAGACCCGAGGGCCGAGATCTCAAGGCTCGTCGTGGAGACAGGGGGGAACCTCGTCGGACTGGGCTACTCGAGGAGCGAGCTCGACGAGGCCTACATCAGCGCGATAAGGGGGACGCCCGCCCAATGAGGGCTTCCAGGGTCCTCACCTTCGCGCGCTACGAGATCCGGCGCGCCGTCGCGCGCAAGAAGGTCCTCGCTCTTGTGGCGCTCACCGTCCTCATCTCCATAGCGCCATACTACGCCCTGTACGCGACCCACACCTCCCTGATCACGCCGCCCCTCCGCCCCTACCTGTGGATACTCGGGGTCTTCCTCCCCCAGGCCTTCTTCCTCCAGTTCACCGCGCTCCTCATAGCCGCGGGCTCGATGTCGGAGGAGTACGAGCAGGGGACAGCGGAGGTCCTCCTCTCGAAGCCCGTCTCAAGGCAGGAGTACTTCTTCGGCAAGTACCTCGGCGGCTACGCGCTCGTGGTCGGAATCGTGGTGCTGGACGTAGTCCTGAGCATAAGCTCCGCGACCTTCGTCTTCGGCCCGCAGCAGCAGTTGGGCATCGAGCCGATGATCCTCCTCGCCCAGGTCTTCGCGGCCCTGGTCTTCTACTCGTTCGCGTTCATGGTCGGAGAGCTGATGAGGAGGTCTTCCCTCTCCTACATCCTCTCCGCGTCCGTCTTCTTCACCAGCGAGGTGGTCGGCGTGTTCCTCAACATCCTCTACACGCTCACGGGGACGAACATCTACAAGGTCGCCAACTACTACCTTCCGACCTCCCCCGTCGACTCCCTCCCGCTCCTCCTCGCCGAGCCCAAGTTCCCGAGCTCGGTCCAACTCGTCTTCAGGTTCGCGGCCACGCCCGTCGAACCCTCGATAGGGATCTCGGCCCTCCTGATAGCGGTCTACTTCATCTCCGCGGTCCTCATCGCGCTCACCTACTTCTCCAGGATGGACGTCGCGAAGCGCGTCACCTAGAGGCTCACCAGCGGCGTCGTGACCAGAAGATCATCGCCAGCCCTCCAGCGATCAGGACGAGGGCCAGGAGGACCCCGAGGAATCCGAGCACGAGCAGGACGAGGCTGACGAAGACGCCCGCAGGACGTAGAGCAGGGCGAGCCCGCAAGCACGAGGACGAGACCGAGGACTGGCTGAGGCCGCATCTCCAGGCCCAATCGGGCCTTCCCGGATTAATTAGATCGCGCCCGAGGCGAGCCCGAAAGGACTAACCGTTATATGGGACAAAATCAGCGCGTCGCTTCCCTTGCCCAAGACCGCCGAGCACCTCAGCGCGAAGGTGAAGGACTTCATGGAGGCGCCACCCATCGTCGTCAGCGAAGAGACGACCATAGACGAGGCGGCTTCAACGATGTGGGAGAAGAGGATCGGGAGCGTCATAGTGGTCGACAAGGAAGGCAAGATGGCCGGCATAATCACGGCGAGCGACATCATCTTCGCCGTGACCAAGTCGCTGGTCGGCCGGCAGGTCCCGGTGTCCTCGATCATGTCGAAGACCTCCATCATGGCGATTCCCAACGAGAGCGTCCTCACGGCGGTCGAGAGGATGATGAAGGAGAACGTGAGGCACCTCCCGGTGATCGAGAAGAACGGGACGCCAGTGGGGATAATCTCCACCAAGGACGTGATGGGAATGAGCGAGCCCCTGCTCAAGTTCGTCTTCCGCTCCAAGAAGACGACGCCGAAAAAGACTGCTACAAAGAAGAAGGCCGCTCCGAAAAAAGCAACCAAAGCTTAAACGAGATTGGTTCTTCCGGGGTAGTCCCCCATGTCCTCAGGACCCGTAGACCTCCCCGAGCTCGAGGCGAGGACAATGCAGGAGGTCAGGAGCTCCACCCGGTTCCTGCTCAGGTCGTTCAAGGGCAAGATAGACGAGCTCAAGGCGTCGGCAGGGCCCGACGTCCAGACGCTGATGCGGTTCGGCGTGGACCACAGGTCCGCTAGCTCGACCGGCAGAAAGCTCTTCGGCGCCGACGAGGTGCGTTACGTCGCCATCGACGGGACATGCTCAATGGACCAGCACCTGGACCTGCTCGTCTTCTACGTGGGCGCTTTTGGCTATTCTGGGATGTTGCGCTTCGAGGACGACGAGATCAAGGTGGGTGATCCCTCTCCGATGAACCGGTCCTCGGCGGCTGTCTCCGCTTCCATCCCCCTGTCCGAAGAGGACGCAGCCACCGTGTTCGGGCAGAGGACGGAGTCGGGGACCGAGGTCGACATCGAGTCCGAGCGCCTCCCCAACGCGGTGATGCACCTCGCCGAGTACTACATCGCGCTCAGGGCGGTCTCCTCGGGCGACCAGTCCAAGGTCGTGCTCCTGGACAGGCCTCTCGCCGGGGACGTGGCGCACCTGGTCTGGAGCACCCGCGACCTCGTCCAGGACCATCTCTCCGTGCTCGAGGGGATGGAGACGCCCTTCGGCGCCGTGACCAACTTCGACCTGGAGCTTGCGAGGCTGCTCGTGGCGAACCCCGACCTCAAGACGCCCTCCCCGCGGAGCCAGCTTCTCAAGTTCGCGGCCATCTCTTCGCTCTTCGACGGCGCGGAGATGACCCTACCCCAGATCCTCGACAGGATAGGCTCCGACCGGTCGCACCTCCCCGTCCTCAGCGAGGACCTCCGGCAGCTCGACTCGCTCTATCACCTCTTCGAGGAGGGCGCGGACGGCGAGGGCAGGAAGTTCAGGCTCAGGCCGGGCGTCAGGGACTACCGGAAGCGGGTCGCGAGCGCGGCCCTCGCAGTGGCCGACCACGTCTTCAACCCCAAGAGCGAGCACCCCCTGAGGATCAAGGCCGGGCCAGACCGCGCGGAGAGGTGGATAACCGCCGACGACCTCGACTACCTCGTCCTGGTGCTCGTCCTCGAGCTGACGCGAATGGCCTGGTCGGAGGGCGTCCTGCCCATAGGCCTCACGAAGGACTCCGCCGCCGCCGAGCTAGTCAAGGCCGTCGTGCCGCTCCTGCGGAGCTCCGACCTGGGGGCGTTCGCGCACCCGCTCCCCAACTTCAACAGCGACAAGATGCTCCTGCAGACCAACAGTGTGGTGAACGCCGCGAGTGTCCCGACCCCGTGGCACACCGTGGACATCGACGCCGCCTTCAGGACCATGGTGCCCGTGGCCGACGAAAGCCTCCCGAGGGGGGAGGCGAGGGCGCGGGGGGCCTACCGCAACGTAATCTACCCTGAGAGGATGTTCGTCAAGACCTACATCCAGCTCTGGAGCAGCAGGAACGACCCGGCCGTGAGGTCCCACGTCTTCACCTTCGACAGGCCCGCCTACCCGGGCTTCGACCACTGGGGCGACCTCGTCGTCCACAACAGGGACAACGAGATAGACGAGAGGATCGCGCCGATACTCAACCTGCGGGAGGAGTCGGAGGTCACCAACCTCGCGATGTCGATCCTCTTCAAGATGTCCGGGGAGGTGGTCCCCGAGGCCCTCGGCCACAACTACCCGCTCTTCCTCGCCGACAAGAAGGCGAAGTTCGTCCTCCAGCAGAGCAGGAAGGCCTACATCGGCGCCGTGGACGTGGAGATGGCCAAGTCAGACCTCGACCAGCAGGTCCTCTTCTCCCAGAAGTTCAGGGACTACCGCAGCCAAGTCGAGTCCAAGAGGAAGGGAGGCAAGTGACATGATGAAGCAGGCGCCCGTCTTCGACGACCTCGGCGGGGAGTTCCACGGCAGGCTCAGGGAGATAGTCTCGACGACGAGGCAGACCGCCGACGGGAGCTCCACGGTCACCTTCAGCACCGCGGTGATAGAGTGCGACTACAACCCAAACGTCGTCAAGAAGCTCGCCACCGGGCAGCTCCTCGCGATACCAAACGTCCAGACCCTCGGCGCCGAGGACGTCTTCTCGGTCTACGAGATAGCCGATGTCTTCCCCATGCACTACTCCCAGCCCAACCTCGATAGGTCCCAGCCCGCCGCCATACGCAAGGAGTTCATGGAGCTCATCGAGGGCGAGTGGAAGAGGGGCTCCAAGAGCACCTGGATAGAGATTGTCGCCGCCCCGATAGGCTACGTCATGAGGACGGCGGACGGCGCGATTTCCTTCGAGAGGAAGCCCTACGCCCCGCTCGCGGGGAGCTCGGTCAGGCTCCTGAGCAAAGACTCCGTCGAGAAGCTCATCTGCTACAGGGTGCCGAAGGAGGAGCAGCCCGCCGACTACCGGTTCGGGAACCTCCTCGGGGTCATCGACGACAAGATACCCTTCACCGTGGACATCGAGAAGCTCCTCCACTATCACGTGGGCGTGTTCGCCTTCACGGGCAGCGGCAAGTCGAACCTCACGTCTACTGTCGTCAGGAAGGCCCTCAAGGTCATACCCGACCTGAAGGTGGTGATACTCGACGTCTCCTCGGAGTACGGCATCCACATCCTCGACGTCCTCAACGAGTACCCCAGCAAGGTTCTCTTCACAGACTCGTTCGCGGGCTCCAAGCAGAAGCCCGGCGAGTACTTCAAGCGCCACGTCTGCCCCGAGGCCCTCGCCGACCTCCAGCCCGAGTTCGAGAGGAAGATCGCAAAGCTCTTCGACGACGGGAAGGTCATCTTCGCGGAGCTCCCTCTAGAGGGGAGCGAGGAGGTCGAGCGCTTCAGCACCTACGGCGGGTTGATCGAGGTGCTCACGAACACCCTCAACGACAAGTACGGGGCGGTCCAGCAGAAGATCTACGTCCCCCAGGTAATCAGCCGCATCAAGGAGTTCATGCACGACGAGGGCTTCACGCCTGACACCCGCTTCAACGCCAAGACCATGAAGCTCATCACGCAGATCCAGACGCTCCTCACCGACCTGCCCGCCACGAGCTCGCTGAAGAAGACCTTCGACGGACTGAGCAAGGTCGTCGAGCAGGCCACCCCCGAGGAGGAGCTGGAAAAGTCCCCCTGGGAGACGCTCCCCGACGAGATAGTCTCCACCGAGAAGGGCTCCCCCCGGGTCTTCGTCGTCAACCTCCCAGAGGCCGAGGACGCCAGGGCCCAGACCGCCGACGTCATTAACAGGGTCTTCCGCAAGAGGAAGAAGAGCTTCAGCCTCACCCCCAAGGTCCTCTTCATTGTCGACGAGGCGCAGGAGTTCATCCCACAGGACGCGAGGAAGGGCGACAACGCCTACGAGTCCAGCAGGGCCGTCGAGAGGCTCCTGAGGCACGGGAGGAAGTACAACCTCTTCTGCTGGGTGAGCACCCAGAGGATAGCGCACCTGAACACGAACGCGCTGCAGCAGCTCCACAGCTACTTCATCGCGACCATGCCCAGACCCTACGACAGGCAGCTCGTCGCGGACACCTTCGCGATAGGGGACGCCTTCGTCGACAGGACGCTGGCCTTCCAGAACGGGGACTGGCTCATCACCAGCTTCAAGGCGACGGCGACACAGAACATCCCGGTCTTCTTCCACGCCGAGAACAACGAGGAGACACTGCGGAAGTATCTCTCAGGCTGACCGCAGAGCTCGAGAGATTCCGAACAGGGCTTATAGTGGTCCGGCTCGAAATAATGCTGTCATGCTCAAGAAAGAGGAGGTCTCCAAGCTGAAGGCCAAGCTTACGCCAGAGCAGGTCGACGTCTGCTTCAACAAGGGCACCGAGATGCCTTTCACGGGAGAGTACGTCAACAACCACGAGAAGGGGGTCTACAGGTGCGTCGTCTGCGGCGCGGAGCTCTTCGACTCGGCGACGAAATTCGAGTCAGGCACCGGCTGGCCCAGCTTCTGGCAGCCCGCAAAGAAGGAGAGCGTGAAGGAGAAGGACGACTATAGCTACGACATGCACAGGATGGAGGCCGAGTGCTCGCAGTGCGGGTCCCACCTCGGTCACGTCTTCGACGACGGCCCCAATCCCACAGGGACGCGGTATTGCATAAACTCCGTCTCGCTGAAGTTCGAGAAGCAGAAGGCCTAGGCCTCCATAACCGTTAAAGGCTCGGGCCGGGGTCGTCCGCCTTCGATGTCAGCGAGCAACCTCAACGCCCAGAACGGAGACACCATCTCGGTCCACTACCTGGGGAAGTTTCCAGGAGGGAAGGTCTTCGACACCAGCATGAAGGCGGAGGCTGAGAAGGCGGGCATATTCAACCGGGCGCGCGACTACAAGCCCCTCCAGGTCGTCCTCGGCGCGCACGAGGTAATCCCCGGGTTCGAGGAGGCGCTCGTGGGGATGAAGATCAACGAGACCAAGGAGGTCACCATCCCGCCGGAGAAGGCCTACGGGAAGACCGGCAGGCACCAGATGGCCGGGAAGACGCTCCAATTCAGGCTGCTCGTGACCAACATCAAGCGGCCCTAGTCGCGCCAGCGGCGCGCTAACATTATGTGATTACTGATAGTGCGCCGAGTATATACGCGGTCGGCGCTCTCGGCCATCCAGAAGCGACATGTTCGGAATACGAAGACAGAAAGACGAAAACACGGAGAGGCCAAGATACATCTCGGTCTACGCGTACATCAACGCGGGCCTGTTCTCGCCCGTCGACGCCCCGTTCGGGGCTGCGCGGACGGCGCAAGGATAAGAACCCGGCAGAGAGTGAGATTGGAAAGATGTCCAAGACAAACATCATTGAGGCCGAGAACCTTACCAAGGTCTACAAGGGAAAGGTCAAGGCTGTCGACAGCATCTCCTTCTCCGTCGAAGAGGGGGAGATCTTCGGGTTCCTCGGCCCCAACGGCGCGGGGAAGACCACGACAATCAAGATGCTGAACACGATCGCGTCGATAACCAGCGGCAAGGCGACGGTGGCTGGGCAGGACGTGACCAAGCACCCGGCGAAGGTCAGGGACGTGATAGGCGTCGTCCCCCAGGAGCTGACCGCCGACGACGAGCTCAACGGCATGGAGAACATCCTGCTCTCCGCCCGCCTCCACCACGTCCGCGGCGACGATGCGAGGAAGAGGGCGAGCGACCTCCTGAAGCTGGTCGACCTAGACGGCGCGGCCGGCAGGCGTGTCAAGACCTACTCCGGGGGGATGCGGAGGCGCCTCCAGCTCGCGATAGGCCTCATCCACACCCCCAAGATCCTCTTCCTGGACGAGCCCACCCTGGGCCTGGACATCCAGACGAGGACGAAGATGTGGGAGTACATGAGCAAGCTCAACAAGGAGCAAGGCCTCACCATCTTCATGACCACGCACTACCTCGAGGAGGCAGACGGCCTCTGCAACCGCGTCGCGATCATCGACCACGGCGTCATAAAGGTGTCCGGGTCCCCTTCCCAGCTCAAGGAGAGGGTGGGAGGGGATGTCCTGACCATCGAGCTGACCACGGGGCCCGACATCACCGACTTCCTCAGGTCGATCCCCGACGTCCACGACGTGGTCAGGACAGACCAGTCCTATCGCATCAAGCTCCCCAAGACGGAGAAGGCCCTCCCCGCGATAGTGGAGGGGGTCACAAAGAAGGGCCTCGAGATCAAGGAGATCGCCTTCACCAAGCCGACCCTCGACGAGGTCTTCCTCGAGGTCACCGGCAAGTCGATGCGGGACGAGGACGCAGGCGAGAGCGAGTCCTACATCCAGAACATCATCACGGAGAGGATGCAGTGAGCGGCCATGCTTGACGAGACCCTAGCACTGACCAACAGGGCGCTCAAGAAGTGGGTGAGGAACCCGTTCACCATCATCCCCGGCCTCGCGACGTCCGCGTTCTACCTCGCGCTGTTCGGGAACTCGTTCAACCCAACGAACCTGGTCCCCGCATCGGCAGGCGCCGCCGCCAAGTCCGCCATACTCAGCACGACCTTCGGAGGTGCCTTGACCTACATCACCTACCTCACGGCGGGGGTGATCTGCCTCATCATCGTCTTCAACATGTCGTTCGGCGGGATCGACATCGTCCTAGACAGGCAGCTCGGCTACTTCAACACCCTGCTGACGTCGCCGATCCCGCGGGCCGCCATCTACTTCTCGGGGGTCTTCCAGAACCTCGCAAAGGCAATGCTCCTCGCGGTCCTCACCTTCGTCATCGCCCTCATCATCCCCGACGGCCTCAAGCTCACCGCGAGCTTCGGCATCCTCGAGCTGCTCGGCGCCTTCGCCGCGTTCACGCTCCTGGGCCTGGGCCTCTCCTGCGTCTTCACCTCCCTCGCGCTCCTAGCAAGGAGCATCGACTCCCTCATCGCGGTGGTGAACTTCATCAACCTCCCGCTGATATTCATGAGCAGCTCCCTCTTCCCCTCGAGCTCTTTCCCGGGCTGGCTGCTGGCCATCTCGAACGTCAACCCCATCTCGAAGGCGGACGAGGCGGCGAGGATCCTCATCGTCAACGGCAACCCGGCCTCGAACGGCATGATGGGCACCTTCGTGGGAGACATGCTCTACCTCGTGGGGTTCGTGGTGGTCATGGCCGTCCTGGGCTACTGGGCAGCGGCCAGGGCCATGAGGCCGGAGTAGGTCCGATGGCATGTCCGACCTCCGCGTAGAGAAGGGCGCCACCGCCCGGCTCGACCACGTCGAGGGGGACCTAATGGTCTCCAGCAACGGCAGGATCACCGCTGCGAAGGGGGGGCTCGTCACGGTCAGCGGGAGCGCCCACTTCGAGAGCAACGCAGAGGTGGACTGCGACTTCCAGTGCGACTCCCTCACGGTGGAGCGCGGGACCCTCAGGTCGACCGGGAACCTCGTCGTCAACAGGGAGGCCGACGTCGCCCACACGCTGAGGGTCGAGGGGAAGTTCAGCGCCCAGAGGATAGAGGTCGGCGGGAGGATGTACGCGGGCTCGGTCTCTTGCAGCGGCCCCGTCAGGGTCGGAGGGATAGTGGAGGTGGCTGAGACCCTCGAGGCCGGGTCGGTGGACGTCGGAGGCAAGGTCTCGGTGAAGGGGCCGGTCAAGACCAAGGACTTCGACGTCGGGGGCAAGGCGGAGGTCGGCGGCGGAAGCATCTCAGGGCGTGTCAACGTGAAGGGCGTCTTCGCGAGCAGCGGCCCCCTGGAATTCGGAGAGCTACAGGTCTACGGCAAGTGCACGCTCCCAGCTGGCTGCAAGGGGCAGAAGGTCTCCGCCTACGGCAAGCTCTCCGTCGGAGGAGCTTTCACCTGCGAAGAGATCAAGGTGGAGGGGTTCACGGAAGTCCGCGGCGACTGCAGCGCGGGAAACATCGTCGCGAACGGATGGCTCAGGGTCCACGGATCCCTGGCGTTCTCGGGGACGCTTGAGACGAGCGGCCAGGGCGAGGTCAGGGACGACGTCAGGGGGGCGGACCTGAGGGTCGGAGGCAGGTTCAGGGCCAGGAAGGTCATCCTCACAAACAAGGCGGAGGTCGCGGGCGAGTTCCTTGAGACGCAGCAGGGGCTGAAGGCCAAGTCCGTGACCGTCGGTAGCGGCACCACGTGCAGGGGCCCGATAGTGGCGGAGCGCGTCGAGCTGGGGAGCAGCCTGGTGAGCTTCGCCAACTGGGGCACTTCGTGGGCTGGGCAGTCGATACGGATCCGGGCGATAGGCCGCATGACGAACGTAGAAGACGTCTACGGCGGCGAGGTCGTCCTGGAGAAGAACTCCAGGTGCAAGAGGATATTCGCCAACAGGGTGCAGGTCGCTGAAGGGTGCACGGCGGAGCAGGTCTCCTACACGGACGAGTTCCGGGGCGCGCCAAAGGGCCGCACTTTCTTCACCCGTCAGCCGGAGAAGGTGGACTCCCTGCCGCCCTTCCCGCTCTGAGACGGGAGAGATGGAGAGCGAGAGCGATGAAGTCGAAGAGGACGAAGGTCGACCTCTACGCGACCATCCTGGAGGTCATCCGCAGGTATCCCGAGGGCGGCCGGGTCACCAGGATATCCTACGGGGTGGGCGTCCCCGTGGACAGGCTCAAGGTCATGCTGGAGGCCCTCTCCGCGAACGGCCTAGTGAGGAAGATAGCCGCCGAGGACGAGGAAGGGGAGGAAGGGGGCGTCTACTACTACGCGGTGACTGCGAGGGGGCTCGAGTTCCTCGAGACCTACTGGAAGATGAAGGGGTTCCTCGCCGCCTTCGGCGCCTAGGCCTCCCGACACGAAAGATTCATTTCAGCCGCTCCATCCGGGCCGTGCGTGTCCTCCTCCGCCGGGGCAGGGGCGAACGACAGCTCCGTCTACGTCTTCCTGGGCATCCTCATGCTCCTGGTCATCCGGCGGTTCTCCAGGGTCATCCGGGGGTCCAAGGTCAGCGTGGGCAGGACGATTCTCTTCTCGATCTACTATCTCGGGTTCGCCGGCCTGCTCATAGCCGTGTCCGTGCTCTCGGGGGGCGTCTCTTGGGTCGACCTGGTCCTCTACGCGCTCGTCGGGGCCGTGGGCGGATACGGCTCTTACGCCTTCTCCGACAGGCGGATAGGCTTCTGGAAGGCGGCCGACGGCTCCATCTACTACAAGGGGGCGATCATCGTCTACCTGATCTACATCGCAGGGCTATTCGCGCGGATAGCAATAGACCTCGCCTTCATCGGCCCACAGGCCTTCACCTTCTCATTGGGCGGGACCCCGTCCACGCTGTCCTCGACGGCGATAGATGCGGGCATCGTGACCGACCTCCTGCTCTCGCTGGGCGTGGGGCTGCTGGTCGGGAGGAACCTGCGGGTGATGAAGAGGTACAAAGCCATCGTCGCGGGGAAGGAAGCGGTGACCGACACGCCCCCGAACATTCCTCTGCTGTGAGCTTCACCACCACCTTATAACGCACGGGGAAGGCTCCGTCTCGAAGAAGATGCCCAACGAGAAGGCCACCATCGTGACCTACCCTGACGAGTTCTCCAAGGAGGAGATCAAGGAGCTGGCGCTGAGGGCCGGCTACACGGTGGTGGGCATGATCACGCAGAAGCGCGTGGTGAAGTCCGAGTACGGGGTCGGCGTCGGCAAGGCCGAGGAGCTCAGAGACATGGTAAGCAAGAACGGCTCGAAGATCCTCGTGATCGACGAAGTGGTCACCTCGTCCCAGGCCAACAAGCTCGCGACGGTCACCCGCTGCGAGGTCGTCGACCGCGACAGGCTAATCCTGAACATCTTCGCGAGGAGGGCCGTCACGACGGAGGCCAAGCTGCAGGTCCAGCTCGCGGAGCTCAGGTACGAGATGCCCCGCGCTAGGGACGCAGTCCGCTACTCCGCCAACGGAGAGAGGGCGGGGTTCATGGGGATGGGCGAGACCATGGTGGACATCAAGTTCAGGGCCCTGAAGAAGAGGATGGTCTTCATCAAGGAGAGGCTGGAAAGGGCGCAGGCCAACCGGAACCTACACCGGACGGAGAGGAGGAAGCTGGGGCTGCCGTTCGTCTCCCTAGCCGGCTACACGAGCAGCGGGAAGACGACGCTCTTCAACAAGCTGGCCGACGAGTCGAGGGAGGAGTCGCCCGACCTCTTCACGACGCTCACCACCACAATGAGGGCCGTGAGCTTCGCCGACCAGCGCAGGAAGATAATGCTCTCCGACACCGTCGGCTTCATCTCGCGCATCCCGACGTACATGGTGGAGTCCTTCAAGTCCACCCTAGAGGAGCTGACCTACGCCGACCTAGTCCTCCTAATGGTCGACGCGAGCGAGGAGAGGGAGAGCATGGCAATCAAGCTCAACAGCTGCCGGGAGATCCTCGACCAGCTGGCGGTGGACCCAAAGAAGATCATCCTCGTCCTCAACAAGATAGACCGGCTGGAGGGCGCCGCCTTGCGGCAGGTAGAAGGGGACGACCTCTTCGCGGGTTTCACCATCGTGAAAATCTCCGCTGTGAAGGGGGACGGGCTGCGCCAGCTCAAGAACCGCATAATCGCGATGACCTACCCGCCCAACCCCAAGGCCGGCCAAGAAGCCGTCCCCCAGCGGATGGAATTCTCACACTAACACAAAAAAGACCCGGAACCGCCTGGCCGATTAGAAAAAATTGGGCTCTCGGCGGGGGCTAGATGCCCAATGCCCCGTCGAGAGAGAACACACCGGAGCCCAAGAACACTAGTGCCAGGGCAAGGACCAGGTAGAGCGCGTCAACCTCATAGGACGGCTTTCCCACGGAGATGTAGTCAGCGTGCATCTTGCGCTTCTTCATGACGGAGTTCGCCACCATGAAGAGGACGAAGAGAGCCCCAACAATCGGGACGAGAAGCCCCAATATGAGCGCTATCCCTCCGGCCAGCTCTAGCGCCGTCGCGGCGTAGGTCGCCCCGGCGGGAACCCCAAGGCCCTTCATGCTCTGGACTGTCTGCGGCATGCTATTGAGCTTCGGGCGCGCGTGGATGACGAAGTTCGCCCCCACCCACACCCGCAGTATCAAGGCAAGGTATCCGGTGTACGGAAGTAACGGATCCAACAATGCGGTCATTTTTGGTCA
>JAPCJO010000006.1 GCA_027886905.1 Nitrososphaerota archaeon
TCATCGAGAAGAGCAACCTCCACCGCCAGGTGCTCTACTCCGAGCAGGACGTCGGAAAGAGCAAGGCGGACGTCGCGAGGAAGAGGCTCCTGGAGATCAACCCCAACGTAAGCGTGGAGGTGCACAAGGTGAGGCTCGACTCCTCCAACGCCCTGGAGATACTCGGGGCCTACGACATAATCCTCGACGGGACGGACAACTTCCCGACGCGCTACCTCGTGAACGACGCGTGCGTCCTCCTCGGGAAGCCCAACGTCTACGCGAGCATATTCAGGTTCGATGGGCAGGCCTCGGTCTTCTACGCGAGGGAGGGGCCGTGCTACAGGTGCCTCTACCCTGAGCCCCCGCCCCCGGGACTCGTCCCATCCTGCGCGGAGGGCGGCGTGCTCGGAGTCCTCCCCGGGATAATGGGGAGCATCCAGGCCGCGGAGGCGATAGACCTCATCCTGGGGAAGGGGAGGCCCCTCATCGGGAGGCTCGTCCTCTTCGACGCGCTCGATATGACCTTCAAGGAGCTCAAGCTCCGCAAGAACCCCGAATGCTCCATCTGCGGGCCCAACCCGACGGTGACCAAGCTGATAGACTACGAGGCCTTCTGCGGGGTGGAGGAGCAGCTCAGCGCGGAGCTCGAGGTCTCCCCGAAGGCGCTGAAGCAGCTCGTCGACGAAGGCAAGGAGGTGGTGGTCCTCGACGTGAGGGAGCCGTTCGAGTACGAGATCGCCCACCTGAGCAACGCGAAGCTGATCCCCCTTGGGGAGCTCTCCTCCCGCGTCAACGAGCTCGACACAGCGAGGCCGATCGTGGTCTACTGCCACACGGGCCAGAGGTCCGCGCAGGCGGTGCGGTTCCTGAACGGGATGGGCTTCAAGAAGGCCAAGAACCTGAGGGGCGGCATCAAGGCGTGGGGAAGCGAGGTCGACCCCACAATCCAGACGTATTAGCTCCTCCCGGGCCTATCGCCTGACTGGTGCGACTGGAAGTTTTATGGGCATCGTGACGGCTATTTCCTGATGCATGCCTGGAATGAATCGTCGAGATCGACTGGCCATGACGGCCGAGCCGCTCACGGCGCGGGCGGCGGGCTGGCCGGCCCCAGGGGACGCATATCGGATTCGTCTAGCCCAAGCGAACCCTCGCGCTCGTTTTCTTCCTCGCTGGGGGGTCGCCTCCGCATCAAGAGTCCCACAATCACCACGGCCGCCCCCAAGACCGCTAAAACAAGTGCTTCCGTAAGATAGGGCTGCGTCGGGTTCTCATGCACTACACTCACGGCTCCTGGCTGGCCGCTGATGAGCAGCGTCGTGTTGCTGTAGATTCCCAATGGCAGAGCGACGATGAGCAGGATCACGCCCAGACCGACGATACGGGTGTTCAACGGCTCGACCCTAGGGGGCTCTTCCTTATCTCCCTGCCCCCTCCGCGGCGGCGGGGTTTTTCCGCACCCTACTCGGGTTACCGCCGACTCTCCGGGGTCTTGCCAATCCCAGCCACACTGTCTCTCCTTCACATGTCTTCTCTTCGACGTCACCAGTTCGAGCGTCACGATAAAACAGTCCCCGGCATCCGTGCGACAACCTCCTCGCCCCTCGAATTATTCCTATCCGACTTGCAGTTACGTTAAGTTTATGAACGTGCCGGAGTCGCCATCCCGCGCTAGCGCTTGCCCAAGCCCGCCACGGACAGCATCCACGGCCACGACTACTACGACGTCGAGACCGGGGCCTTCCGCGTCCCGCTCTACCTCACCACGGTCTTCGAGCACCCCGACCGGAGGACGGGAGAGTCGAGGAAGAGCGACAGGGGCTTCGAGCAAAAGTACTCGAGGGAGGAGAACCCCACCGTCCGGGGCTTCGAGAGGGTCATAGCCAAGCTCGAGAAGGCGCAGGAGTCGCTGGCATTCAGCAGCGGGATGGGCGGGATTGCCGCGGTCTACCTCTCCGCCCTGAGCAGCGGGGACACCATAGTCATCACGAAGGAGTCCTACGGCACCACGCAGGACCTCGCGCTCAACCTTTCGAAGTTCGGGGTCAAGACGGTCTTGGCCGGGCCCGACACTGAGGACTTCCTCCAGAAGATCAAGAAGGGGGTGGCGCTCGTCCTCGTCGAGACGATAACCAACCCACTCGTCAGGGTCGTCGACATCCCCGCGATAACGAAGAGGTGCAAGGAGGTCGGAGCTAGGCTGGTCGTGGACAACACCTTCGCGACGCCCCTCCTCTACCGCCCTCTCGACCGCGGGGCTTGGCTCTCCCTGCACAGCGTCACCAAGTACATCGGGGGGCACAACGACGTCGTGGGAGGGGCGATAGCCCTCAACGACCCCATCGACCTCGTGGAACTCTGGGAGTTCAGGAGGAGGCTGGGCTCGATAATGGGGCCTTTCGAGGCGTTCCTCGCCCTACGCGGTGTCGCGACCCTAAAGGCGCGCTTCGACGTCCAGTGCAAGAACGCCCTCGCGCTCGCCAAGTTCCTCGACGACCACCCAAAGGTCGAGGAGGTCTACTACCCTGGCCTCAAGGACAACCCCTACCACAAGACCGCGGGTAGGCTCTTCCTGGAGAAGGGGCTCTACGGCGGGGTCCTGAGCTTCAAGGTCAAGGGAGGCAAGCCGAAGGCCATAGACGTCCTGAAGAGGATACGGCTCGTCAAGCCCTCCCCGAGCCTCGGGGGCACGGAGTCCCTCCTCAACTACCCGATCACGAGCGCCTCGAAGACGATATCGCCGGCCGTCCGGAAGGAGCTGGGGATAACCGAGAACCTCCTCAGGCTCGCCCTGGGGCTCGAGGACGTCGGGGACCTAGAGGCCGACCTCGAACAGGCCCTGGGCTAGCCGGCCGCGCTCCGGCGCGGGGAAAGTGGACTCGCAATCCTTCAAGGTTATATGAAACGGACGGCGCGACGCGACCGTTGCCAGCCACACCCGAGAACGCTGGTATTGCGCGCCGTTGGCTAGCCGTGTCTCTCGCGGCCGCCCTGATGCTCGTGGCGTGCTTCGGTGCTCTGGCCGCTCCCGCCCATGCCGCGGACGACTCGAACGCGGGGCAGCTAGCGCAGGCGCCGACCGTCAGCCCTAGCCAGCTCGGCTCCACGCTGGGCACCCTCGCCCAGGGGACCAACGACACGCAGCTCCAGCAGCTCCTCTCGCAGTTCCAGTCGCAGCTGAGCAGCGGGAACAACTCCGAGGCGGCCTCCACGCTCGGCCAGCTCCAGAACCTCACCGCGAGCCAGCCGGGCGCCGTCTCTCCCTCGCTCAACGCGCTCCTTAACAGCCTCTCAGTCGGGAGCAACGGAGCCTCGGTCAACTCGGGCCTTCTGGCGAGCCTGCTCAACACGGGCCCCTCAGGGTCGGGCTCCGGCGAGTCGTCGCAGAAGCTCTCAGTGGACATGCAGAGCCTCGCGGGCCTGATGCAGTACGCGAACTCGACCCTGGCGAGCGAACTCCTCCAGAACTCGAGCCTCCTGAGCCAGAGTGGGTTCGGGGGGAACGCCGGGATCTCGGTGGGGGGCGCGCCCGTGGCTCTCCCGGGCCTCTCCGGGCTCCCGGGCATCTCCATCCCGTCCGCGGGGGCCCCGTCGCTCTCGTTGGGGACGCCCTCGGCGTCAATCCCCTCGATCTCGCTGACCGCGTTCGCGATACCGCTCGTCGTGGCTGGGATGGTGGCCGCCCTCTACTTCTCGAGAGGCAGGGTCGTCCGGCTCGTCGGCTCGCAGAGCCTCCCTGGGATGACGCTCATGAGGGGCGCCGGGGATGACGAGAGGGAGGCCGAGGCCGTGCCCTCTGACCCCCGCAAGAGGATAGAGTTCTACTTCGGCAGGGCCGTGAGGTTGATGGGGCGCAGGGGCGTCCCGAAGCTTGAGTCGGAGACCCACCGCGAGTTCTCCGCCAAGTGCGAGGGGACTCCCGAGCGGCCGCACGTGGTCGCCATCTCCACCCTCTACGAGAAGGCGAAGTTCTCCGGGCAGGAGGTGGGGCGCCCGGACGCCGACCTCGCCGCCTCCGAGCTCCTCGCGATGGGCAAGGAAGAGCGATGAAGCTCCGCCAGTTCGTCGAGATCCTGGGCGTGGTCGCCCTTGTTGCGGTCATCTACTCGCCCTCGACCATCGGCTTCTCCGCGTCGCCCGCGGGAGACGGGGGGACCGGGCCGACCGACACCTCGTCGTCTGGGACGTCGATGTTCCTCGCGTATCTCCACCAGGCCGGATACCAGGTCACCGTCGCCAACACTACGGACCAGGTCATGGCGGGCCTCACCGGGGAGCAGAGGCTGGTCTACGTCCTGGCCGGGCCGGACATGGGCATGGCTCTGACGAGCCAGGAGGTCCAGAGCTTTCAGCGCGGGTACGAAAGGGGCACCTTCTCCGCGCTCGTCGCGGAGGGGAACACCACCAACCAGGACCTGCTCGCGACGTTCGGTGCCAGGGTCACCGGGGCACCGATCAAGGACCCGACCTCCGGCTTCCAAAACGAGGAGGTCTTCACTGTCAACACCTTTGGTCTCGGAGGGGCGAGCGCCACAGGCGTGATCGACATCGCCTCCCCGCTCTCCCTGGAATCCTCGCTTCTCACCCCGGCGGCCGTGACCTCGCCTTCCTCCTACGACCTGAAGAACGCGACCATCGGCCAGAGGACTGTAGTGGCTGCAGGGACATCCAGGTCGGGTGCCAGGGCGGTCCTCCTAACGGACTCCGCCCCGTTCACGAACTTCCTCTTCAACTACACGCAGGGAGCCGTCAACGAAAAGGTCTTCGTGGCGGCCATGCTCGGCTACGTCGACCCGGGCAAGGCCACCCCAATCCTCTTCGACGCCTCGCACTACGCCGCGCCGAAGCCCCCGAAGTTCCAGATGGGCCTCCCGGTCGGGCCGCTGGTGGCCTACACCATGGAGCAGTCGCTCTCCGGGCTCAACAGCTACTACGCCAGCTTCCCATCCCAAGTGAGCGGGTTCCTTAGCGGCTACGGGATCGACGTCTCCCCGGGCCTCGCCGCCGCCCTCGTCGCACTCGTCCTCCTCCTCTCTGTCTATGGGGCAATTACCAGGTGGTTCGCGCCGGAGAAGAAGGGGAAGGACGACCAGCCCCAGCCGAGCGTGGAGAGGACCATCGTCGCCGAGTCCAGGGAGAGGGTAGACTTCCTCCAGACCTCGCGCTCCAAGGGCGGCTACGTCGCCACGCTCGCCCAGCTCTACGACGTGCTCGACTCGATCGTCGTGGGCGAGTTCGGGGCCGGGATCGCCGCGGTCGACGAGAGCGCCCTCGCTAAGAGGGTGGGGCCTGACGAGGCGAGGAAGGCGAAGAGGCTCTTCCTCTCGCTCTCGAGGTTCCACGACTACGCCTCAGGGGAGAGGAGGTTCCTCTTCCCGCCGGTCCTGCGCTGGAGGGCGCTGACCGCGAGGACGACGCGGGATGCGGAGGCCTTCCTGAACCGCCTGGGTATCACGATAGCCGGCGAGGAGGAGGGGTCGGGCCAGAGGGTGGAGCGCCTCATGAGGGAGAGGGTGAGAGCTTAACTGGCGACGAGCCGCGATGGAGGCGTGTGAGATAGATGGCGATGACCCAGGCCGCCCAGGTGAAGGGCCTCTCCGACAGGATCTTGGCGGAGGTGTCCAAGGTCATCGTCGGCAAGACACAGGAGCTCAAGCTCATCGAGGCCTGCCTCTTCGCCGGCGGCCACGTCCTCCTCGAGGGCGTCCCCGGCGTCGCCAAGACGAGCATGGCGAAGGCGCTGGCGAGCTCGCTCGGCCTCCAGTTCGACCGCATCCAGTTCACCCCCGACCTCCTCCCGTCCGACATCATCGGGACATACATCTTCGACCAGAAAGTCTCCGACTTTAAGATAAGGAGAGGCCCGATCTTCGGGAACATCATCCTCGCAGACGAGATAAACCGCGCCTCCCCCAAGACGCAGTCCGCGCTTCTCGAGGCGATGCAGGAGAGGCAGGTCACCATCGAGGGGACGACCATGCCGCTCCCCGCGCCCTTCATAGTCCTCGCGACCCAGAACCCGATCGAGTTCGAGGGCACCTACCCGCTGCCCGAGGCGCAGATCGACAGGTTCCTGATGAGGGTGGAGATAGGCTACCCTACGAGGGAGGAGACCATGCTCATGCTGAAGAACCTGAAGGGCATCATGGAGACGAAGGTCCAGCCAATAGCGGACGCCAAGTCGCTGCAGGGCCTGATACCCTCGGCCATCTGGAGCGTGAACGTCGACGACTCGATCCGCGGGTACATCACGGACATCGTCGAGGCGAGCAGGTCGCACGCCGCGGTCAGGCTCGGCGGCTCCCCCAGGGCTGCGACATCGCTCCAGACGGGCGCGGCGGGGATCGCCCTTGTGGAGGGGCGGACCTACGTTGTCCCCGACGACGTGAAGAGGGTCGCCCCCTACGTGCTCGCGCACAGGATAGTCCTGAAGCAGGAGGCGATACTCGACGGCGTGACGCAGTCGACGATAGTGAGCCAGGTGGTCCAGTCGACGAGGGTCCCCTAGCTATTGGCGACCTTCAGAAGGACGCCGAGGGGGAACACCCTCCTGCTCCTCTCCGCCGTCCTCGTCTCCCTGGGCATAGTCGGCGCCCTGGCGTCCCAGGCTTTTCTCCTCTACGCGGGCGTGGCCCTCTTCCTCTTCTACTACGCCTCTAAGCTTATCCTCCAGCTGAAGGTCAAGGCCCTCGACAGGCTCGAGATAACGCGGAGGTTCGCCCCAAGGATAGGCGAGGGGTCGCTCCTCGAGGTCGAGGTGGGGTTCGTGAACAGGACCTTCGTGAGGCTGCCGCTCGAGCTCCAGGACGCCTACCCGCCATTCTTCAGGATAAAGTCGGGCGCCAACGCCGCCGTCATCAACGTCCCCGCCAAGGGCTTCACGGAGCTCCGCTACAAGGTCAAGCCGACCTCCATAGGGTCGAACGCCTTCGGCCCCCTCAGGCTCGTAACCAGGGACCTCGCCGGGCTCTTCTTCTACGAGAGGAGCATCGGGGAGGACGTCCCGGCCGCGGTCGAGGTCACCCCAGAAGCGAAGGCCCTGGACAAGGGCGTCCTGACCGCCGTCGCCATCTCCACCTACGGCGGAAGCCTCACCTCGAGGAGGAAGGGGGAGGGCCTGGAGTTCGCGGACATCAGGCGCTACGAGCCGGGCGACCCATACAAGCGGATAGAGTGGCACGCCACCGCGAAGACCAACCGCCTGATGGTCAGGGAGCTGAACGCGGAGACCCAGCTCAACGTGATGGTCCTCCTCGACTCAACCGAGAGCATGGCCTACGGCGAGGCGGGTCGGACGAAGCTCGACTACGCCGCGAGGGCGGTGGCCTCGCTCGTGAGCTACCTCTCCAAGCGGGGCGACTTCGTAGGCCTCACAGTCATGCAGGGGGACAAGCCCGCTGACGTCATCCCGCTCGCGAGGGGGGAGCTTCAGGCGTACAAGCTTCTCGGCGCGCTCGGCAGACTCGCGCCCAAGGAGTCCCCTCCCGACTCGCTGCGGAGCGCCGTCAGCAGGTGCCTCGCCGTCGGGGGTGTGAAGGGCAAGACGCTCTTCTTCGTCATCACTGACCTCGACTTCGAGCGCGACCTCCAGCCGCTGCGGCAGCTCCTCGAGATCAACCACGAGGTCATCGTGGTCTCGCCCTACACCCCACTCTTCGAGTCCCACGGCCTCGAGGGCCTCGACCGGACGATTTACGCCATCCGGACCTCCCACGAGCTAAGGACGCGCAAGAGGCTCCTGAACCAGGCGCTCGCGCTTGGGATCCCCGTCCTAGACGTCGGCCCGGACGACCTCTTCCCGAAGCTGGTCGTGCAGGTCGAGGAGCTCAGGAGGAAGGGAGGGTCGTAGCCTTGTCCGACCAAGAAGAGCGGCGGCCTTCGCTCATCTCCAGGTACGCCACGCGGGGGGCCCTAGTCTACTACGCGCTGGTCCTCCCGGCACTCGTCGCCCAGGCCGTGTTCTCCATAGCCATAGTCTCCACCCCTGGGGACCTGCTGACGCGGGCCGCCCCGGGCGGGACGCTGGTGGCCGGCGCGGTGGAGCTACTCCCGCTGGTCCTCCTCGCCGCCTCGGTGTACGCGATCGTCTCCTTCCGCCCGTCACTCCTTGTCGGCCTCCTCATCGCGTCCTTCTTCGTGGCCGCGAGCGTCGCGAACGGGATCGCCTTCCTGGGGGCACAGCTCGACCTCGGGGACACCGTGATCCTGGTCGTGGCGGCGACGTTCCTAGCCCTCTCGGGCTTCAACTACGCCCGCGGCGCCAAGCTCCTCGCCGGGAGGCGCCCCGACATCACCTCCTCAGGCCCGTTCGGATACAACGCGCTCGGGCTCGCCCTAGAGTCGGTGTTCCCGCTGGCGGCCGCGCTGGCCCTCGTAGTCCTCGTGGAGACGGTCGTCGGCGACCTCGGGGCGGAGGCCGCGCGCCTCCCCGCGCCCCTCTCGGCGCTCGCCTCGCTCTACCTCCAGTCGCGCATCGGAATCGTCTTCACCACGCTCTTCGTCGCGGGCGCTGCGATCTGGGTGATGCGCCAGTTCCTCGAGCCCGTCATACTCCATTTCACGCTGAACCCCACCGACGCCAGGAAGGAGCTCCTCGCAGAAATAGAGCCGACGACAAAGGGCGTCAGGAAGGTCGCGCGCTACCGGCCTTCGGGAGGGCTTGCCTGGGGCCTCCTGACCGTCGCCTACTGCCTCGGGCTCATCGCGGCCATGGCCCTCTTCCTCCCGCGAGGGCAGTTCTCGCGCGACCTCCTCTCAGCGCTCGACCTCCACGCCCCCTCCACGACCCCCCTGGAGCAGCTCATCGAGAACTCCGTGCAGAGGACCGCCGTGAGGGTCAACATCCTCTACGCCCAGTCCCAGGACTACATCCGGGAGATAATACAGCTCCTCTGGGGTTGATTTGGCTCGCCCAGTTTTTATAGCCAGAACGGCCGCAACCGCACACCGGAGCACGATGTTTGATGGCGACGAGCGGCACCAGCCCTGGCGCGCCGAGGAGGTTCGCGGCGGCCTCTCTCTGGGTCGGCATCGCCCTGATCGCGATATCCATCTACTTCTTCCTGGCGTCGGTCACTTTAATCTCGCCTCCGACCCAGGCCGTCGTGGCGGCCCTACTCTCGGCGATAATCGGGTTCGTGATGCTCTCCGCCGGCACCACGCTCGTCCGGACCTACGTCGTGGCCAGGGTCGTGGAGCAGAACCCAAAGTGACGCGCGCCGGGAAACGGATTTAGCGCCGCCCGTGCAGGCCCTTCGCATTGAGCCGCCCGGAGACCGCGCCCGTCCGTGACCCCCTCCTCGAGCACCTCCCGATAATGATCATCAACTTCAAGACCTACGAGGAGGCGACGGGGGAGCGCGCCCTCGCGCTCGCGCGGATATGCCGGAGCGTCGCCATGAGGTTCGGGAAGCGCATAATCATCTCCCCGCAGTTCACTGACATCTATAGGATAGCGAGGGATGGATCCGCGCACACGCCGGTCTTCGCCCAGCACATAGACGACGGGATTGGCAAGTTCACGGGCTCGATCTCCCCCCTCGCCGTGAAGGAGGCGGGGGCCGTGGGCACCCTCCTCAACCATTCCGAGAGGCGGCTCCCCATCGAGGAGATTGGGAAGCGGATCAAGGCCGCGAAGGCTCACGGCCTGATGAGCCTCTGCTTCGCCGACAGCATAGAGGAGAGCCTGAAGATAGAGGCGTTCGCCCCCGAGATGATAGCCTACGAGCCGCCCGAGCTGGTCGGCTCGGGCATATCGGTATCGACGGCCAGGCCCTCCCAGATCACGGACTTTGTGACCAAGGTCGCCCCGAGCGTGAGGCGCCTGGTGGGGGCGGGGATAACCAACGCGGGGGACGTCGCGAAGGCCCTGGAGCTCGGGGCGGACGGGTGGGGCGTCTCCTCCGCCTTCACAAAGGCGAAGGACCCCGAGACCATCCTGACTGAGCTGGTCCGGGTCTCCTAGGCGCCGAGGACGAAGGACACCACCTTGTTCCTGGTAGCGACGAAGACCTGACCGTCGCCGGCCGCCGGGGTCGTGAAGTGCACGACGCTCCCCAGGGAGAAGGTGTGGGCCTGCCAGCCCGTCGCCGCGCTCAGGCCGTAGAGCGTCGCCGTGTTGGTGTCCACGGTCCAGACCACCCCGCCCGTGACTATCGGCGGCCCCGCGTCCAAGCCGCTCACTACAAGCGCGGTGGAGAACGTGTCGTTGGCGATCGTGACGTCCAGCTTGAAGAGGCCGTTTATGCAGGGGACGAAGACGTCTGGGTTGACGAACGCCGTCCCGCCGAATGCTTCGTCGCAGACGTTTGACTCGAAGGCCTGCCCTCCGATCCCGCCGAGCTGGCTCGAGTTAAGGAGGAAGCCCACGCCGGGCTTGCCTATCTGGAAGAGCAGGTTAGGCCCCACTATTGCGGGGCCTACGGAGTCGATGTCCGCGTCGTCCTGGTTCATGATCACCCAGTTCGTGGGCGCGAAGTATTGCTCCATGGAGAGCTTGGGCGAGAGCTTGAGGACGGCCTCCCCAAAGTCGTACGTCGTGGTGGACGCGGTGTTGCCGGTCGCCACATAGAGGTTCCCGGACTGGTCCACCGCGAACCCAGACGTCGCCCAAATCCCCCCGCCGTTTTCACTGGGGAGCCGATAGTAGAGAATCGGCCCCGTCCCGTTCTCGGTCAGGCCGACCACCCACCCCGTGTATATGCCGCAGTCACCCGCAAGGCCTCCGTACCCGAAGTACACCACTCCGTTCGCGAGCGTGAGCGCGGTCCGCTGTTGCTCGGTGCTGTCGTTGAATCCCGGCGGGTCAGCCGCTCGCTGGAGCACCACGGAGCCCGTGGAGACGTTGAGACCCCACATCGTGTGGTGCATCTCACTGAAGGTCACCACATAGATGGTCCCGGTGGACGGGTCGATTACCGGCGTCCCGGTTATCCCGGTGACCGGGCCGATGTCTCCGCACGGCAGCGTGTTGGCCACGACGGGAGGGCCGAGGTTCCTCTGCCAGAGGATGCTCCCCGTCGTCCCGTCCAGGGCGTAGACGGAGTTGTTCTCCGTCGCGACGAAGACGTCGCCCCTGAAGACCAGCGGCTCACCGTAGATGTCTCCGTCAAGCGCGGGCGAGGTCCACCCGGCCGTCACGGTCGTGAAGTTGGAGACCGGCAAGTAGCCGGTGCGCGAGTTGTCAGCATGATAGGTCGTCCAGTCCTGCGCGCTCGCGCCGCCCGAGGTCGCGCTCTGGGCGCTCGTCGAGAGGCCCGAGCTCACCGAGACCGAGGTCGTGGGCCCGCTCGAGCCACCAGTCCCCTTCGTCAGCTGCGGCCCCACGATGTAGACCGACCCTGCGACCACCAGCAAGACCGCCACCAGCACGGCCGCCGCCACGCTCCGCCTCATACGCCGGGGAGGGGAAGAGGCGAGACTTATCCTTTAGCGGTCTTGGGAAAGGATTAAGCGAGCGCGGCCTCTCTGGTCGGGTCGTGTTCAGGCAAGGCGGAGGCCGCGGGCGGATGATCCAGGGAATCGTCGCAAGGTTCAGGGAGAAGGGCGCGACCAGCCCGGAGAAGGCCGTGACGGCGCAGGAGCTGGGGTTGCCTCCGAGGTTCGAGGAGGCGATGAAGAGGCGACTCGGGGCGACGGGGATCTTCGTGGACGTCGGGGGGAGATACTACCTCGACGAGGCGAGGCTGAAGCAGGTCCAGGAAGAGCGGAGGGCCGGAGGCGGGATGGCTGGAGGGCGAGGGCAGAGGGGGAGCGTGCTGGCCATCCGGATGGCGCGGATGGCCGTGGGCCTGGTCGCCGTGGTTCTCGCCCTGTCGAACATCCTCTTCGTGCGGAGCGCATACCTCAGCTTCACCGTGGTCGCTCTCGTCATAGTGTGGGTGGTCCTGACGGTCTTCCAGCTGTTCTTCCTCTCAAGGGCGAGGAGCAGGTGGCGTGCGTCAGAGGCCGCCGCAGGCCCGCCCTGATATCATGCAGCTCAGCCGTCAGGTCTCACTTCCCTCTTGCGGAAGACAACTGCACCCGCCGCGATAACGACTGCGGCCACTCCCCCTAGCGCGACCAAGACCGAGGGAAGGGCTCCGGGTGATGCAGAGGTGGCTACCGCCGTCGGCGTGATGGTCTGCCCGAGGGTCGAGCTCTGAGTCATCGGGCTTTGGCTAGCGGTCGAGCTACTCGGGGCCGCGACGGAGCTCGTCAGGGCGCTCGTGGAGCTCGCCTGGCTGCTGAGGCTCGTGGAGGAGCTGGTCGAGGTCGTCGTGGAGCTCCCGAGCGACGCCGACGGTCCGCCTCTCCCGAGTACCATTCCCTGCAGCATGAAGTACTGGGCGGAGGGGTCGGTGCCGATGATGTCGTCGCCGAAGATGTCGAAGCACACGACGGTGCCCTTCCTGAACTGGTGGGTGTATGGGGCGATGAGGTTTCTCGAGTCGTTGGCGAAGACCGCGACGATTTGCGTGTCCGTCCTGTTCATGACGGTGTCTTCCTCGTGCTCAAGATACGACTTCATGACGACGCTCCCGAACTCGTCGTAGAGCGCCTTCCCTATGGGATTGCTGGGGTTGACGACCGACCCGTTGAAGACGTATGTGTGGAAGCAGCTTGCCTCGCACGTGTTGCTCCCAATCCAGTCGGTGTTGTTCTTAGCCCACGGGCACGAGGCCACGTAGGTGTTGGACCCGCAGGCTATCGGCGACGCGTAGGTCCCGTGGTTGGCCCAGTTGTGCCCGTAGACGAGCGTCTCGATTCCCGTGGTGGCGTTGTAGGTCACCGGGTACTCGAGGGAGTGGCCCATCATCACTATCGTCCCCCCGTCCCCGACAAAGTCCTCGTAGGCTAGGTACTCCGACGCCTCCACGTATTCCGAGAACGGGAGGACTACAACGTCGAACCTCGGAGAATCGTCCTGGGGGTTGAAGAGAGCTCCGTCCGCCACTTGCATGTCCGTCAGAATCTGGACGTTCTTCCCCACCTGCAGGCCGCAGTTCACGGCGGCTTGCGATGTGAAAAACTGGTACTCCCCGAAGCTGAGCCCCCAGCCCTGGTTGTAGCCGTAGCCGCTCGACACGTTGGTGCTGAGCAGGTCGAGGTTCGTGGTCACGTTGGTCGTGACCCCCGCCTCCTTCGCGTAGAAGGCGTAGAACGACCCCGTGTCATACTGGGAATACGGGGTCGACGTGAGGACGGGCTGAATGAGCGCGATGCGGAGGCTGCCGACTATCCCTGGGATGTAGGAATCGTTCACGCCGTTGTAGCCGAAGCACGTGCCCGGGGTGGTGGCGGCCGGAGCCGCGGCCTCCAGGGGGCGCGCGACCACGGGACCTGCGAGAGCATGGGGAGCGGCGAGCCCTAGGAGAAGGAGAGCGACCAAGGCCACAGAAGCGTGCCTCCGCTTCATGGTCCGCATTTGGACCCGCCTACTCATAAGAGTAGTCTCGGACCACTTGTGACCGGTTACGGGCGAACCTCGTCAAGATATACCCGAGGCGGCCTTGGATGCCGTGAAGCCAATGGAGTCGCGGACCTCTCGCGGATGGGGCGGTCAGGCGGTCGAGACGACCGTCGTGGCCTCCCGCCGGCTCACGCCCCAGACCCACGGCATCATGGTAGAGAAGCCGGCCGGGTTCGCCTTCCGTCCGACGCAGTTCACCTTCCTTTCGCTGAAGACCGACATGGGCTGGGACGTTCGGCCGATGTCGATCGCGACCTCGACGACGCGCCCCAGCCTTGAGTACGCGGTCCGCATCGGGGACTCCCCCTTCAAGCGCGCGTTCGCCTCCCTGAGGCCCGGGGACACGGTGGCTATCCAGGGGCCGTTCGGCCACTTCATCTTGGAGGAGGACCGACCCGCCGTGCTGATCGCGGGAGGCATCGGCATCACGCCGCTCAAGGGGATGGCGGAGTACGCCGCGGACAACGCTCTCCCCATCCAGGTCAGGCTCGTCTACAGCAATCGCAACGAGGAGGACATCGCCTACAGGGCCGAGCTCGAGGAGCTGGAGAAGCGAAACCCCCGATTCCGCGTCGCCCACACGCTCACGGGAGCGAGGGCCCCGAAGGGCTGGAAGGGCTCCGTCGGAAGGATAAACCCCCGGCTTCTCCGAGACGTTGCCAATGCCCTTGACAGGCCGGCCTATTACGTCTGCGGAAAGACGCCCATGGTCGCGGAGATGGTTCGCCTGCTCTCAGAGTTCGGCGTCCCGGAGTCCGACGTCCACCTGGAAGTCTTCCGCGGCTACCGGACCTGACTATCCTTCCAGCTTGACGAACTCGACGAGCCCGTCCCTGAACCTAATGCTCGCGTGGCTGCCATTGCAGAAGGGCTTGTTCGCGGATGCCCCGCAGCGGCACAGGGTCACCCGGTTCCTGACCTCGTAGGGCGTCCCGTTCTCCGACTCTATCGCGATGCCGCCCCTGACCCACAGGGGCCCGCTGCAGCCCAGGGCGGGATCCTCGACCACGCCGATCGACTCCGGGAGCTCCTCCTCGATCTCCTTTCCCGTCTTCCTGTCGTGGACCACCAGCCGCCCCGCCGGGCAGTGGTTGGCCTCGCGGATCGCCAGCTTTCGGGAGTCCTGGCCTGGCTCCTCGATCACGCTCCATATCTTCCCCTCCGGGTCGCAGAATCGCGCGAACGCGCACAAGTCCTCCGCGTCGCTCAGGAGGAGCGTCGGCCCCTCGAAGACCTCCGCCTGCCTCACGTATGGCCTCCGGGTGGCGGTCTCCGTCCCGTCGAACCTTACCTTTGCGTGGGTGCCGTCGCAGAAGGGCTTGTTCTTGGAGTGGCCGCACCTGCAGAGTTCGTACTCCGCCTCGGTGTCGAAGTCCTTGGCCTTCTTCCAGTCCCAGGAGAGGCCCTCCTTGTTTGGCGTGATCATCTGCATGCTAAGGGGCACGTCCCCCGAGACCTTGTACGGGCCGTCCTTTGAGACGACGATCTTTTTCGGGGAAGACTTTCCCATCTCCATTGGGCGGCCGACCTTGATATATTTCCTTGACGCGGTCCCAGACTTTACTTTTCGTTTATGAGTATTCCAGCCTTGCTTCCGCCGGCCTTCGACTTTGACTTGGATTTCTTTGCTTTCTTCTTTGCCATGGTTTACGCGCCGCTTTTCTGGACGGCCGACGATTTACGTCTTGCGGGTCGCGCCCGCGGTTCTATTTCATTTCCGCGTGGTCTAAGGTCGGCTCTTGAAAAAAGGATGAATAGGTTTTAGGCTGAGCGTCGCGTATTCCAGAGTCGTGGAAAAGACAGGCGCAGTCCTTGCTATCCTTCTCGTCCTCATCATCGTCTTTGCTTCACTCTCTCTGGTGGAATACACCATGTTCGGGACCGCAAGGACGACAACCACCACAGTGGTCAGCACAACAACCACCACAGTCGAAGTAGCGCAAGCTCAGTCCTCCTCGTCATTGTCCCTATCCGCAGAATGTCTTCTCCCAGTGGGAGCCGGAGCCAACCTTACGATATCCGGAGAGGGCACCACGGGAGTCATGGCCACTTTGGCTCCTGGTCAGACGACGTTCTTCCCCCAGAACCGGTGCCCACAGCCGATCTCGAACCAGACCTTCGCATATTCGACGGTTTTCGGGCAGAAGGTCGCTACAAACTACTATCAGCTTGCCCTTGACGCAATCTCAAACCCAAAGTTCGTCTCTTTGGAGAACGGGACGACCTTTCTATTCTCGCAGCCCGAGTCGGTTTCCCTCTCGACAACTGCAAACGGGAATGGGATCTACGGGAATTTCAATGGGTCCTACGATTACTCCTTCTCTGTGCTCTTCTACCGCTACACGGACACATTCCTCCGTTGCGGCCACTTCGACGTCACCGCGGGGATAGAGGTGGACTTCTTCGCGCCCTACTACCAGCAATACTCCAACGGGGTGCCAACGGAGGGGAACTGGAATCTGACAAACCCCTCGGTCGAGGCGCTTTCATCGAACGTGATAGCCAATGAAGTGGACTCCTGCGTGATTACGTAGGCCCTTCGACCACGCATTTCGAAACGCGCTCGTCGACCACGCGAAGATGAAATACAACCGCGCCTGCCGCTCCCGAAGCTATCTGACGACGCGGATGGTCCAGAAGTCCTGCGCCAGCCCAGGGTCGAGGACGTATTCGTATGGCATCGTGAAGTACCCGCCCTTTCCCCACTTGTCTCCCCAGGAGTTTCTCATGATGAACCACCCCTTGGAGTCCTTGTAGCCCACAGCCAGCACCGCGTGCATCCCAATCGCCTTCTCCTTTCTCTTCGGCATGCGCACGTGGCCCGTCCTCCTGACCTTCCCTCCCTTGAAGCTCTCGAAGGCCTTGAAGCCTAGCACGAAAGGATACCCCGAGGCGAGACAGGACTTGAGCTCCTCGAGCTCGTGCCTCATCCTCTGGTACTCGACGGCCTTGTAACGCCGCGCGAGCCGGTAGCACTCTCTGGGCGGCCTCACCTTGAGGTTGCGCTTTCGATACGGCCAGAGCCCCTCCGGGCAGTCGCCCTGCTTGGCGACGACCTTGATCCCGTCCCTTGTCCTTGCGCCGGTGTCCTTCCCAACGGTCCCCTCCATCGCGCGCTCGTTGTAGTAGATGAAGAGGCGGGACGGGGCCTGCGGCTTCCCAGCGCCCTGCCGGATCTCGTCGAACTCCAGCGCCGCGGCTATCGCGTTCGCCGTGCAGCTGTTGATCTTGTGCTGGTTGTAGACGGGTGGGAGCTGCGGCCGAAGGTCCGCCTTCTTGGGCAGGCTCCTCAGGATTTCGCGAGGCGCGACATAGCGATGGTCGCGGTCATCGGGGTCGTCGCGAACCCATCCAAAGCCGCCGGTCAACGGGGCGAGACCGGCTGAATTCGATATAAGCCTTGGAGCTAGGTGGCGCCCGGACTGGCCTGGATCGCAGCAGGTGCCTGCGCCGGGTGCGTTTCATCCTCAGTCGCCTTTTCCGCGGCGCCGGCTTCTGGAATGATGATCGGAGGCTGCCCCTTGGGGAGGCGCCCCTTCAAGAACAGCGCGAAGACGAAGGCGACAACGAGCAGCCCCAACATCACAGAGAAGGTCTGGTCGTAGGACCTGATTAGCGAGCCCTCGAGCGAGGCAAGGTAGCCCGCGCACAGCGGGACGGGTGGGCTCGCCGACGAGCACGCGGCGCTGGGCGAAGGGTCGAGCGAGGCGAACCGCGTGGCCTGGAACGAGCCCAGCACGGACAGGCCGACGGCGCCCCCAAGCGACTGGAGGAACTGGATCAGGCCTCCCGCTTCGCCGACATCGGCCAACCTCACCTGGTTCTGGGCGGCCAGGAGGTAGACCGGGAAGGTCAAGCCCACCCCGAAGCCCAGCGGGATTAGGGGCAGAACGATCCCGCCCACAGGGACGAAGCCGAACGCGAACTTCCACAGCGGCGTAGTGGTGGAAAGCCCCGTCAGGACGGTCATCCCGGCCACCCCTATGAGTATCCCGACGCATGCCACCGTCCGGTAGGAGAGCCTGGTCAGGAGCTGCCCGCCCAGCGCGGCCCCGACGACGAGGGGCAAGACCAGAAAGTAGAGGATGTCCCTCACGGTCTCCGACGACCCCGAGCCGGGCGCGAGGACCACCCCGACCACGAGCGAGAGGAACGTCGCCAGCGGGAAGAAGACCGTCCCGATGAAGTACGTCGCCCCGCCTCCCGCCGACATGACCCGGTGGCTGAAGAGCCTAACGGGGACAAGCGGGTTCTCCGCCCGGAACTCCCACACCACGAAGACGACCACGAGCGCAGTCCCCAACCCCAGAAGGCCGACGGTCCTCGCGTCGGTCCACGCCCACCCGGCGTCCGCTATCTGGTAGAGGGGGAACATCACCGTTGCGACCCAGCTGACCAGGAGCGCCCCGCCCACGAGGTCGAACCTCCTGACTATCTCGGGACGTAGGGGCCCGAGGGTCGCGGCCACTAGGCCGAATCCGGCCAGGCCCACGGGGATGTTCACGTAGAAGACCCAGCGCCAGGACGTGTACTGCACGATGGCGCTCCCGATGAGGGGCCCCGCGACCACAGCGATCCCGAAGACGCCCGAGAGGGCACCTATCACCCTGGCGCGGGTCTTCGGGGGAAAGACGACGGCCGCTATGGCTATCCCGACCGGGAAGAACCCGCCGCTGCCGAGCCCCTGGATGGCGCGGAAGACGATGAGCTCGTTGAGGTTCTGGCTCAGCCCCGAAAGGACCGAGCCGACCATGAACACGACGAGGGCGCCGAGGAAGACGTTTCGCCGGCTCCAGATGTCCGAGAGCTTGGCGAAGATCGGGATGCCCGCGGTGGAGGTGATGACGTAGGCGCTGATGACGAAGGTGCCGCTGTTCGGCGCTCCGAACTGGACCAGGATAGTCGGGAGCGCGGTGAGCGCGACGAAGTTGTCCAGCGCGCCCATCAGCAGCGCCAGCAGGATCCCGACGATTATCAGAAGCTCGAACTGAAGCTTGGGTGCGACCGCGGGTTCCGCAGTGGGGTTAGGGGAGTCCGCGGGGCCTGCCAACTCTTGTCGTGTCTCCCTAGACTGCCATGCCGCCGACGCTCTTGAGCAGGGCGTTCTCGAACGACGCTGTCCGCCTCGGTGTCCCAAAGGGGACGTTGGTAATCCTCCCAGCCCTGAGTGACATTTTTGACTCCGAAGCCCACATTTGGTTGCGAATAAAAGCCCATCGGACGTCCAATACAGGGCCTTTTCTCGTGAGTTCGCGACGATTTTGTGCCGCCGGCGGCCACCAGGGGCACAATAGCAAGAGCTATGTGGAGGCCGAGGCCCTACGGCGCAGGAGGGGTCGAGATTGTCCGAGAACACCAAAGGCGTGGGGCCGCAGCGGGTCCAGCTCAAGGTCCTCGAGGCATACACCCGCGACGTGGGCCGGGCCGTGGCTAGGCTGGACTACGACGCCATGGACTCTCTAGCGGCGTCCACGGGGGACGTCGTGGAGATCGTCGGGAAGCGGCGGACGGTCGCCAAGTGCCTCCCACTCTACCCCTCTGACGAGGGCAAGGCGATGGCGAGGATTGACGGTCTCATCAGGAACAACGCCGGCGTCGCGATAGGCGACATGATCGTCGTGAAGAAGGTCGCGGCCCCGCCGGCGGAGAAGGTCGTGGTCTCCCCGCTCGAGGCCGCCCCGCCCATCGACGAGAGATACTTCGCTGACACCCTGGAGGGCATCCCCGTGACGAAGGGGGACAACGTGATGGTCCCCTACTTCGGCGGGCGGCTCACATTCCAGGTCGTGGGGGTGTCCCCGGCCGCCGAGGCCGCGCTGATAACCCAGAAGACGGTCTTCGTGATTTCGGAGAAGCGCGAAGCCCAGAGGGGAGGGCCGCAGATCACCTACGAGGACATCGGGGGCATAAAGGACGAGATCCGGAAGGTGAGGGAGACGATTGAGCTCCCGCTGAGGCATCCGGAGATCTTCGAGAAGCTGGGCGTGGAGGCACCGAAGGGTGTCCTCCTCTACGGCCCTCCTGGGACCGGGAAGACCCTTCTCGCAAAGGCCGTGGCCTCCGAGAGCAACGCCCACTTCATCCCGATAGGCGGTCCGGAGATCATGAGCAAGTTCTACGGCGAGTCCGAGGCCCGGCTCAGGGAGATCTTCAAGGAAGCGAAGGAGAAGGCCCCCACGATCATCTTCATCGACGAGATCGACTCGATAGCGCCGAAGCGCGAAGAGGTGACCGGGGAGGTCGAGAGGAGGGTGGTCAGCCAGCTCCTCTCCTTGATGGACGGCCTCGAGGCCAGGGGCAAGGTCATAGTGATAGCGGCGACCAACCGGCCCAACGCGCTCGACCCGGCGCTCAGAAGGCCCGGAAGGTTCGACAGAGAGATAGAGATCAAGGTGCCGAACAAGAAGGGAAGATACGAGATACTCCAGATACACACGCGCAACATGCCGCTCCTGCAGGACGTCGACATCGAGAAGCTCGCGGCGGTCACCCACGGCTTCGTCGGGGCAGACCTCGAGTACCTATGCAAGGAGGCGGCCATGAAGACCCTCAAGAGGCTGCTGCCGGAGCTGAAGCTCGAAGAGGAGCGGCTGAGCCCGGAGACGCTCGACAAGCTGATCGTCACGGGGAGCGACTTTGAGAGCGCGCTCAAGGACATCGTGCCCTCGGCGATGAGGGAGGTCTACCTCGAGACTCCTGACGTGAGGTGGTCTGAGATAGGGGGGCTTGAGAGCGTCAAGAGGGAGCTCCAGGAGGCCGTGGAATGGCCGTTAAAGTTCCCCGACCTCTACAAGACCATTGGCTACAACATGCCAAAGGGGATCCTTCTCTTCGGCCCGTCCGGGACCGGAAAGACGCTCCTGGCCAAGGCGGTGGCGACCGAGAGCGAGTCGAACTTCATCAGCGTCAGGGGGCCTGAGCTCCTGAGCAAGTGGGTGGGCGAGTCCGAGCGCGGAGTGAGGGAAGTCTTCAGGCGGGCGAGGCAGGCCGCCCCGTGCATAATCTTCTTCGACGAGATAGACTCGCTGGCGCCCACGCGAGGCATGGGCGGGGAGAGCCAGGTGACGGAGCGAGTCGTCAGCCAGCTCCTCACAGAGCTCGACGGGATTCGCGCGCTCGAGGGGGTCGTGGTGCTCGCGGCGACCAACAGGATAGACATGGTCGATCCGGCCCTGCTCAGGGCGGGGCGCTTCGACAAGATAATCAGAATAGCCCTCCCCGACGACGACGCGAGGAGGCAGGTCCTGCTCATCCACCTGAAGGGGAGGCCGGTCTCGAAGGACGTGGAGGTTGGCCGGCTCGTGGAGATGACCGCTGGGTTCGGAGGGGCAGACCTGGCCTCGCTCGTGAACACGGCTGTCTCCATAGCCCTCCAGACCTACGTCGCCAAGTACCCGAAGCCGGAGGACGCGAAGAAGCACCTGTCCGAGGCGACCGTCACCTACGAGCACTTCCAGGAGGCGGCGAAGAAGGTCAGGACCTCCAGGGAGAGCAACCCGATGGCGAGGGTCGCGGCGCCCTTCTACAAGTAAAGCGGCTAAGTCTCTGGAAGGCTCAGTAGACCATGAGCCCTTTTTCTTCGAGCATGATGTGCAGGTTCGTCACCGCCCTGTAGACGTCTGCCTCCTTCTTCGCTCCGGTGCAGACGAGCTTCCCTGAGGCGAAGAGGAGTATCACGGTCTTGGGGTCCGGCATCCTGTGGATCAGGCCGGGGAACTGCTCGGGCTCGTACATCGACTTTGGGAGCTGCCGCGCGGCCTCCTCGAGGTGGACCTTCCCGCCGAGGTTCGCCGAGGCGACCATGTTCTGTATGACTATCTCCGCCTCGTTCTTGATTGGTATGCCTCCCTTCTTCAGCCGCCTGACGACCTCCTGCACGGCCTTGCGCGCCATGTCCTCGGACTTGGCGCCCGTGCAGACCATCTTCCCCGAGCTGAATATGAGCGTCGCGGTCTTCGGGGTCTTGAGCCTGAAGACCAGCCCCGGGAACTGGTCCGGATGGTATTCCACGTCGACAAAGTTCTTCGTTATCTGGTTGAGGTCAACCCTCTGATTAATCGAAGCAGACGCGACAACGTTTTCGATGCTTACTATCGCCTTCGTTTGAGTCATTGCGGAGGCGTGAACATTCGATAGTATATATAGTATATATATGTGGATTTGCTGCCGAAAACTCTCCTCTGGAGATGGCCTTCGAGGCCCGTCATCTGCTGCGGGGCTTCGTCAGCTCGCCGTGCGCCTTGCACGCCGAGACGCTCTCCGACGCCAGGGACTCGGTGCTCACGGAGTACGACCTGACGCAGCCACAGTCGAAGTAGTATAGGTGGGACTTTCCCACTATCTCGTCCCTGAGGACCTTCTGGCCTGCCAGAAGGAGCTGGGCATGGAGGTAGTTGGTGTCTCCTCTCCGGGCTTTCTTGGCGAGCGCAAGCTTCCTGTCCTTTATCCACGACATTCTTGATGTGACCCCCTCCCGCCCTCGTCTCCTTAACTCTACCTGGTCGTCCCTTTCCGGTTTTATGAAAGACATAATTATGGCGCCCTCATCCATCTTTGAAGTTGTCCGATGACGCGTCAGAAGAGGCAGAACTGAGAAGGCTCTACGACCAAGCGCGCATCCAAGGAAACAAGAAGAAGAAGAAGGAGTACAAGGAGAAGATCGCCGAGCTCAACAGGCGCCGCAAGTCCGCCCAACGAGAGAGCAACAGGTCGAAGGACTCCGACCAAGGCTCCTAGGCGCGCTCGGCGCATGCCCGCCGAGGCGATGCGCGCTCTGGTCGACGGCCGGACTCTGCACATCCTTATCTCGTCGCCGGACCGGTCGCGGGGACCGTGGGCGCACCATTCTATCCGTCGCCTGAGTTTGCGATAAGGAGCATGCTGGACCTGGCCGGCGTCAACCCCGACTCGGTGGTCTACGACCTGGGCTGCGGAGACGGGGCGGTCGTCGTAGCCGCTGCCCGACACTACGGCGCAAAGAAGGTCGTCGGGATCGAGCAGAGCAAGAGGCTCTGCTCCATCGCCATCGCGAAGACGAAGGGCCTCAAGAACGCGTCCATAATCGAGGCGAACTACGACGACGTGGACCTCTCAGAGGCGAGCGTGGTCACGCTCTACCAGAGCGCGAGCGAGAACGCGAGGCTGAAGAAAAAGTTCCTCGCGGAGCTCTCAGAGGGGACCAAGATAGTCTCGCACGACTATGGAATCCCCGGGTGGCATCCGACGCAGCTCTCCACCTTCAAGGACCACCGTCGCGGCTACCGGGTCCTCGTCTACGTGATAGGCTCCCAACTCCCCAGTCGACCCAGGGTGGCCCTCGGCTAGCCTCGCGCCGCTGAGACCTCTGGGAGCACCCAGGCCTCACCCCAGGCCTTCAGGGACTGCATCACCGGCCTGAGCTGCTCCCCCTTCTCAGTCAGGGCGTACCTGACCGTGAACGGCTGCGTCCCAAGGACGTCCCTCCGGATAATCTCCTCCGAGGCCAGATACTTCAGCACTCTCGAGAGGGTCTTGGGGTCGATCCCGCAGGCGACCCTCAGAAGCTCGTTGAACCTCATCGGCCGCTCGAGGAGATACCTGACCACTATCAGGCGCCACTGGTTCCCTATCTTCCGGGCGGACTCGACCGCGCCGCAGACCTCGTAGTCGAGCGTGTTGGCCCGGGAGTAGTCAGCGATCGTGCGCCGTCGTCTAGGTGGCATTTCTGCCTCTGGTGGCATCCGAGCCAGCAAGATATATTTGCTATCCTTTTGCCATCGGCGTCCCGTTTACCATGCCAATGATTGACGTCTACGCTCCTGCGGATCTCTTCCCCGCAGGCACCGACGGCCGGCTCGGCCACGAGCTCACGATGGCCGTCCTCCGCGCAGAGGGCGTCAAGACGCCCGGTCCCTTCCACCTCAACAACACCGCGGCATTCATCCACAGGATGGACCCGCACGCGGTCCACACGGCGGCCACGGACTCGGCCCGCACGGTGCGCGTGCAGGTCATCACGCCTCCGGGGGCGCTCTCCCGCGAAGGCCAGAAGCAGCTCGTAAAGGAGGTCACGGATGTCGTCGCCCAAATCTCCGGCGACCCGACCCAGACCGGCCGGACGTGGGTCATCCTCACCGAGGCGGCGGAGGGCGGCTGGGGCCTCTCAGGCACCGCGTTCGGCCGTCAGGAGTTCGCAGACCTCGCGGCCAAGGCGGCCGCCGCGCGCCAAGGGAAGTAGGCAGCGCAGCTTCAAGCACCGCCTCCATCCCGCAAATATACCCGTGGTGGTGTGCACGAACCCGACGTTCACTTCGCTCTCGGCGGAGTGGGCGACCGTGAAGCAATACGACTAGCCTCGGCCAAGAGCGGAGATTCCGGCTTTGATGAATACGGTGCCAAAGGCAGGATTCAGTACCGCGGGTTCAAGCCATGGTTATGAAAGGTTCGGGAAGTCTTCACATACTCAAATGGCCTCTGCTTGGTGATTCTACCGCTTGACGACTGGACGTCTTCTGACGACATAGCCTGTTGCAATCCCCGCAATTAGAAGGATTGACATGGTCACGTATGCCCATGTCGGCACCGAAGAAGAGGTGAGCGTTGTTGTCGAAGTTACGGTCTGGGTCATGACCTGGGAATTGGTCAGAGTGGTCGTCATTGCGGGCAGGGTGGTGGTCTCAGTCTGAGTGACCGTTTCTGGTGATGCGGTCGAGACAATCGTGGCGGTCACGGTGGTAGTCTTGGTGGTCGAGGTCGAAAGAATCGGAGCGGCGAAAAGGGCAGGCTCAAAATAGCCGATGTTACTTTTCTCCACCGTCCCGCTCCCCTTGTAGGACACCCAGGAAAGAGCATCAGGGTCAGTCGCCGTCCACCCCATGGGGGTCGATGCGGTGTCCGTCAGCGTGCCTGAGGCGCGGGAGAAGTTGGCGGTCTCGGCGTTGTATGGCCCTATCAGATGAGTCTCGAATCCGACGGTTGGGGCGGAGTAATTCTGCCATGCCGCGCCTGCGGGGGCGCCGGAGTTGAGGACTCCTTCCGAGAGTGGAACATACTCATCCATAAGGCTGGTTCCATTGGCTGCGTTTGCGTTGTACTGGCAACCCACCACATACCCGGTTGAGTTAGTGACAGCTTCAATCCTCATCGAGAAGCCTGAAACGTATTCGGATTGGGGAATGCTGGTGAGGGTCTGGCTGGAGGCTCTGATCGGCACGAAGTCGTTCGCCGCTACCCAATAGTCCTGAGCATTGACCTCAGGACCATCGTCTGTCAAGACGCACTGCATGTACGACGCAATAGTGAACGCCGCCGGAGAATACATGTTCATCTGATATGACCAGTTGCCTCCCCCGACGCTTGCTCCGTCCAGAGGCCCAGACAGGCTCATCGTGGTGGTCGCGTTAATCAGGTTGGTCCCGTTGGCATTGAAGAAGTAGTTCCTGTTGCTTCCGAAGCTACAGTCGAAGGGAACTCCATGATCGGAGCACTGAGCGGGCGCGCCACTCCCGACGCCGAAAACCTGAGAGAATTCAGGCATAAGAGGCTGATTTGCGGGTGGTGGGGTCAGGCCGTACGCAGGGACGGCCGTCATCATCATGGACTCGGGGGGAAGAAACGTCACGACGAGCAGCACCATAACGAGGAGCGGGATTGCCGACCTTCGCAGGGCAACGTTCAAGCTGACCCGTCCGCAAGAGGGCTCCCCGGTCTCTCCTCCCGCGCGCGTAGGATCACTGTTGCCTGCGATGGACAAGCGTTCCCAGTTGAATCCGGATTTGTAAAAGGATTCCATTGCCTGCATCTTCTCACTTTTGCCGGCCCATGGACTTGTGAGTCGGCCTTCCCTCGTGTTTGCGAACAGAAGGAGGCCAGGAGATGCCGCCCGTAGATGTCCAAATCTAGCTTCAAAGTGGTCCGGCCGTCGAAACTCGTTTTGACAGAAGGACGAACACCGAGGCACCGAGAGAAATCACCACATACAACGACCCGAACCCGGTAACGCCGATACCAGCTACCGTCACTGGAGTTTGGCATGCTGTCACGGCGAAAACAGAAAGCAACCCTATCTGCCGTGTTGGTGATGTGCGTCCCCACCGACTCTAGATATAGAAAAGTGCCAAGGGCAGGATTTGAACTTGCGACAGCTCGGTCTTCAGCCGAGTGTTGGAGGCCTAGAGGGCACTCTCCCAGGCTGAGCTACCTTGGCACAAACGGACGGTCTCTGACGTTATGACTTAAATTTTCCTAAGGGGTCAACTATCGCCGCGCCCTGTATCGCTGCTTGCATGGTTGTCCAAGTCTCGTTACCGAAGTGAACTTCGAATTCCAGCAGAAATGTCTCAGAAATTCGCCTACTTCCTTGGAGTGCTTCTTGGAGACGGCTCCGTTGGCTCAGCAAGGGTCCCCTTAATCTATCTGGTCGGTGACCTAGTCGAGGAGAGGGGTTTCTACGACTACGTCTTGATACCCCTGATAAGCGCCCTCTTCAATATCAGTCCTTACAGCTATGTGAGGAAAGGCAAGTCCGCGTACGCCGTGCATTTCAAGTCCAAGAGGCTTGTCGAATATCTTGTCTCGCAGCTCGACTTTCCGTGCGGAGACGTCCGGAAATGTCTGCCCCGACCTATGGCTTTCTTTCCGGAAGGGATTAGGCTGGCCTTTGTCAGAGGTCTCTTCGATGCCGATGGGAGCATCGTTTTTCCCGCAAGACCTACCGTGAGCACGAGTATCCCACAATCGAGATCAAGACTGTGAGCCGCCAACTTGGCCTCTCGGTGAAAGACCTCCTCCTGCTTGCCGGTTTCAGAGCTTCTTTGAACAAATCTGCAGAAAGCTGGGAGTGAGAATAAACGGCAAAGCGATGTTGGAGCGTGGATGGAAAAAATCGGGTCGCGCAACATCAAACACCTCACAAGATACTGGGTGTGGAAGAAGGAAGGCGTTTGCCCTCCAAAGACAATGGTTAGAGATAGAATGCTCATCCTCGAAGATTGGGACATGTCGTCCGTCGTGAAGCCTTAATTCGGAGATTTTTTTGGTGCGCCATCGTCATGCCCAAGCCGGTCAAGCAAAAGTACAAGCTTTCGGAGACCTTCAACGCGCCTCTCGACTACGTCTTCAAGTGGTGCACGGACTTCCGCGAGGACGACAACAAGATGATCGGCTCGAAGACCGAGAGGAAGATGCTGGAGAAGAGCCCCGAGCGCGTCATCTGGCGGGTCCGCTACAAGGACGGCAAGGGATACGCAGAGGGCGTCAGGGCCGTGTGGCTTCGCCCCCCGAACTCCTGGACCCTCGACACCTGCGGGGACGGGAGAGAGGTCGGCGAATACAAGCTAAAGGCGCTCGGAAAGACCAAGACAAGGCTCGACATGAAGTTCGTGGTGACCTACGACAGCAAGGACGAGGTCGAGGACAAGGAGGAGTGGGAGGCGGACGGGGTCAAGCACTGGAAGATCTACAAGAAGGCCCTCGAGGCCGACCTCAAGGCCGGCAGGCCTGCTGCCTGACCATCCTCTCGTAGCTGGACTCCTGGGGCCTGCGCAGCGCCTTCAGGTCAATACGCGCCCTTGCGACCGCCCCTCCGACCTTGCCCAGGCCAGACCTGAGCGCTCTCTCCAGGGCGTTCTGCCGCGACAGGTCGGTGACCTCGAGGACCAGACCGGTCCTCTTCGCTAGGTCTCTCGCCTCTTCCAGGGCCTTCGCCTGCTTGTCGTCGAAGACGTAGTCGTAGACCAAGACCCTGTTCTTCTGGGACGGGAACAAAGGGCCGTACCAGGACATCAGGGAGTTCGGGGAGACCGCCGCGCCGCCGAATTCGGCGACCCTGGCCACCCTCCTGCTCTTCAGGACGAGCCTGATCTTGCCTTTTTCGCTCTCCAATTCTTTTCACCGGAGACCGTCGCGGCCTGCCGTCGGTTAGGCTTGGTGCCGTCGCACGACGGGGTTTCAGGGCCACCTCAAGCGTGGCGGTGAGTGCCGTCGCACGACGGCACTGGACTTATACCCGAGGCGCTCCTCCAGCATCACGATGACCCTCTACGAGACGACCTTCAGGCTCCAGCACGACTGCCCCTTCAACGACCTCTCGAAGCAGCACCCCGAGCTCATAATGGCGTCTTGGTGCAACAACGACACAGACGTCCTCGAGATAACCGCGGAGGACCCGGCCGCCTTCGCAAGCCTCCGAAAGGACGTCAAGTCGATGGAGAAGGCTCTGAAGACGAAGATCGTGCGCACGTCGAACAGCAGCCGCAACGTCCAGCTCCTCATCCAGCACTGCGGCTGCGAGAACGTGCCAGCTCCCGTGAGCCCGGTCTTCGAGAAGAACAACTGCCTCGAGATCCAGCCCGCCACATACAGGGGAGGCTGGGAGTACTACCGCCTCATCTCCTTCAGCGAGAGGGACCTACGAAAGGTGTTCGCAACGCTCGAGAAATATTGCAAGGTGGAGATGATATCCCGCCGGGCGATACCCTCGGGGACGGTCAAAGAGACCATGCTCGTCTCGACTGCCACGCTCTTCGGCGGGCTGACGAGGAAGCAGGTGCAGGCGCTCGTCTTCGCGGTGGAGAACGGCTACTACCAGGTCCCGAAGAAGGTCACCACCGAGGAGATGGCGAGCAAGCTCAGGCTCCCGAGGACCACATACGAGGAGCACCTGCGCAAGGCGGAGGGGAAGGTGCTCCGGTCGATGGCCCCCTACATCAGCATGAGGCCAGCGTGACTGTCTCCCGCGCGTCGGTAAGAGATAAGAGCCGACGGAGGGATTTGAGCCCTCGACCTAGTCCTTACGAGAGACCTGAGCCCACGATGGGTGGTTCGCTCTGCCAGGCTGAGCTACGTCGGCACTAGTCGCGGTCCCGGATATCCGCCGTTTTTAAACCTCCAGCGGCCTTTAGGTCTACTGCCTCACGAGCTTCTGGAGGGTGTGGCACTCGCCCGGGGCGCGCCGCGTTATCGGGACCTCGGCGACGTAGATATCCCCGCCCCTGTCGACGCATACCGAGTGGGGCGCGAAGAAGCTCCCCTGCGCGCACTTGTCCTCGCCCTCAATCTTGGCGAGGAGCTCCCCCTCTGGAGAGCGCATCGTCACCCTCGGGAGTATCCTCCTTCCGTGCGGGGGGACGGAGTAGCGCGTGGGGACCGAGGGGTCGTACCCGAACTCGCACACGACGAGGGTCCCGTCGGCTCCCTCGGAGATCCCCGTCGGACCGGCGAAGTCGGTCCACTGCGAGACGAACTCTCCCTTGAGGTCGAAGACCTGCATCCTGTTGTTCTCCCTGTCCGCGACGTAGAGCGTCCTTCCTCCCTGGATGATGGCCCCGTGGGGCAGGTTGAACTCCCCGGGCCCGCCTCCGGGCGCTCCCCACGAGGAGAGGAGCTCGCCGCTCGCCGAGAACCTGTGGACGCGCGCGTTCGCGTATCCGTCGGAGACGAAGAGCTCCCCCGAGGGGCCGAACGCGACGTCCGTCGGCCCGTTGAACGGGCCGGCCGAGCGCTTGATCTTGGAGTTCCTTCCGTCGCCCCCCGTGTCCGAGGGCCTGTTCGCGGTCCCGAGGGTCATCAGAAGCTCTCCCTCGGGAGTGAACTTGCGCACTGTGTGGTCCAAGAGGTCTGAGCAGAAGACGAAACCGTCCGGAGAGACGCGGACGTTGTGGGCCTTTGTGAAGACCCCCTCCCCCCAAGAGGCGAGGAACTCGCCCTCCCGGTCGAAGACCATCATGGGGTGCTCGCTCCTGCTGAAGACGTAGACGCGGGAGCGCGAGTCGGTCGCGACGCCCGCGACCTCCCGGAAGGCCCACCCCTTCGGGACCTCCGCCCAGTCAGCGTCCGCTTCGTAGACGCCTGCATCGGTGACGAGGCGGGTCCTGGGCAACGCGCGCGATTTCCTCGTCTGGCTATATAATCGAGGCAGCCACGAACGGTCCGTCGGTCTTCTGGGGTTCAGCACCTCTATACGCTAAGCCTTATATAACTATTAAATTATCCACTGGGGCATGGACTCGAAATCCTACGCAGCAACGCAGGAGTCGCTGATCGAGAAGCTCAACCTCGTCACCGTCGTCGTGAAGAACCAGGAGGCGGCGCTCGACTTTTACACGAAGACCCTAGGCCTTGAGAAGCGCGCGGACGTGTCACCGCCGGGAGCCCCAAGGTGGGTGACGGTGGCCCCCAAGGGACAGGACATCGAGATATCCCTCTGGGAGGCCGGATCCAGGACGGAGGGGGTCCCGCCCTCGCACCAGCACGCCGGCAACGGGACGTCCTGGAACTTCCAGGTAAAGGACTGCCGCAAGGCCTACGCCGAGCTGAAGGCGCGCGGCGTGAAGTTCAGGTCAGAACCCGTCGAATACCCGTGGGCCATCGCCGCGGCCTTCACCGACCCCGACGGCAACTCGTTCGGAATAATCCAGCCCAAGGCGACGTCCCCCTCCGAGTGGAAGAAGTGACGGGACCCGCATAACGCTCGTCCACCGGCGACCCAGCCTGATGTAAGCGGCAGACCTGGGGGTTCGCGAAATCCCCACCTCATCGCTATATATCGAGGCCGCCAAAGGGACGACGTATCAGAAAATGACGAACCTCACATTAGAGCAGGCTGAAGGGTGGATCAAGAAGGCGTGCGCGAAGGCGACGCAGCTCGGCGTGAAGGTGTCCGTCTACGTAGTGGACTCCGGTGGGAACCCGGTGGCCTTCGCGAGGATGGACGGGGCGGGTGTCCTCACACCAGACATCGCCAGGGCGAAGGCCTACACTGCGATCGCGTTCAAGAGCCACTCGAAGGACATCGCGGAGCGGATGAAGGACAGGCCGGCGGCGGCGCTCGGCCTCACGCAGGCCAGCGGGAACAGGGTTGTGTTCCTCCCCGGAGGGGTACTCGCAAAGAAGGGCGAGGAGATCCACGGCGCCATAGGCGTCAGCGGCGCGTCGTCGGACCAGGACCACGAGTGCGGGTTAGAGGCCATCGCGACGTAGACGCTGGCTTGGGCATCGAGGCGGAGAGCCTCCGGCTTCACGCGGACGCCTTTCGCTCGTTTGCCTTTCGCCTGAAGTTGCTCCAGGCGGTGAGCCAAAGCGCGAGACAGAACCCCATGGCGCCGTCGACAGCTGCACTGGCTACGCTGAAGACGGAGAGGGCCACCGCAACGGCCGCCCCCACCAGGGCCGCCCCGATCACAAGAACGGGATAGCTCCCTCGTTTCAACATGGGACGCCTCTCGGTCTCCGGAGGCTGCCGGGCAAATAAAGCGCAAGCACGAATCTCATTCCCGAGAATGACCCTCCCGGGCTCTAGGTCGTCTCTCGAAAGCATTTTAGAGCCTGCAAAAGCCAGCCGTCCTTGCGCGGGAGTCGCCCAGCATGGCCAACGGCGTTGGATTGAGGTTCCAATCCCTTAGGGGTTCGTGGGTTCGAATCCCACCTCCCGCACCATCCAATTCCACGAGCGTGAGCCGGGACCTTCGACCCCGGGCCCTGCTCCCAAATCTCGAACAACCCTAAAATATCGGCGGCCCGGCCAAAGCGCGAAGCAAGCGTGCGAAAGGTCATCCCAATCGTCATCGGCGTGATACTCCTCCTGGTCGGAATCGGCTGGGCGTCGCAGGGAGCGGGAATCATGGGCGGGAGCAGTCTGATGGACAACAACCCGACCTTCCTCTACTTGGGCGGCTTCCTTGCTGTCGTGGGGATCGCGCTGGTCGCCTTCGGGGCTACGATGAAGCAAAAGGCGCAGGCCACCGCACCTGCGGCCCCGATGTGACCTCAGCCCAGGCTGAGCTGGTCCACGAGCCGTCCTAGCTCCTCCAGCTTCTGGAGCTGGAAGTCGGGGTTCGTCGAGATCAGCATGATCCTCGCCATGAGATTGAAGCAGATTATCGTCACCTTCTCCTTGACCAGGATGGCGGTCCGAATCCGGCCGTGGTACTTGTCCATCGGGGCCGTCATGCTGATCGCTATCGTCGCCTTCATGTAGACCGTCTCGGCCTCGCTCTTGGGCTCCAGCGAGGCCACCCCTGGCCTTCCGAACTCGGCCATCAACTTTCCGTCGGACGTCAGCAGGACGACAGCCCGTATGCTCTTGTCAAAATCGAAGATGCGGTTCGCCTTCGTCTCGAATATGTCCCGATTGGCCTCCATCATTGTCAGCCCATCTCCCCTATGTCGTCCCCGCCCCGGCCGGCTTGATTGCCTGCTCGAGGAAGTCCGCGAAATCGCGCACCAGTCTGTCCCTCCCAAGCTTGGCTTCCTTCAGGCGAAGCTCCTTCAATATCGCCTTCATGAGCTCCACGCTCCCCTGGCCGAATATCGCCCTGAGGGCCTCCCGGAAGCCTTCCGGATCGCTAGAGACCTTGCTGAGCTTCACGCCGCCCTTCGTCTCTATGAAGTATAGCGTCGCCGCTTCGTCTGACCCGCCCAGAGTGTCGAGCAGCCCCTTCTCCACGCACTCCCGTATGGCCTGATTCCCGGATGAGCCTTCCTTGTCGTTAGGGCGCGCCTTGCCACCGAAGAGCGAACGCCCGCTATTCATCGTGGTCGCGCACAACCCCCGTAAACCAGGCCCCATCCGCCTCTAGAGCGCAGGGAACGGGCACGTTCATCTTGAATTTTCTCGCCACTTTGCACTTAAGACTTATGCAGCCCGAATCCACGCGCCCCGACGCTTATCTAAGGCACGAAGGGTGGTCGTGTCGGATGAACTACACCGAGCCCCACGTCCCCACCCCCGAGGACATCATCCCCACCATGCTCTCCCTCGCCTCCGTGAAGCCCGACGAGTCCGTCTTCGACCTGGGTTCGGGGGACGCCAGAATAGTGATATTCGCGGCGAGGGACTTCCACGCGAGGGCGGTGGGCGTGGAGACCAGGAAGCGCCTGGTGAAGGCGTCCCGACAGAAGATACGCGAGCTGGGGCTCTCCGATCGTGCCAAGATAACCTGCAGGAACTTCAAGAAGGTGAGCCTCCGGAAGGTCGACGTCCTCTGCACCTACCTCTCGAGCTATACCCTGAACCTCCTGACTCCGAAGTTCGCGAAGGAGCTCAGGTCAGGCGTCAGGATCGTGAACTTCGACTATCCCATCCCCGCCTGGAAGGCCACCAAGGAGATAGAGGTGGTCCCTGCGGGCTGGAAGAAGCCACACTCAATCTACCTCTACGTGGTCCCGGCCGTGCAGGCCGACTAGCGGTCACCCGCGGGCCGTGGAGCGCAGGCCGTACCCCACCGCTCTGTCTGCCGCGATGTGCCCGAGCCATCCGAGGATGGGCCAGTACGGCGTCCCGAGGACCAGCCACAGCGCGCCGAACGCCAGCCCCCACACGAGGGCGTTGTGGACGCCGTTGTAGAGGTAGCCGCCCCACGCGGGCCACTCCCTCCTCTTCGAGGAGAGCCCGATGGGTATGAACGCGGCAAGGTCGGGGAAGAGCATCCAGAACACGGTCGACGGCCAGTCGAGCCCCCCAGGTGGAGCCACCTGTAGACGAGGTAGGCGAGTATCGCCAGCGTGGCCGCGGCGTACTCCGCCCTGTAGAGCCTGGAGCTGGCAGCCTGAAAGCCAGGCCCGAAGCTACCCGCGCTCCCCATTCGCAGGCCGCCCTCCGCGCCGAGCCCATATACGGCGTGCGCCGCTGCCCGAGCGTGGTCGCCGCTCAGGTCGTGGTGGCTTGGGCGCTTTGGGCGTTTGCGGCCTTCATGGTCTACCTCTTCCTCTCCGGCCTGCCCTGGGGCGCGGGATACTCCCCGACGTCGAGGAGGCAGCTCGAGGCCGCCGCGGAGCTTCTACAGTTGAAGGAAGACGACACAGTCTACGACCTCGGCTCGGGTTTCGGAAGGGCGCTCATCTTCTTCGCGAAGGAGCGCCATGTCCACGCGATCGGGGCCGAGATCGACCCGCTGCGCAAGGCCGTCGCCGTGTGGAGCGCGAGGAGGCACGGCGTCTCGGCGCTCGTCACCGTGCTAAGGAAGAACCTGATGGACGTCGACCTGCGCGGGTCCACGAAGGTGTTCTTCTTCCTCTCCCCTCTCCTGATGAGGAGGCTCCAGGAGAAGGTGGGGAGGGAGATGCCTCCGGGCGCGCTCGTCGTGTCCGTCGAGCACCGGTTCCCGGACTGGGAGCCGGCGGAGTCTCGCGGAGACGTCCACCTATACGTGGTCCCGGCGCCGAAGGCCCAGACCAGGCCGTTCGCGTAGCCCTCACGCCAGGGTTCCGGCGTGCAAGATCTCCCCGTCCACCGCCTGCAGGAGGCGCTCCGCGCTGCAGTCGTCCCTGAACGGCTTCAGGACGGTCGAGCACGTCTCCGCGAGCAGCTCGACGTACCTCTTCGCGTCGTAGACCGTCTTCTCGTCCACCAGCTCGAACGGGACCGCCCTCTTGCTCGGCGACTTGGACTCGTAGTCGGTTATCACGTACTGGACGGCCTCCCCCGCGTGCAGCTCCACGCCCTCCCGCGCCAGCTGGTCCGCGACCGAGGAGGTCAGCGACCTGTTCGCGTACTCCCCGGGCTTCTTCGAGAGGTTCCTCGTGAAGACGAGCCCCCCGATGGGCGCGCGGTGCTCGAGGAGCTCCCTCGCGTGCGCGAGGAAGACGCCGACGCAGTGGTCGACCATCCCCTTCGCCTCCTCGACGCTCCTGGCCCCGGCGAGCAGCTCGAGGATCTCGAGCTGGCACTTTGAGAAGAACGGCGGTGTGTCGTGCCGCCTCGCCTCTATCCCCCGGACCTTGAGCCTCCCGTCCCTGTAGGCGCCGAAGTACTGGTTGAGGACGGGGACTCCCGCGTTGACCTTCGAGGGGAGGAAGACGATCCACTTGTAGACGCCCTCGAAGGAGATAGCGAACTTCGTCTCCGCCTCTATCTCCCTCCGGAGCTTCTCAAAGTCTTCCTTGGTCGCGCCCGTCTTCTTAAGCCAGAGGGAGTCCACTATGCCGTGCATCACCCGGAAGCCCCTCCTCTCGGCCACCCTTGCCGCGTCGACGAGCACCTTCCTGTCCCACGCGCAGACCCCGATGTGCGCGTCGATGCGCCCGAACTTCGCGTTGTTGAAGCCCAGGTAGCCGAACGTCGCCACGCCCACCCACTTCAGGGCGTTCCTCCTTGACTCGTAGCGCGCCCGCTCCTCGCCCCTGGTGACCTCCTCGAGCCTCTTGTACTTCATCCGCTTCTCGACTATGATCTTCACCGCCTTCGGGACTATCCCCTCCGGCCGCCTCTCGCACACGTTCCAGTCCAGCTCGGGGATCCTGTTCGCCGAGTCGGGGCAGCACGAGCACCTCACCGTCTCCGCGGAGATGTTCTTCCTCATCATGATGCTCGGGTAGAGGGATGAAAAGTCCAGCTCCCCCACCCCCTCGTGCACCCCGAGCTCGGGCTCGAAGACGAAGCCCCCGCGGTCGGCGACGAGGAGCTCCGCCCTGCTCTTGAAGCTCTCCGCGAGGACGGGCTTCCAGGGGATGAGGATGCCCTCCTTCGTCGCGTGGTAGAACTGGAGGCTCGAGAGCGCCTTGCCTATGCTCGCCCTGCTCGCGGTGTGGAGGGGGAGCCTGCACACCCTGCTCACCTCGTAGAAGCCCTCGAGCCCGCTCTCCCTGTGCACGAAGGAGCTCGACTTGTCGAGGTGGACCCTCCCTCGCAGCTTCATCGCAGAGGGCTTGAAGAGTATCTTCCCGTAGCTGAAGTAGGACGACCCCTTCTTCGCGGGGGCCTCCAGAGCGCCCCCCTCTCTGTCGATGACGAGCCTCTCGGAGACGCCGTTCGCCGCCGCGCGCGAGACGAGGTAGGGGAGGACGAACGCGTCGCCGTCGCTCGTGAACACCAGGTCGGGGTCGAGCCTCCTGACCTCCTCGACGAGGCCCAGGATCCTGTCCCTCTCCGACCCGCCGTCCAGGCGAGAGACCGAGCCGTCGCCGCCCTTCAGGCTGATCGACCCCACGGGGTCGGAGACCTTGGCCATCTTCCCGGACTTTTCGACGGCCACCTCGACCTCCACGGAGCGGAGCCCGGGCACCTCGTACTGGCACGCCCAGACGTCGTCCTGGATGTCCCAGCTCAGCCCGTCGCGCGTCTCGGAGACCTCGCAGTAGGCGAGGGGGAAGAGGTCGTTCTCGTAGAGATACATCTGCTCGGGGGGCACGTCCACGTTGTAGAGCCTGTACGCCCCGAAGGGCCTCGAGCGCTCGACGCTCTCAGCGAGCGGGACGAGCTTCTTCGCGTCGTCCACGATGAGCTCGAGGACCTCGCTCTCGCTCCTGTCGGTGGCCCTCTCGTACCTCGTCACGCGTCTAGACCAGGAAAAGTCCCTCGCCCTGCCCTTCTCGAGGTCTGCCAGGTCCTGCCTGCTGTCGGATGCCGCGAAGATCGAGGGCGCCCACCTGTCGACGAGCCTCCTGGTCTCGCCGTTCTCGAGCTTGAGCCACACAACCATCTTCCCCGGGCTCTCAGTGTAGAGGTCGAGTATCCATCCCCGCATCCGCTACACCGCCCTCTTCTTCCTGAGCTCCTCCGCCTCCCTGGCCAGCCGGGCGATCCTCTTGTGCTGCGCGAAGAGGATGCTCATGAGCAGGGCCTCCGCGGAGAACGGCGAGGCCTTCGCGTGCATCGGCGGGATGTACTCGTAGCACTCCCTCAGCATCGCCGTGAAGAGCTCCCTGTCCTCCGCCTTGAGCGCGTCCCCGAACCCCTTCCAGCTCTCCAGCTCCTCCACGATCTCCCTGTCGGAGAGGCTCACTCCTCGCTCACCCCCGCGAGCGCCTTGTAGTGGTGGAAGGCTATCGCCATGGCCATCCCCTCGAACCTGGAGGTCCTCACGGCCGCCGAGGACGCGGAGGCGTAGAGCCTCGCGGCGTTGAGCATCTCGTCGAAGGCGGCCCTGTCCCCCTTGGGGAGCGCCCTCCTGAAGCGCCTCCACTCCTCGATCTCCTGGGCCTCCGCGATCCTGAAGGAGGGGGTCGTCCTACCCACGGCTAGCCGCCCCCGCCCTGTGGAAGAGGAGGTCGCGCAGCGTGAACCTCCGCGAGGCGCGCTTCCCGAACGGGTGCTTGAGCAGCGTCCCCTCGATGGCCCCGCCGGACTCCTCGAGCCCGACCAGGACGTCCGCGTGGTCGGTCATCGCCCGGTCGAAGGGCGTCTTCGTGACGAGCGTCACGAACGCGAGGACCTTCTTCTCCCTCCTCACCTGCTCCAGCCCGCGCCTGACCGCGCCCGCGAGCCTCCTCGCCTCGTCCTCGCGTAGCCCCGCCTCCTCGTTGAGCATCCCGAAGACGTCGGAGAGCACCACGACCTTCGCCCCGTACTCGTCGACAACCCTCCCCAGCTGGTTGACCACGAGGTCGGCCGTCTGGTACATCGTGAACGCCCTGCTCGTCACCACCCTCCTCAGGGCCTTTCTCGGGGAGACCCCGTAGAGCTTGGCGTAGGAGGAGAAGAGGTAGAGGTCCGAGCGGTTCCCCCCGTCTATGAGCACGACGCTCGAGTCCGAGCCTCCCGCCTCCTTCGGGAGCTGCGCCCTGAAGCAGAGGAACTCCGCGACCGCGTTCGCGCAGCGCCCCGCGAAGGCCACCGACCAGTTGGGGTCGACGTAGTGCGCGACCAGCGCGTCGAGCGGCGCGAAGTTGAAGGAGAAGCCGCGGAGGGACGCGGCGGTCTGGTACTCCACCTTGGTCTCCGCCCTCGCGCTCCGCGCGTGCGCCGAGCGCGATATCTCAGGCCACGCCTCGGGGATGGGCGCCGACCTGCAGGACACCCGCGCCTCGAGGGCTGAGCCGCAGCCCGGGCAGCGGTTCTCGAGGGACTCGACGGTGTCGCCCACGGGCTCGAGCGCCGCGCAGACGTTGAGGACGCAGGAGCACTCGGAGCAGGAGTAGACGAACCGCTCCCTCCCGCCCCCGTCCGAGATCTCGTGCAGGTAGTGCAGCGTTGACATGCGGCCCGAGCCGGGTTTTTCTTATAAGCGCCAATAGAATCTCGGACGCTTCCACGGCAGAACTTTGTGCGGATTCCACAACCAGGCGCCGCCGATAGGGTTAAGAGAAATCAGGCGAGTCCGCCGGTCACGAACAAGACGCCGAAGGACGTAGACGACTACATAGCCGCGGCCCCGATGGAAGCGCGGGAAAAGCTCGAGGAGGTCAGGGCGGCGATAAGGCAGGTCGCGCCGACTGCCGTGGAGAGCATCAGCTACCAGATGCCCTACTACAACTACAAGGGGCGGCTCGCCTGGTTCGGCCTCCACAGCCGTCACATCGGGCTCTACCTGCGCCCTCCGACAATCGAGGAGCACAAGAAGGAACTGGCGGGCTACGTAACCACCAAGTCGGCCGTCCACCTCCCTCTCGACAAGAAGATCCAGGTCTCGCTGGTGAAGAAGCTGGTCAAGGCCCGGATGAAGAAGAACGACGCTGAGAAGGGCTAGGCATAAATCCCGAGGGGAGCGCCCCGCCCGACAGACACTTGCCGTTGAGATTCGGGACCATCGAGCAGACGGCCTTCTTCAAGGCCTCCCCAGAGCAGGTCTACGCCGCGCTCCTCGACCCGAAGAAGCACAGCGAGTTCACTGGATCCCCCGCCACCACGAGCGCGAGGAAGGGCGCGTCCTTCACGGCGTGGGACGGCTACATCACGGGGAAGAACCTAGAGCTCGTGAAGGGGAAGAAGATCGTGCAGGAGTGGAAGACCACCGAGTGGCCAGATGGCTATCCGGTCTCCAGGCTCGAGATCACGCTCGCCGCCAAGAAGGGAGGGACCGAGCTGAAGATGGTGCACTCGAGCGTCCCCGCCGAGCAGGTCGCCGAATACACAGGCGGCTGGAAGAGCGCGTACTGGAGCCCGCTCAAGAAGTATGTGGCGAAGCGCAAAGAGGCCTCTCCAAAGGAAGGAGCTGGGGGGAAGAAGCGCGGCCTCACACGAGTAGGGTCGCGTTCTCGAGAGTCGGCCTCACCGTGACGGAGCTCGAATACGTCCACGTGGCGAGGAGGGCCGTGGCCGCGCCCGAGAGGTCGACCGGGACCTGCGGCTCCAGCTCGAGCCACTGAGTCCCCTGCGCCGGCAGCTGCTCTGAGACCACGGTGGCGAAGACCTCGTACCCGGTCCCCGGTCCCTCGTTCCTGACCTGGAGGGTCACGGGCTCGCTGACGTTGGCGATCGGGCCGGAGGAGGGGAGCTCCACGTAGACGCTTGGCCGCGCGCCGACGTCGACGGCTTCGCTGTAGATGAGCGGGTACGCGCCCTCCGTGACGTTCAGCTGCACCGACGTCGTGTTGCCTGAGAAGATCTGCAACGGGACCTCTATGTCGAGCGTGTTGTACGGGGCCTGCAGGACGTACTCTCCGGGGAGGAGGGTGTCGGAGGCGAGGCCGACCACGTCCGTGGTCAGTGTGATGGGCTCATCCGAGATGACGCTGGAGTTGATGGTGACGAGCGACAACGGCCAGTTGGGAACCGGGATCGACGTGGTCAAGGGGCTCGAGACGACGCTGCTAAAGTCCTGGTTCGAGAACATCCGCACCATCAGGGTGCCGGACTTTGGGAGGGGCGCGGCGGCCGGCCTGATGAGGTCGCGCAGGAGCGGGTCAGAAAAGGAGTGGCTGTCGACCACGGCCACCGAGAGAGAGGCGACGACGACGAGGGCCACGACTGCCGCGGCACTGACGAGCATCGACGACCTGCGCAAACCGACTCGACCTTCTCCAAAAAATCCTGCGCGGTGACTAAAAACGTTTCAAGACGCCCCATCCAAGCCTTAAGTCACCCCCCTCAGAAAGAGGGAAGGGTCGTGATGCTCAGCAACGAGCTCGTCGTGGGGGCGCTCCTCGCGCTGAACGTCGTCCTCTATGCGTCGCTGGCCTTCCTAGCCCTCCGTCTGAGGAGGCGCAAGTTCGCACCCTCCAACCTCATGGAGGCCTTCGGGGACCTCGAGCTGGCCCTCAAAGAGGCGGTCCCCGACCTTCCCTCGGGCTTCACTTGGGAGGAGGCAGTCGCGCGCCTAAGGTCCTCCGGCGTGCGCACGGAAGGGATGGAGGGTGCCCTGAAGGGCTACGAGGCCTACCGCTACGGCGGCGCTCCGCTTCCTGACCTTGACTACCGCGGGGTGGCCGACGTCGCGAACACGCTGGGCGGGACTACCGCGGGGAAGCGAGCTGGAGGCGCGAGCATTGGGCGCTGATATCCGAGACAGGGTCGTGGCAGAGGTAGGCAAGGTCGTCGTCGGCAGGGAAAAGGAGACAGACCTCATCCTGACGTGCCTCCTCGCTAGGGGTCACGTGCTGCTCGAGGGTGTCCCGGGGGTCTCGAAGACCCTCGTCGCGAACGCCTTCGCTAGGTGCCTGGGGCTCCAGTTCAGGAGGGTCCAGTTCACGCCGGACATCCTGCCCCTAGACATAATCGGCGGCTTCATCTTCAACCTAAAGGACAGGGAGTTCGAGTTCAGGAGGGGCCCGGTCTTCACCAACATCCTCCTGGCCGACGAGATCAACCGCGCCCCCCCGAAGGTCCAGAGCGCGCTCCTCGAGTCGATGCAGGAGTTCCAGGTGACGGTCGAAGGCCGGACCGAAAAGCTCCCGTCCCCGTTCATGGTGATCGCCACCCAGAACCCCATGGAGTTCGAAGGGGTATACCCCCTCCTCGAGGGCCAGCTCGACAGGTTCATGGTCAAGGTCAGCTTCGGCTATCCCACCCCGGAGGTGGAGGCGGGCATCCTCAAGAGGAACCTCTCCAGCATGGACCTCGGCGACGTGAGGACGGTCGTGACTGCGGCAGAGCTGGACGCCATGGCGAGGGAGGTGGACAGCGTGACTGTCTCCGACGAGGTCCTCGCGTACCTCGCGCGGATGGCCGAGGCGACGCGGAAGGAGTCCTCGCTGGTGCTGGGCGCGAGCCCCCGGGCGATGGTGCAGCTCCTGCACTGTGCCCGCGCCAGGGCCCTTCTCGACGGGAGAAACTACGTCACGCCGCACGACGTCAAGACCCTCGCGGGCGAGGTGCTGACGCACAGGCTCTCGGTCGACCGCGCGGCGGCGCTGAAGGGCGTGTCACGGAACCCCGAGGCGATACTCACCGCCATACTCGACAGGGTGGAGCCCCCACGCTGACGCGGCGTGGAAGAGACTACCTCCTGGCCGCGGTTCTCCTGCTGGGCGCAGCCGAGCTGCTAGACATCAAACTGCTCCAGGTTCTCGGGGCGTCGCTCGTCGCGATGGCGGTGATCTCGGTCTGCATCTTCGAGCTGTCCACGAGGGGAGGCAGCGTCAGAGTCTCGTCGGAGGGCGGGCACGTGAGGATGATGAAGGGCGAAGAGTACGAGACCGTCCTCGCCGTCGAGTCGAGGGGGAACGGCTGGATAGGCTCGACGACGACGGGCTTCGACGTCGATACGGGCCAGCTCGTGAGCGCAGAGCCGCTCCCAGACGGGATGAGGATACGCCTCAGGTTCCTCGGGAAGTACGCCGGGAGGTCCCAGGGGGTCAAGGTAACCATCTCCTTGACCGACCCGCTGAGGCTCTTCAACAGGCTCGACCAGACCGTGAGGACGGAGCTCGTGCTGGACACGATGCCCCTCTCGCTCCTCGCGCCCCAAGTCCAAAGGAGGCTGAAGGTCATCGGGTACGGCGAGCAGACGAGCGGATACTCCGGGCAGGGGCAGGAGCTCTACAAGCTGGACGATTACAACCCCGGATACACGAAGGACATAGCCTGGAGGCGGGTCGCCGAGTCCCCCGACGAGGCCCTCGTCGCGAGGGTGAGGGAAGCGAACGTGACGGACGCCGTGAGGGTCGGGGTCGTCCGCTTCGCGGAGAGGGGGAAGGACGAGCGAGCGGCATGGACCGATATGCTCTGCGAGGCCCTCGGGGAGGTCGGGAGGGAGGTGCTCGAGACGGGCGCGGCCACCATCCTCCTCTACCACGCTCCGCCGGGAGGAGGGGCTCGCGAGGAGGAGCGGCTTCGCGGGATGAAGAGCATCTCTACGGAAGACATCGACGAGCTGGCCGAGGCCGTGATGTCGTGCTCCGTCGCCCCAGACTCGCAGGACGTCGAGTCGGTCGTCGCCGAGTCTGACCTCGTGGTCACGGGGCTCCGAGAGCTCGAGGACGAGGGGATGGCGAGGGTCATCGCCCGCAAGCCCCTCATTCTGGTCTACGAGAAGACCTCCCGCCCGCCGGCCTTCGCTGACAAGGCGGTGATCTGGACTGGCAAAGAGGACCTCCTCCCGCTCATCAGGAAGACCCTCGAGAGGTAGTGAGCGACGAACAAGGCTCTCCTCGCGTGCATCGCCGCGGTCGGGGTCTCGCTCTACTTCCTCTACGCGCTCTCGGTCGTCGAGTTCTTGCGGCACCTCGCGCTCTCCAGCATCGGCCTCGTCGAGCTGCTCGTCGTCCTCACACAGGGTCTGAGGGTCGCCGGGGTCGCGGCCTACTACCGGGGACGTCCGGCGAGGGCGGACGTCATGCTGTTCCTGTTCTCCGTCGAGACCTACGTGGTGCTGGGCTTGATCGCGCTCTCCCTTGCCACGCCTGACCCGTACTACGGCCAGTTGGCGGGCACGATCTTCTCGACCTGGGTCGCCGCCCTCTTCACCGTCCTCCCCTTCTATCTTATCTTCGCCTCTTTGATCCAGATGGCGCGGAACCGGAGCCTGGTCGGGGTCCTCCTCCCAATCGCGTTGGAGCTAGGCACGCTGGCCTTCGTCGCCACGATCCTCCTCGGGTTTCGGGGCGCCCTCACCTTCTCAGGCTTCTTCAATTTCATGGTCGCAGCCACGAGGTCCCAGGTCTCCGCAAGCACCATCTCGGCCCTATCCGGACTGACCATAGTGATCCCGTCCGTGGCAGTCTACTGCTCCCTGCTCGTCTACTCGACCATCCCGACGCCGACGAGCGCCGTCCAGCCCAAGGTGAACTTCGTCCTCCCGCTGCTCAGCGCGGCCGTCACCCTGGGATGGGTGTATGCCGCGGTCTTGATACTCCCGAATTCGCTTTTATCCTTCACCGTCCCGGGATTCGCACTTGTCGCCGTCCTTTGGGGATATATGCGCCGGTAGGGCGAAGGCCGCGGCGACGCTCTCGCTGCTCGGGCTCCTCCTCGCCACCGTCGCCTTCCAGCCTGGCCTCGCGGCCCAAGCCTCTGCGGCGACAAACTCCCAGACCTCCTCTCTCTTCCTTGGATTCAGCCCTTCGAGCCTTTCCCCGGTCTCGGGCGGGACCCCGGTCTACACCGTCGGAGAGACCGTCTGGGCGGAGTCGGGCTACAACTACTCTGTCCCCGCCTCGCTTGAGTCTGCCGGGCCTCCGATGGGCGTGGTCGCCAAGCTGGACCTGGAGCCTCAGGTGGTGACTCCAATCCACACCTTCACGGTGGCGGACATCGACGGCGTCTGGAACATCACGCTCGTTACCGCCCAAGGCCCCGTCCTAGTCCCGGTCCGCTTCGTGAACCTCGCCGACCACCGCCCCGTCCTCCTCAGCCCACTCCAGTACTCGCTCGACGGGGGCAACCTGTCGATCTCCGCTCAGGCGAACCTCGGGGACTCCTACGACCAAGAGGTCTGCGCGGCGGGCGTCGTGTCCGGGGCTCCCGTGGTTATCGCCCTCCCCAGAGACATGGGAGAGTTCGGGAACATCTCCTTGACCCCAGGGACCCCGTTCGGGATCTCGACCATCGGGGTGTTCCAGCCCTTGTCTTTCTGGTTCGAGCTTGACCAGGCGTATGCGCTGGACGAGGGGGGCACCAGTAACCTCGTGGCCGACAACGTGATGGCCGCGCAGTCGCAGCCTGTCGATGTCGTCTCCAACGGGCCGATGGCGACCAACCTGACGTGGAGCGCGCCCCTCAGGGCAGGGAGGTACGACCTCAGGGCCTTCTTCCAGAACTCGACGAACCTGGAAGTCTTCCAGAGCAGGGTCCTCGTCCTCAACGACTCGTCCTGGGTCTCGCTCTCCACCACGTGCCTCCCACAGCCGGTCCAGTCGTCGAGCATCTCCTATTCTGGGAGCCTGAACGCCGGCCAGGCCGACTGGCCGCGGACGCTCTACTACATGTATCGCACGTCCGGGGTCGAGGCCGTGGCCGCGTATCCGGTGAGGGCGAACATCTCCAGCGTGAACTTCGAGGCCACTCCCTGGAACGAGCCAGTCCAGGACGCCAAGGTGAGCGTCACCCCATCGGCGGGGGTCGCGCAGACCAGCCAAGAGGGCGGCTCCCTCTTCGTCCTCTCGTCAGGGTATCCCGCCCAGCTCAGCTACTCCTTGGGCATCGGCGGGGCAGCAGGCCTCGCCCAGGGAGAATTGACCATGGGCGCGCGCTACACGACCCAGACCGTAGACGTTGACCTGGCGGAGTTGACTGTGCACCTCCTCGCCGGCCAGGGCTCGCCGACCACCCTCGAAGTGACGGGCTCGCAGGGCGTGGACATCACGCGGGGCCCCGTCGGAAGCAACAGGACGGTCACGTTCTTCCTCCCGACCGGCTCCTACACCGTGACGGCCTCGCAGGCAGGCGGGTCGCAGAGCGCTCAGGTCGGGCTGACGGACGGCGTCGCGGCCTCGGTGACGCTCAACTTCGGAGCTTCGGGCCTTGAGACCATCCTGGTCGTCACGGCGGCCATAGCAGTGGTCGCGAACGTCCTGGTCTGGATCCTGCGCTCGAGAAGCCCGAGGTCGAGGCTCGCCAGCCGCGGGAAAAGCTGACCCAAGGGCCGGCGGGCTGGCCGTCCGCTACGACGTTATCTTCGTGCCGAGCATCTCCAGGAACGCGCGGAGCAGCTCCGGGTGACCGGGCCAAGCGGGCGTGCTCGTCAGGTTCCCGTCCACCGTGGCGTTGGAGAAAGTGGAGTTCGCCGCCACCCACTTCGCGCCGGCCCTCTTGAGCTCGGGCGATATCGCCGGATACGCGGTGAGCGTCCTCCCGTCCAGGACGCCCGCGGCCGCAAGGACCTGAGGTCCGTGGCACATCGTCCCCAGCGGCTTGTCGGCCTTGTCAAAATGCCGGACTATCTCGAGGACCCTCTCGTTCAGCCTGAGGTACTCGGGAGCCCTTCCCCCGGGCACGAAGAGCGCGTCGTAGTCCTCGGGCTTGACCTTGTCAAAGTCCGCGTTGATTGCGAAGTTGTGCCCCCTCTTCTCGCTGTAGGTCTGGTCGCCCTCGAAGTCGTGTATCGCGGTCTTCACTGACCCGCCAGGCTTCTTTCCGGGGGAGACCGTGTGGACCGTGTGTCCGGCCATCACCAGGATCTGGAAGGGGACCATGGCCTCGTAGTCCTCGACGAAGTCTCCAACTATCATCAACACCTTCTTTGGCATGGCGGCGAGTTTCCCCTAGAATCTTAAAAGGAATTCGAGGGCGGAGCTTAGCCTTAAATCGTGGGCGCCGAACAAGCCAAAGCGAAAATGCAGGGGGCGAAGAAGCCCAACCGGCTTGTCAACGAGAAGAGCCCCTACTTGCTGGAGCACGCCTTCAACCCCGTCGACTGGCACGCCTGGGGGGACGAGGCCTTTCGCGAGGCGAGGGCCGGGGACAAGCCGATCTTCCTCAGCATCGGGTACTCGACGTGCCACTGGTGCCACGTGATGGCGCGCGAGTCATTCGAGGACGAGAAGACCGCGGCGATCCTCAACGAGAAGTTCGTGCCCATCAAGGTCGACAGGGAGGAGAGGCCAGACCTGGACGAGGTCTACATGAAGGCGGTCACGACGCTTACGGGCCACGGGGGCTGGCCTCTCTCTGTCTTCCTCACCCCAGACCTGAAGCCCTTCTACGGGGGGACCTACTTCCCCCCGGTCCCGAGGCACGGCCTCCCCGGCTTCCCCGAGGTCCTGAACTTCATAGCGGACGCGTGGAAGACCAAGCGGCAGGAGATCGTCCAGAGCTCGGAAGAGATAACCAAGTCCATCAGCGACGGCTACGCCCTCAAGCCGGAGGGGGAGCTCTCCAAGGTACTGCTTGACAACGCCTACGCCGTGGTCCTCTCGGCGCACGACTCACAGTTCGGGGGGTTCGGCCGGCCGCCGAAGTTCCCGCTCCCGAGCTACCTCGGGTTCCTGCTGCGCTACAACGCCCGGACCGGCAAGGGGCAGGCGCTCGGCCCGGTCATGAAGACCCTCGACGCCATGGCCGACGGGGGAATACACGACCAACTCGCGGGGGGCTTCCACAGATATTCGACCGACAGGTACTGGCTCGTCCCCCACTTCGAGAAGATGCTCTACGACAACGCCCTTCTCGCGAGGGTGTACGGCGACGCCTACCGCGCGACCCGCACCAAAAGGTACGCAGCGACCGCGAGGGACATCCTCGACTGGATACTGGAGGAGATGACGTCCCCCGAGGGAGGCTTCTTCTCCGCCGAGGACGCGGACACCCCGGAGGGCGAGGGCTACTACTACACCTGGACCCCGTCGGAGGTCTCCGAGGTCCTAGGGAAGGAGGACGGCGCCATCTTCTGCCAGCACTACGGCGTGTCGCCCGAAGGGAACTTCGAGGGAGGAAGGTCAATTTTGAACGTCGCGGCGACAGCAGAGAGGACCGCCAGCAAACTAGGGCTTACCGTCGACCAGGTCGAGAATGCCCTAGGGAGGGGCCGCGATGCTCTCCTCAGGGCGAGGAGGGGGAGGAGCCGCCCTCGCGTCGACGACAAGGTGCTCGCCTCCTGGAACGGGCTCGCCATCTCGGGCTTCGCCTGCGCCTACCAGGCACTCCAGGACGAGAGGTACCTCTCGGCGGCGACGAGGGCCGCGGACTTTGTCCTGACGAGGCTCGTCAAGAAGGGGACGAGCCCGATGCTCCAGAGGAGATACAGGGACGGGGACGTCGCGATAGAGGGAAATCTGGAGGACTACTCATTCCTGATAGCAGGCCTGCTCGACCTCTACGAGGCCTCCTTCGAGAAGAGGTGGATGTCGGCGGCGATAATGCTCGCCGAGGAGATGACAAGCGTCTTCTGGGACGCCGAGCGCGGCGGCTTCTTCCTGACTCCCCCCGGCAGGGAGATCGTCGCGATCAAGGAGGGCTACGACGGGCCTACCCCGTCGGGGAACTCCGTCGCCGCCCTCGACCTCCTCCGCCTCGCCGAGTTCACCGGCAACCAGGACTTTCGGGAGATGGCCGAGACCACCCTGAAGCTCTTCGCGGAGGCGATGGAGTCGGCGCCCACCGGGTACCTCGAGATGCTCGCGGCCGTCGACTTCTCCTTCGGCTCGAAGGAGGTAGTCGTCGCGAGCGGCTGGAAGCCGGACGAGCTGGGCGCCATGGTGAGGGAGATACGGACGCGCTACCTCCCCACGAAGGTGCTCGTCCTGGCCGACGGCGACCCCGCCACGGCGCAGCTGACCGAGGGCAAGGGAAGCATCAAGGGGATGCCGACCGTCTACGTGTGCGAGAACTTCGCGTGCAAGGCTCCGGTCACGAGCGTCGAGGAGTTGAAGCGGCAGCTCGACGCGACGCCTGCCGGAGGAGGCGCGTGAGAAGGCCTTGAAGGCGGCGGTGCTTGTAGACTCGGAGAGGCCGAAGGTGAGCGAGAGCGAGGTCGTCTCCATACTGAAGAAGTCCGGGATAGAGCACTCCGCGGCCAACCCGGCCTTCGGGGTGGTCGTCGGTGGCGACGGGCTCTTCAGTTACCAGGGAAGACAGCTCGGTATCCCCCTCCTATTCGTGGGGACCAAGTCGCGCAGGCCGACGGACTCCAAGGCTCGCCTCGCGGAGGTCTACCTCACCGGCCTCGAGGCAGCGCTCCGCGAGGTGAAGGCGGGCCGGTACACGGTGATCAAGCACAAGCGCCTCGAGGTCTCGATCAGCGGCGGCGAGTTCCGTGGCGAGATCTTCACCGACGTCTCGCTCGAGAAGGGCGCCGACAGCAACTGCATCCGCTACGCCGTGAACGTGCGCGGGAAGGGGGCCGATTTCACGGACTCGGCCGTCTCGAACGGCATAGTCATCACAACTGCGGCGGGCTCCACGGGCTACTACTCCTACCTCGACAAGATCGACCAGGGCGACCGGCTCGAGCCCGAGAGGTTCAGGGTGATAGGGCACGACGAAGTCGGCATCTGCCACATAGCCCCCACCTACACCTCGAGGGAGGGAGCGAGCGTGCACCCGCTCCGCTACACGGTCCCCTGGGGCTCCAGCTTCAGGATTACCCTGATGCGCGACGCCGACGCGCACCTCTTCGGCGTGACACGGTCGAGAAGGGGGCTGAGGATCACCACGCAGGACACGGTCGAGGTAGGCCCGAGCAAGAACACCACGAACGTGATCAGGCTGACCTCTCGCCACCGCCCGCACGGATCGCCGCTGGAGTGACGAGCCTCAGCCCTAAGCTGTCTTCGCCAAGAGGCTGACCATCTGCTCCGGGCTCGCGATCAGCGGCGTCGAGTCCAGGTGGACCTTCACGCTCTCCTGGTCCTTCAGCCCGTTGCCGGTGCAGATGCAGACGACCGTCGCGTCCCTCTCTATCTTCCCCATCAGCTTCTTCACCGCCGCTATCGGGACGGCGCTCGCCGGCTCCACGAATATCCCCTCGCTCGAGGCGAGGTCCATCCTCGCCGCTATCGTCTCCTCGTCCGTCACGGCAAGCGCGGTCCCCTTCGAGTCCCTTATCGCCGCGAGGGCCTTCTTCCACGAGGCGGGGTTGCCTATGTTTATCGCGGACGCGATGGTCTTCGGCTGGACTGCCACGACGGAGTCCCTGCCGTGCTGGATCGCTTCGACGATGGGCTGGGCTCCGGCCGCCTGCACCGCGACCATCTTCGGGAGGGAGCTGGAGATCCCCCACTCCTTGAGCTCCTTGAAGCCCTTCCAGATAGCGCTGATGTTGCCTGCGTTCCCCACGGGGAGCACGATGTAGTCGGGGACCTTGAACCCGAGCTGCTCGTATATCTCGTAGGCGTTGGTCTTCTGCCCCTCTATCCTGTAGGGGTTCACAGAGTTCATGACGGAGAGCTCCTTGATCTCGCCGGCCACCTTCAAAGTGATGGCGAGCGCCGCGTCGAAGTCCCCCTCAACGCGGATTATCTTTGCCCCGTACGCGTACACCTGCGCGAGCTTGCCCGAGGCGACCTTCCCCGCCGGCACGGTCACCATCGCAGTGACCCCCGCCCTCGCGGCGTAGGCGGCCATCGAGGCCGCCGTGTTCCCCGTCGAGGCGCATATCAGGAGCTTGGAGCCCCCCTGCACCGCGCGCGTGACCGCGACGGTCATCCCTCTGTCCTTGAAGGAGCCGGACGGGTTCTGCCCTTCGTTCTTGACGTGGAGCCCCTTGAGCCCGAACTTCGCCCCTATCCTGCTCACCAGGACGAGGGGCGTGTGCCCCTCAGAGAGGGAGACGGCCTTCACGTCGGGCTCGATGGGGAGGGCCTTTCTATAGCGCCATATGCCGGGCTGCGTCGACTCGCCGTAGAGGCCGGTCTTGGAGACCGGGCTGTCCTTCACCAGTTCGAGAAGGTTCGAGCACTTGGCGCAGACATAGCTCCGCACGTCGTCCCCGTAGACCTTCCCGCACCCGACGCACCTCTGCGTCCACCCTTCAGCTACTCTTGACAACCCTCGCTCCCTTCCCTATGCGCGTGACGTATCCGCTCGACTTTACGCCTTCCTGCCCGAAGGCTGCGAGCATCGCTCCCAGGACCTCCTTGGGCGGGCTCCGCTTCTTGTCAACTATCGCCAGCACGGAAGGCCCCGCGCCGCTGATGCATACGCCAGCGGCCCCGGCCTCCGCAGCGCTCGACCTGACGCGGTCGTAACCCGGAATCATGGTCTTCCTCGCCTCCTCCACAGCCCTGTCTGTCATGCCCTTCCCTATGAGCTTGATATCCTTCTTGGCGAAGCCCGAGACCATCAGGCTGGCGTTGGCGACGTTCGAGACCAGGGTCCCGAGTGGGACGGATTCCGGCAGGAGGGACCGCGCGTACTCCGTCTTCCTGCTTGGAAGGCTGACGACCGGCGTTGCGACGCACACCGCCAGGCCCATCGGAGGGTCGAACCTGACCGCGGTCGGCCTCTCGCTCTCCCCTCCCCTCACCACCACGAACCCGCCGAGGATGGAGGCGGACACGTTGTCGTAGTGCGGGGTACCGGAAGTGGCCGCCTCGCCCTTGCCCGCGTAGAAGATCAGCTCGTCAGAGGAAAGGCCCAGCCCTAGGACCTCGTTCATGGCGAACGCGGCCGCCGCCGCCGACGCCCCACTGCTCCCCATCCCCAGCCCGATCGGGACGCGCTTCTCAAGCTCCACGAAGATCTCTTTCTTCGCCCCGAACTGCTTCGCCATCTCAAGGCAGACCACGCAGGCGCCGTTCTCTTCTTCTGTCTTGGGGACCTCAAGGCCGCTGACCCTCGCCATCTTGACGGAGGGCGCCCCTCTTCGTGAGCTCTTTCCGAGACGCAGTCGGACGCCGTCTCTCGGGGTGTCGAGGGCGAGTGCGAAGACGTCGAAGCCCGGGCCGAGGTTGGCCGAGGATGCGGGGGCTTCGACCCTGATCTGGTCCAAATCTGATTGATACAGAGGCTGGACCGTTGATTATATGAAGTGTGTTTTCCGTCGGGGGGTTCCGGGCCGCCCAAGACGCGCCGAGCCTTGCAAACGCTTTTGTATAATCTCGAACTGAAGAGACCGCCTTCCTCATGCTTCCAAGCGCCCTCCAGCCCAGAGAATACCAACAGAAGATAGCGGAAGCCGCGTCGAAGGCGAACACCCTCGTCGTCCTCCCCACGGGCCTTGGGAAGACGCTGATAGCCCTCCTCGTTGCCAGGATCAGGCTGGAGAAGTTCCCGAAAGGGAAGGTCGTCGTCCTCGCCCCCACCAAGCCGCTCGTCCTCCAGCACTTCAACTCCTTCAAGCAGATTCTCTCCCTAGAGCCGAAGGACATCGCGCTCCTGACGGGCGAGAACCCTCCCGAGGAGCGCAGCTACCTATGGAGGAGGTCGAGGTTCGTCTTCGCGACCCCACAGACCGTGAGGAACGACATACGCCAGGGGCGCATCGACCTGAACGACGTCGTGCTGCTAGTGTTCGATGAGGCCCACCGCTCGGTCAAGGACTACTCCTACACGGAGGTCGCCAAGGTCTACAGGGAGACCGCCTGGACTCCGCTCATCCTCGGCCTGACCGCCTCGCCCGGGGGCTCGCGGGAGAAGATCAACGAGATTACTCAGACCCTCTTCATCGAGCACGTCGAGGCCAGGAGCGAGGAGGACGAGGACGTCAAGGGCTACGTCGAGCAGACCGAGTTCGAGGGGAGGAAGGTCGCGCTACCCCAAGAGTACAGTCAGCTCCTGAGGATACTCCGGGAAGTCTACAACGAGAAGGTGAACAGGCTGATGGAGTCAGGCTTCGTCCCGCGCACCCGCCTCTCGAAGAAGATACTCCTCCAGGCCAGGGCGACGATGGTGGCGAGGCTCAAGACGGGCGGGAACAAGGGCTACATCTACGGCGCCTTGATCACGCAGGCCCAGGCCATCATGGTGAACCACGCCCTCGAGCTGGCCGAGACCCAGGGCGTCGACGTCCTGCTCAAGTACCTCAAGCGCATGAGGGAGAAGCCCGAGCAGGGCAAGTCGGCGACCGCGCTCCTGAAGGACCCTAGGTGGATCATGCTCGAGGAGGAGGCCAAGCGCGTCCAGTCCATCGAGTACCCCAAGCTCACCGAACTCAGGAAGATAGTCAAGGGCCAGTTCGAGGGCAAGGCGGGCTCCAAGATTATCGTCTTCACCCAGTACCGGGACACCATCGAGTCGATAGTGGAGACGCTCGCCAAGGACGGGGTGAGCGCCCAGAGGTTCGTCGGGCAGGCCAACAAGGCCGACAGCGAGGGCATGGACCAGAAGACGCAGACCGGCATCCTCGAGAAGTTCACCGAGGGCGAGTTCAACATCCTGGTCAGCAGCAGCATCGGGGAGGAGGGCCTGCACGTCCCCGACGTCGACCTGGTGGTCTTCTACGAGGCCGTCCCGTCCGAGATTAGGGCGATACAGCGGAAGGGCCGGACGGGGAGGACGATGAGGGGCAAGGTGATAGTCCTGCTCGCGGAGGGGACCGTCGACGAGGCCTACTTCTACAGCAGCCTGCGCAGGGAGAGGTTCATGAAGAGCATGGTCTCCGCCCCGAAGACCGAAGCGAAGCCTGCCCGGAGGGAGCCGAAGAAGCCCACGACCCTCTTGGACTATATGGACTAGACCGCGCGCCTACTTGTAGGCCTCGAACTCTCTTCCGAGCACCGTGGACGCGATCTTTAGCTCCATTATCTCGTCGGTGCCCTCGTAGATTCTCGCGACGCGAGTGTCCAGAAGGTGCTTCGTCACCGGAGCGAGGATGGAATAACCGAACCCGCCGAAGCACTGCACCGCGGCGTCCGCGGTGTTGTAGGCCGCCCTGGACGAGACGTACTTGGCGACCGCGCTCGCCCTGTCGACCTCCGTCCTCATCTCCAGGTTCCCGCGGTTGTTGTCGTACTCCTCCTTCTTCAGCGCGACCTGGTAGACGAGCCAGCGCGACGACTCCAGGTTTGCCACCATCGTGGCGATGTGCCTCTGGATCAGCTGGTGCTTCCCGATGGGCTTGCCGAACTGCGTCCTGTAGGACACCCTCTCCTTCACCTGATTGATGCAGTCCTCCATCACTCCCAGGCATCCCGACGCTATCCCCATCCTCCCGTTGAGCAGCGCCGCGTAGGCGACCGAGAGTCCTTTCCCCTCCTCCCCAAGGACGTCCTCCTTGGGCACCTTCACGTTGTCGAGCGTGAGCAGCGAGGTGTCCGACGTGAAGAGCCCCATCTTCTCCTCCATCCTCATCTCCACCGAGAACCCGGGCTCGTCCTTGTCGACTAGGAAGGCCGTCACGCCCTTCTGCTGCCCTTCAGGGAGCGCGAAAACTATCAGCTTGTTCGCAACTGACCCGTTCGAGATCAGGTACTTCGACCCGGTGACGTAGTAGCTGTCGCCCTCCTTCCTGAAGGTGGACTTGAGCGCGGAGGGGTCGCTCCCCGCCTCCGGCTCGGTGAGCGCATAGGCGAAGACTACCTCGCCCGTCGCCGCCTTGGTGAGGTACCTCTGCTTCTGCTCCTCGTTCCCCCACTCCTGGACAGTGAGGCTCCCGAGCGCCTGGTGGACATCGATGTATGTGATGACGCCGAGGCCGAGCTGCCCGAATCTCTCGAGCGCCAGCGCGTGGACGAGTGGCCTCGACCCCTCGCCGCCATACTTCTTGGCAATCGGTATCCCCATGAGGCGGTGCTTCTTGACTATCTCCGGAATCTTCTCGTTGAACCGCCTCTCGACGTATCTCTCGAACTCGGGGAGGACCAGCTCATCGCACGCCGCCTCCACCCTCTCGAAGAGCTTGTGGTCGTCCTCGGTCAGGTCGACGAGCTTCTTCGCATCCTCCACCGACCTCGCAAATAGTTTCTCCATGTCCGTCTGGCGGACGGGCGAGCCGAAGTGGGTTTAAACCATAGCGCTTCGCTCTGAGAGACCCGTTCGAGCCATAATGGAGATAGACGACTCGGCGGCCTTGATGTATTACACATACTTCATGATGAACTGGGGAGAGGTCTCCCAGGGGCCGTCCGCCGCCAGGTGCTTCTCCTGCGGCGGCCCCATGATGAGCGTCGAACCCGTCCGTGACAAGAAGGGCGTCGTCTTCGACGGGATCGTATGCCACAAGTGCAAGACCCTCCTCTGGACCAGGAAAGGCTGACGCGGCGCAGATTCGCTTTTATCGGCGCCCCGATTCTCGGCCGACGCCGTGTCAGTCCTGAGCGGGAAGGAGGTCGCGAAGTCTTGCTCCTCCTACAAGAAGGTCAATCCCAACGGCGTCGACCTCTCCCCGAAGGAGGTCAAGCTCGTCCCCCGCGGCTACAAGATCTACTTGCACGGCGAGGAGAGGGGCTACATCGCGCCGTCCGCGGCCCGAGGCAAGAGGGCCCGGAAGCCCGAGGTGAGGGACGTGAAAGAGCTCGTCTCCCCCGACAAGGAAGGCTTCTACGATTTTCTTAAGGGGAACATCTACGAGCTCCGGTTCCCGAAGGTGACGGTTCCCGCCGACTGCACCGGTTTCGCTTTTCCCCGCTCGACGGTCAACAGGCTCGGGATCATCAAGCTCGAGAGCGCGGTCTTCGACAGCGGCTACTCGGGCGAGTTCACGCAGAGCATCTTCACGCCCATCGACGCGCGCGTCCACAAGGACGAGGCCCTCGTCCAACTAGTCTTCATCAGGAATGAGGCTCCCGCGACGGAGCTCTACAGCGGAAGGTACCAGAACGAAAAGTCCTAGCGGGAGCGCGCGAGCGCGACCTGCTTCGGCCTTACGACCTCCCTGTAGTACTTGCACCTCGCCCTGAGCGTGCACTCTCCGCATTTCGGCCCTATCGGCTTGCACGTCGTCTGCCCGAACCTTACGAAGAGCTCGTTGAGCTCGAGCCAGTAGCGCTTGGGGACTCTCTCGACCAGCTTGGCCTCGGTCTCCTCGGGCATCCTCGTCTCGACGAGCCCCAGCCTGTTGGCGATCCTGTGGACGTGGGTGTCGACTGGGATGGCGGGCTTGTCGAACCCGTACACGAGGACGCAGTTCGCGGTCTTCGGGCCCACCGAGGGCAGAGACATCAGCGCCTCCGCGTCCGACGGGACCTCGCCCCCGAACTCGTCGACGAGCTGCTTCGCGACCTTGATGATGCTCTTCGCCTTCATGTTGTAGAAGCCGGCCGGCCTGATCAGGTCACGAACCACCTCCTCGTCGGCGTCGGCGAGGTCCTGGGGACTCTTGAACCTAGAGAAGAGCCTCTCCGTGGCGAGGGTCGTCCTCTCGTCGCGGGTGCGCTGTGAGAGTATCGTCCCGATGAGTATCCTGAAGGGGTTGCCCCCCTCCGCGTCCTTGAGCTCGGAGAGGGCGGTCGCCCTCGGGTCCTTGCTCTCGCGAACCATCTTCGCGATCTGGCGCAGGATTGGGCCTATGTCCTCTCGCTTTCGGTCAGCCATGGCTCCTTCCCGTGCCACTCGGCTATCCCTGCGCTCGTCCGCTCGAGGTCATAGTCGGGGGAGTAAGAGATGGCGCCCCAAGAGTCCTGCTTCTCGAGGACGACCCCGGCCTTGACCTGGCTCGCGGCATATGGCGGCAGGGACGTCTTGGCGAAGATACCCTCGCGCTTGACCTGGGCCTTCTTCCCGCACGCCGCCACCACGCCCCTGGCGAGCTCCTCGGCCGTCGCGTCGAACGACTTCACCTGGTAGACCTTTCCGGACTGGCCCGACGTCGCCACCCTGAAGAGGGCCTTTGCCACGTCCTTGGGGTGGGTGAATGACATGGGCGAGTCGCTCCCAGAGGGGAGCACGACGCTCCCGCCCTCCATCATCCTAAGCAGGGGCAGCGCGAAGGTGGTGTCCCTGGGGCCTGTCGCTCTCGCCGCCCTGACCACCTTGAGGCGCATCTCGCCGCCCTTCTTCGAGAACTCCCGGATCTCCGCCTCGGCCAGAAGCTTGGCCTTCTGGTAGGGGTGCGACGGCGACCCGTCCACCGCCTCTTCGCCCGCCCCGACCTTCTTCCTCTTGAAGCCGAAGACGTCGAGGGTGCTGAGGTGGACAAAGTCCTGCACGCCGTGCTCCTCCCCCTCCTCCAAGAGGTTCCGGAGCCCCACCGTGTTCGGCCCCAGGTAGTCGCCCTGCCCCTCGTGGTCCGGGGTCGGGGACGCCAGGTTGTAGATAACGTTCACGCCATCCACGGCCTCGTGCAGCGAGCCCCTCTCGAGCAGGTCGGCCTCGAGGATCTGGATCCCGCACTGGTCGAGTATCTTGAGGTGCGAGCCTTTGCGGAATATCCCCTTGGAGATCTCCCCCTCCTGGAAGAAGTACTCGGCCAGGTGCCCCCCGATGAAGCCCGTCCCGCCCACTATGAGGTTCAATCTCTCATCTCGTTCCCTTTGCAAACGGCTTCGACGGCGACACGAAAATCACGGGTTTCACGAGTGCGTGTGGTGGTGCTCGAGCTCTTCCTTCTTCTTCGACGCCTCGGCGGCGGCGGCGTCGACCTCGAAGTCGCCGCTCACGAGCTTCTGCTGGAGATCCTCCTCGAACTTCCCGACGTCCCCGAAGGCCGCCTTGACCTTTTTCTTCGATATGGGGGAGAGCCTTGGGGCGACGTTCTGCCCACCGTATCTCCCGTAGGCTATGCCCTTGAACCTGATCTTCTCGCCGTTGATCTCGATGTAACCCTTGATGATGTTGGCTATCTCTCCCCCGGTGACGTCGTCCACCACGACTTTGTATTCGGGAAGATGCGGTTTCTCTCTCTGCAAATCATTATTTCGTGGCGGAGCGGGTATATGAATTGTGGGGGCGTTGGTCAAGTCTCCCGCACTGCGAGGGCTATAACCGGCCCGCATCATAACTGACCAGTCCCGAAGATGAGGAAGAGGGCAATCACGTTCTTGGCGGTCGCGGTCGTGCTTTCTCTGATGGTCGTCTCGTTCGCGATATACCTCAGCCCCCGGACAAGCGAGGTGGCCTGCGTCTCGACGGTCTACTTGGCGTTCCTGGGCAACGCTACGCGCAGCTCGGTGGGGACCTACACGACGACCACCAACTCGACGGCGCCGGTCGGACGCGTCATGTCCACGACTCTCACCCCGTTCTCCGAGGGGAAACAGCTCTACCGGATAGAGGAGACGTGCACCTTCGTCTCGAAATGAGGGCAGACGTTTAGATTTATATAATCGTTTAAGCTATCCTAACCATTAACATGGCAAGGGCGGCCACGAGGGTGGTCTCGGACAAGAAGGTGGCGAAGCTGCTCGTGGATCCCGTCAAGAGGCAGATCCTCCGGCACCTCGCCGAAGAGGAGCTCACCCAGAAGATGCTCGCGGAGCGGCTTGGGATGGCCGACCCCTCAGTCTACTACCACCTGAAGGAGCTCAAGGCGGCAAAGTTGGTCACCGTGGTCAGGAGCGAGCCCGAAAGGCACGGCATCATCCAAAAGTTCTACGCCGCCGGCGCCATGTATTACATCGCGGACTACGCCAAGTTGCCGCTAGAGCTCCGCGCGTACTTCCTCGCGGTCAACTTGGAGAGGCTGAGGGGCATCTTCGCGATCCTCAAGGCCCTCAGGGGAATCACGATAACCCTGTCGAGCGGCGAGATGGAGAAGCTCGCCGACCGCCTCGCCCACTCACTCGCGGAGATAGCCAAGGAGCGCCAAGACGCCCCCTTCGGCGGAGGGAGGGAGTCACTCATCATAACCCTCTACGGCGAGGCCCTACAGCGCGTCATCGAGGACGACCCCGAAAGCATAGCCCCGCTGAGCTCGCAGCTCTCGAGCCTCGGGCTGCTCGGCTCCAATCGCTGACCAGGGAGCTTGCTCGAAACTTGGACCCCCTGGAGTTCTTCCTTCTGGTGCTCGCCGCGGCGTTCCTCGCCGGGATAGTCGGCTCTCTCCTGGGTCTCGGAGGGGGCGTCATCATGGTGCCCTTCCTGACGATATTCTTGGGCGTCCCTCCCCTCCTCGCCATCGGGGCGAGCATCGTCTCCGTGATAGCGACATCCAGCGGAGCCGCGTCCGCCTACGTCAAGGACGGGATCACCAACCTGCGGATAGGGATGTTCCTAGAGGTGGCGACGACCACCGGAGCCGTGGTGGGCGCGGTGCTCACGATCTCTCTGGCGCGGGCGAACCTCGAGGGGGTGGTCTACGTCGCTTTCGGGGTCGTGCTGTTGCTATCAGTCCTTCCCCTCCTGCAAAGGCTCGGCGAGGAGCTGCCCTCCGGCGTGACGCCTGACGGGATCAGCAAGAGGCTGGAGCTGCGCGGAGAGTACTACGACAAGGCCCTGAACGTGCACGTCGACTATGAGGCGACGCGCTCGCCCCTCGGGCTCGCCATCATGTGGGCGGCCGGCCTTATCTCCGGCCTCCTCGGCATCGGGAGCGGGGCGCTGAAGGTGCTCGCCCTGGACGTGGGCATGAAGCTCCCCATGAAGGTCTCCTCGACAACGAGCAACTTCATGATCGGCGTCACCGCCGCGGCCAGCACCGGGATCTTCTACCTGGGTGGATACATCAATCCCTTCCTCGCCGCCCCGGTGATGATGGGCGTCCTGCTGGGGT
>JAPCJO010000007.1 GCA_027886905.1 Nitrososphaerota archaeon
CAGGACATGGTGGTCGAGTCCAAGCAGCTCCTCGACGCCATGGGGATACCCTGGGTGGACGCGCCCTCCGAGGGGGAGGCTCAGGCGGCCGTCATGGCGAGCGAGGGGACGGTGGACGCCGTGGGCTCGCAGGACCACGACTCTCTCCTCTTCGGCGCCCCCTTGCTCGTGAGGAACATCACAATCTCGGGGAGGAGGAGGCTCCCGAGCAAGAACGTCTTCATCGACGTGGAGCCGGAGACGATCAGCCTCCAGGAGACCCTGAAGGCGCTTGACCTGACGAGGGAGCAGCTCATCGACTTTGGCATCCTAATGGGGACTGACTTCGACCCCGACGGGTTCAAGGGGATAGGCCCAGTGAAGGGGATGAAGCTGCTCAAGACCTACCACTCGATCGACAAGATAGAGCCCCTGAAAGAGGAAGTCGCGAAGATCGAGTACCAGGCGATTCGAGACCTCTTCATGCACCCGCCAGCGAAGGCCGGCGTGAGGCCCACTTGGGGAGAGCTCAAGCCCGACGCGCTCAAGGCGTTCCTCGTCGACGAGCACTCCTTCTCCGCTGAGCGCGTCGACGCGGCGATCAAGAGGGTCGTCGGGCTGGAGAGCTCAAAGTCCGAGACGCTAGAGAAGTGGTTCGGGTAGCCTAGTCCTGCGTGAGGCGCCGGAACTCGGCCAGGGTCTTCGCGCGCAGCGCCGGGTTCTTCCGCACCTCCTCCCCGAGCGTCCTGAACGGGACGCTACCGTAGTCGTGACCCGGGTAGACGACCGTGTCTCCGGGCAGGGCCATGATGACCTCGTGCAGGCTCGAGTACAGCACCGCGTCCGAGCCGCCAGGCAGGTCGGTGCGCCCCCAGGCCTCGATGAACAGCGTGTCCCCGGTGAAGAGGTGGCTCCCGTCGTAGTAGCAGACGCTGTCCTCGGTGTGCCCCGGGGTGTGGATCACCCTGACCGCGCCCTCGCCCAGCCTCAGGACGTCGCCGTCTCGCACGCCCACCTTCGGGCGGACGTCCGACCCGATGAAGGCCACGGTCGCGGCGCCCAGCTCCGAGGCCAGCTTGTCCACCGTGTTGACGTGGTCGAAGTGCCCGTGGGTCGCGCAGACATACTTCACTCGCATCCCTTCGCGCCTAGCGACCTTCAAGATCGGCGCGGTCTCCCATCCTGAGTCGATAGCCATGGCTTCCTTACTCTTCTCGTCTTCTACCAGGTACACGAAGTTCTGCATGTTCCCGACCGGAATCTGGAAGACCTTCAAGGCGTCTCTCCGCTCATCTTCGCTCCCGACCTTATGCCTATCGGCACAACGACGACCTCGCCGGTGTACTCCTCCCGTCCCCTGAGCCCCGCCTTGGGAAGGTGGAGCGCGAGCGTGATGTCTGCCCTCACCGTCGGCCGGCTCACCGCGCCCGTCGCCGGGTCTATCCCCGAGGGGAGGTCTACCGCCAACCTGACCCCCTTCGAGGCGTTCACCATCGAGATTGCGGTCGCGTAGGGCTCGCCTATCTCCCCGCCCTTCACCCCCGTCCCGAAGATAGCCACGACTATCACCTCCGCCTCCGCTATCGCGGTCGAGAGCCCGACCAGGTCAGAGGTCTCGCGGGCGACGTGGACCTCCGCCCTCGTGCTTGCGAGGGTCTCCCAGTTCTCGCGAGCCTCCTCGGTCCTTATCCTGTCCGGCGAGGTTAGGAGGATAACCACCACTCGTCGGGTGGCCGAGAGGTATCTCGCCGCCACGAACCCATCCCCGCCGTTGTTGCCCCCTCCGCAGACCACGCAGACCCGGCTCGCCGAGCCATAACTCGAGAGGACGAACTCCGCGACCCCCTGTCCCGCATTCTCCATCAGCTGCTTCACGCCGAACCCGTACTCGGACGCCCCTCTCTCGAGCTCCCTCATGGCCTCGGGCGTGATGTACTCCAACCGGGCGTGCCTCTGGACGGACGCGCCGAATCAGCTTTATCAACCATCACTCCTCCTCCCGTCCGAAGCCCGGATGAGTCGCAAAGCAGGCGGGAAGCACGTCTCGGTCTCGCAGATGACGACCGTCAGGCTGATGATGCCGACTGACGGAAACGTCTTGGGGAACGTCTTCGGAGGGGCGATAATGAGATACATGGACGAGGTCGCCGGGATCGTCGCCTTCCATCACGCAAGGAAGAACGTGGTCACCGCCTCAATCGACAGGATGGACTTCTACGCCCCCGTTTACGTCGGCAACCTCTTGATCCTGAAGGCCGCCGTCAACTACGTCGGGAAGACGTCCATGGAGGTCGGGGTCCGCATCGAGGCCGAGGACCCGCTGACGGGGACGACCGCGCACACGGGCTCTTGCTACCTTACTTTCGTTGCCCTCGACGGAAATGGGAGGCCGAGCCCAGTCGAGCCCGTGATCCCCGTCACCGCCGACGAGAAGAGGAGGTTCCGCGAGGCCCTCACAAGGAGGAGGATGAGGGAGGCGACGCTCGGGAGGAAGAAGGAATGAGTTTTGATAAACAGTTCAAACAATATAGAGTTCCTATGAGTTAACGCTGCCGTGGGAACCAACCACAGATGAGTTTCTCCGACGCCCTGCAGATGGCCACCATAGGGAAGAGGGATGTGGCCGCGACTCTCTTGAAGGAGGAGTTCGGCAAGCTCCAGTCCCCGGAGCAAAGGGTCAACCTCTGCAAGTGGATAGCCGCGTGCTTCGAGGGCCTCGGCGACTACGGCAGCGCCGCCGAATGGTGCGAGATGAGCGGGTTGCTCTCCCTAGGGGAGACCAGCAGCGACGTGGCCAACGCCATCCGTGCCCTTCCCGAGTACGAGAAGGCTCGCGCGTTCTACACCCTGTGCGAGGACGACGAGAAGGTCGAGCTCTGCTCGTCCGTGATAGAGCAGCTGAACAAGTGCTTCGTCGCCTCCTAGGTTGCCGGGTTACCCGGACTTTTCCCTGTCTAGGGCCGCGCGCCTGTTAACGGTCTTTGTGAAGCACGACACGCAGATGAACTCCTCCTTGGTGCCGATCTTGAAGGGCTTGGCATCCGTCTTCAGTTCGGCGTCGCACAGGTAGCACTTCAGTTCCAAGACTCTCGACTCACTTCCGCGCGCGCAGGCGCCTCTTCTCCAGGTGACCCCGACCCTTGAAGTGCCAAATCTCTGCGTCGGCGTTGAATGCTTCTGCCCATTTAACCAATTCTTTGGCCTCGTCAGCCTTGACCCTCGCCTTGCCGTTCTTAACCTGCACCAGCAGCGTCGCCCCGAGCTTGGCCGCGATGACGTCCACCGGGCTGTGGGACCCGGCGCTCCTGGCTACCACCCATCCGTCGGTCCTAAGGAGCTCCATGGCCTTGTACTCCTTAGCCCTGCCCCTCTCATACTGAGTAACCAATCGAGGGCACCTTCGACGAGCGAGTTATAGAGACATCGCTTCCAAATCAGGCACAGACTTATGTCTCCCTCGCACGCCCTTCGGCCGACAGTCAATTGGAACCCGGAGTAGAGGAATCGCTGAAGGAGATCGAGGCGAGCATGCAGGAGGTCCTCGCGAGGAGGGAGAAGATCCTCAAGACCTCGAGAGACTGCATCTCGTTCTGCTCCAAGGCCATCGTGCACATCCACACCGGCAAGCACGAGGAGGCGCACCACGAGATAAAGGAAGCCGAGAAAATCCTGAAGGGCATGAGGAAGGAGGCGACCATAGGGGCCTTGTCGAGGTACCTCCCCTCACCCGAGGCGGAGTTCGTCGAGGCGTCCTCGGTCGAGGCGATTGTCCTGGGCAAGCCGATTCCGAGCGCGAAGGAGCTCGGCGTCTCCGGGGAGGGCTACATCATGGGCCTGCTCGACACGGTCGGAGAGGTGAAGAGGCTCCTGCTCGACGCGGTGATGCGCTCCGAGATAGAGAAGGCCCGGAAATACTTCGAGCTCATGGAGGGGTTGTACTCCACGCTCTCCCCCTTCGCGGTCTACGACCACGTCGCGAACGGGGTCAGGAGGAAGATAGACGTCGGCAGGATGCTGACCGAGGACGTCCGCGGAGTCATGGCGGAGGAGGCCAGGAGGACGGTCATGGTCTCGTCGATCCAAGGTCTTCAGGCCTCGCTTGAGCGCAAGGGCGCGAGGTCGAGGTCCAAGGCAGCCCGCAGGCCGACCTGATTGGGACGGTTCGCGCTACGCGCTGAGGTCGTCGGCCCCGAGCGGGGATGCCTTCCTGTAGAACACGTCCTCGTATCGGGCGTCGCCCTTGACGAGGAGACCAGCGGCGACGAGCTTCTCGCAAGCGGCCTCGACGACGTCGGGGTCTAGGTCCACCTTGTATCGCTCCTCCACCTCGTTCTCGACGGTGAGCAATCCCTTCTCCTGCATGTCTCCGAGGACGCCCATTATCCGTCCCTCGAGGGTGTCACTTTCCGGAGTGGGCGGGGGTGGTGTGATTTTGAGCTGATTCGCCCTCAGCTTATCGATTACCTTCGCCCAGTCGTTCAAGTTCCTCCGCCTCGAGGCGCCCGAGATCTGCTGCACAAACTCCGTGGCCCGGTTGGACCCTCCCTCAGTCCAGGTGACCTCGAGCTTGGGGGCGATGGCCTCTCCGTGGTGGCCCGCCACCTTCGCTATCACTGAAATCTGAATCTCAAGGCTCGCGGAGTCCATGGGCATCGAATCCAGACTCTCCACGTCGGAGAAGAAGAGGCGCTTCGCGCTGAAGCCCCCGATCCTCAGGCTCTCCTCCTTCTCGCTGCCGTGGACGTAGACCAGGCGCCTGTCCGTGAGGACCAGCGTCCCCTCGGTCTCTCCGCCCATCCCGAACGCTGCCTCGACTCCCTTGCGGATCCCCGGCCCGCGACGAATCACGGCCTGCTCCTGCGCAAGCATGACCTCTGGTGCCGAGTCGTCCTGCCCCAAGTTAGGTGACCTGGGCCAGTCGCGGACCTAGGCTATTAAAAGAGATGCGACGCCAAACCACCCCGCGGACTTATATCCCGGCCGCGAGGGCTCGCCGGCTCGTCCGCGGAAATTGGATAAGATCAAGCCCGTCCTCATCCCCACTCTCGTGGAACTGGCCAAGCTAAGGGCCCACGTCGGGTTCGTCCCCCTCTCGACCGAGGAGCTCGCGGAGAAGCTTGGCCAGAGCCAACAGTCTGCGTCCAAGCATTTGCAGCAGTTGGAGTCCCTCGGCTACGTAGAGAGGAGGCGCTCGGGGCCGAAGTTCACGGTGATGCTCACCGAAGCTGGGCAGGACATCGTCCGGACCTACTACTCGAGCCTCAAGGTCGCCCTGGAAGGCGTGCGGAAGGAGGAGATCGCCTTCGTCGGAAAGGTGTTCCAGGGGCTCGGGGAGGGCGCATACTACATCGGACTAGAGGGCTACAAGACGCAGTTCGCGAAGGCCCTAGGGTTCGACCCGTACCCGGGCACGCTCAACGTGAAGCTGGAGAGCGCGATTCAGATCGAGCAGAAGCGGGAGCTGAGGGGGTTCGACGGCCTCCGGATCGAGGGGTTCCAACGCGACGGCAGGACATACGGCGGCGCGAGGTGCTACCGGGCCAGGGTCGGCAAGGATGACCTGCTCGGCGCCGTCCTCGTGATAGACCGCACCCACTACGACGACAGCGTCCTCGAGATAATCTCACCCGACTTCCTGCGAGGGGCCCTGGGCCTCGAGAACGGCGACCCCCTAGAAGTCAGCGTCTCCGTCATCTGAAGGCGCTCAGAGCGACATCAGGATCTTCGAGGTCTTGACGTCTGGGATGGGCGACCCAAGCCTCGCCGTCGATATGGCGACGCCCCTCTTCGCCGCCTCTCGGACGATCTCCTCGCCGCTATGACGCTGGTCGTACCCGAGCGCCACGACGTCGGGCCTTATCCTCACCAGTATGTCGTAGATGCTCCCCTTGTTCCCCGGGAGGGCGAGGTCGACCTGCCTGAGGGAAGAGACGAGCGCCATCCTCAGGGCCTGGTTCGTCGCGGGCGGCCTCCCCTTGTTACGCTTCACGCTCTCGTCGGTCGCGACCACGACGACCAGCGTGTTCCCGAGGCTCCTCGCCTCCGAGAGCGCGAGGACGTGCCCGGGGTGGATGATCTCGAACGCCCCGCCCAGCATGACGACCTTCAGGAGGCGCCTGCCTGCCGGTGTGAGCTCGGGCGAGCCCTTCGTTACTTTGACTAGTCTCCTCGCGGAAGCGTCCAGGAGCGCGGAGCGCACCGAAGGGGCCGGTTCGCGGAGCGCCTTGGCAATGGCCCCTGGCCTCGCCCTCCCGTCCCTAAGGCTGGCGACGTACACCTCCCTCAGGAGGTCCAAGGTGGCGAGAGGGCGCCCGCTATGAGCGTCGGGCCGGGTCACCAGGTCAACTTCACCTCGCCCGTGTACGAGAGCGCGTCGATGAGCCCCTCGGCGTAACCCACGCTCAACATCGCGAGCTCGTCCTGGTCGTTCGCCAGGAAGTTCTCCGAGTCCTTGAGGTAGAGCTCGGCGTTCTCGAGCAGGTCCTTGTGCTTCCCCTTCAAGCCCTCCCTCGCCTGCTCTAGCGCCCTTTTCGCTTTTTCAACGTAGCGCGGTATCAGCACCTGCGCGGTGCGCTTCACCCCCGCGGAGTTGTCGACTATCTCCTTCTTGTCTAGCCTCAGGATGGCCGAAAGCGCCTCCTCCTCGGTGAAGTGCAGCCGCCCCGGGACTATCACGCAATGGGGCGGAGGCCCGAAAGAACGCTCGCGGAGCGAGCCCATCAGGCCGCCGACGACCGCCTCGTCCCTCATCCCGACCCTCCCGAGCACGAGCGCGAGCGTCCCCTCCGATAGGACCCCGCGCTTGAAGTTCTTCTCAGCGTCGAGGAGCCTCTCGAACACGAACCCCGGCTCGACGCCTTCCCCCTTCTCCACGTCGTACTCGAGCAGGAGCAGGGTGTGCTGGCCCTCGAGCAGGTTGCGGTGGACGCGCTGGTAGACGTCGTGGTGGTGCGACGCGCTCTCACGCGTGAACGTGATCGTCCCGCCGAACTTGTAGTAGTGGAGCCCGCTCTCGCTCGCCGCGGCCGCCGGGATAGTGGCGCCGTGTATCACGCTGGTACGAATCCCGCGAGAGGCCGCCCGCACCCGCAGATCGTTGTGGGTCGTAGCTATCATCGGGTCGCCCTGGACGGCCAGCACCACCTTCGACGCGCTCGCCATCTCGAGTATCGCCTTCCCGTCCTCGACATACTCCCTCGCGACGACCGAGACGGCCTTCCCAGAGGCGGCCTCGAGGTCCCTAACCAACGTCGGGGACGGCGGAGAGGTGTATCGCTCGAAGAACGTCGTATCCGACGCCTTGATCGCGTCGAGCCCGGCCAGGCTAATCCCTCTGTCTCCCAATCCCAGACCGACAAAGACCAGTTCGCCCAAATTCTCACCCGGCCGCGCTCCCGCTCCTTAATAATGCTCGGCGTTCGGAGTGCAACCTAAATATCCCACACCTGGCCCGCCATGCTCGCGGGCCCGTGGCTCAGCCAGGTCAGAGCGGCTGGCTCTTAGCTAGCTCTTGGGAGTGACCAGCATGTCGTGGGAGGCGCCGAAAGCGCCCACGAATTCAAATCCCACCGGGCCCGCTCAAATTACTCCCACCGAAATCGATTCGAACTTCTTGAGCATGGCGCAGGAAATTGAACATGATTCATATTCATGCCCTATCGGACGTTTGAGAGTTGGAACCTGAGAAGCCCGCCGAAGAGACCCCTTACGGAGACCGACTGATTGGCGCTATCAAATCCATGGAGTGCGATAGGATTGGAGTCATCCTCAGACATTCCGTCAGGGAACAAGGTCGAAGAGGCGAGGTCGCCAATCCGAACATGGTCGCGGGGTTGACCCCTCACGGGCACAGCGAATCGCAAAGGTTCGGCCACTCGCTCCCTGGAGGTCTCAATCTCGTTGTGGGCTATAGCCCCGTCCCTCGCTGCGTAGAGACGGCGACCGGCATCATGAACGGCTACTCGCATGCGAGCTCTGGTAGCATATCAGACGTCGGAATAGACGAATCCTTGGCAGTGACCCACTTTTTCGCGAAGGACACAAATGCGATGGAGTCGCACAGGGGAAAGGTGGGAGGACTGCCGTTCCTGAGAGAATGGCTGGACGGGAGTCTTCCCGTCGGGATGATGAAGTCCCCTTCGGAGGTAAAGCAGTTCGTCGTGAGCAGCGTTAGCAAGGACTTGAAGGCCGGTCGAGCCCCGCTCCTGCGGTTGTGGGTGGGGCACGACTACGGGCTGATAATCCTGATAGAGACGATTTTTGGCGGACGATTCAAGGAGAGCACGTGGATACCGTACCTGGACGGCATAGTGTTTTGTTTGAGCCGGGAGGGATTGCTCACCGCGGCTTGGGACGGCGAGATTGCAAAGCTAGACGCTTGAATGCGACTCGGATTTGCTGTGCACAGGTCTAGAACCTACGTGCGATGACTGGCCGGGGTCCAAATCCTACCAGGCTCGCTCATATCGCTTCCAGCCGGGCCCTTTGACTGCAATCTCGTCGGGACGCGAATTATTAACGAGAACATAAGTTAAATATCTCTTTCAAATCGACAACTCGATTCGTTTTGACCGTGGTCAGCCTGTCGTTTCCTGAGAGCATGCTAAAAGAGATGGACGAGGTGCAGAAGGGATCTGGCTTCACAGGGAGGTCCGAGCTGGTGCGCGCAGCCATCCGGATGATGCTCGAGGACTCGAGGGAGAGGGCGACGGCTGTCGGTGACATGAACGGGCTGCTTATAGTCACGCACGACGAGGAGCAGGAGGCGCCGGTGACGAAACTCAACCACCAGTACGAGGACATCATCACGACCCACGTCCACAACAAGACGAAGACGTCCATGTGCATCGAGGTCTTCGTGCTTCAGGGGGACGCGAAGAAGATCAACGCGATGACCAAGTCCTTCCAGGCCGAGGACAAGATGAAGAGCACGAAGCTCATACCAATCTGACGAGAACAACCCAACGTAGCCAGCGCTCTGCTCACCTATTGGCTCGCGTCGGTATTCTGCGATTCTTCCAACTTTTACGGTCCTCGCAAGTCGTAGTTATGACAGTCTCTAACTAAAGTTAGTAACAACTATGAGTAGCTACCCCTCCTAGCCAGCCAGATTATTACATTTTGAAAAAGACTTATTAAGAGTATAATCCTAGCTGAAGACATGTCTGGCAGCACCCCGAAAGCTGGCAACAGGTTCATAGTCCCTGCAGCAATAATCGTCGTTCTTCTGGTAGTGGGAGTGGCCGCGGGCGTATATCTCACAAGAGGTTCTTCGAGTTCTTCGTCGACGTCCTCAACAGGTTCAGACTCGAACGCGTTGATAAACGTCGTAGCCGGAGAAAACTTCTGGGGCAGTTTGGTGTCGCAACTCGGCGGAGTTCACGTCAATGTTACGAGCGTGGTCTCGGACCCCAACACCGACCCTCACGACTACCAGAGCAACCCAGCAAATGCCGAAGCGATTTCAAACGCCAAGTTCGTGATTGTCAACGGGGCCGACTATGACACGTGGGCTCTCGCCCTCATGGCATCGGCAAACGTTCCAAATCAGGTGGTCCTCAACGTGCAAGAGCTCCTCAACCAGTCAGTCGACGCCAACCCTCACTTCTGGTACAGCCCGTACTACGTCAACTACACGGTGGCGGTGATGTACAAGGATCTGGTCAAGATTGACCCAACCGACAAGGCATACTTCACTACCCAATACGCCACTCTGAACTCGTCGCTCTGGACATCATACATGAAGCAGGAGACCGTGATCAAGCAGATGTTCGGAGGCGCACCAGTGGCTTCCACAGAGAGCATATTCGTGTACATGGCGAACGCCACAGGCCTTGACGTCGTGTCTCCTCCGGGTTTCATGCAGGCTGTCGCCGAAGGAAACGACCCGTCGGCGCAGGATGTGGCTACCATGCAGAACCTGATGATGGAGGGGAACACCTCGGTGCGCGTGCTGGTCTACAACCAGCAGACTGTGACGCCGCTCACGCAGACCATCAAGGCCCTCGCCTCCCAATACCAGATTCCTGTAATCGGCGTGACCGAAACAATACAGCCACCCAACTACAGTTTCCAGGCTTGGATGCAAGGAGAGGTGGCGTCGCTCCAGAACGCCCTCAATTCGGAAGCACTAGGTCAGTAACGAATGAATATAACAGTCTCAAAGTCCCGCACCGTCGGCGTGCAGTCCGACCTCATCACGGCCGAGAATCTCACGGCCGGATACCCGCGCAAGACGGTCTGGCAGAACGCCAACTTTGCGTTTGGGCGCGGAGAGTTCGTGGCGGTGATAGGGCCCAACGGGGCGGGCAAGACCACCCTCTTTCGCCTGCTCCTCGGCCTGCAGCAGCCCATCAGCGGGTCGATCAAGATCTTCGGCAGTCCGCCCAAACGCGGAAACCCTCAGATTGGGTACGTGCCGCAACGCCACATAGTGGACAGCGAGACGAACATCGAGTCCCTCGAGCTGGTGAGGCTGGGGCTCTCGGGAAAGAAGTGGGGCTTCAACCCGTTTGTCCACAGGGACCGGGAAGCCGCCTTCGCTGCGCTCGAGTCCGTCGGCGCGACGGAGCTGGCTCACCGCCCTCTCGGCGTATTGTCCGGAGGAGAGCTCCAGAGGATATTCCTTGCGGAGGCGCTTGTCAGCAAGCCGGACATATTGCTGCTCGACGAGCCCCTCTCGAACCTCGATCTGAGGCGCGAGACGGACATGCTGCACCTGGTCAACGACGTAGTCCGCACTCAAGGCGTGACGGCCCTGCTCATAGCTCATAACATCAACCCGCTCTTGCCGCACCTCGACGAGGTGGTCTACGTCGCGAACGGGAAGATAGCGACGGGGAAGCCGAGCGAGGTCCTGACTTCGGAGAGTCTTACGGCGCTCTACGGAGTACAGGTCGAGGTGTTGCGCGACCCCCACGGCAACGTCGCCATCATAGGCATCGAAGAGCACCACGGTGCCTTGGCATGACCTTCAGCCTCAACATTCTGTCCGACCTGATGCAGATGCTGCACTACCAGTTCATGGTGAACGCCTTTGAGGCTGGGACGATCGTCTCGATCATCGCAGGAGTCACCGGCTACTTTGTGGTCTTGCGCCGGTCGGCCTTTACGGCGCACGCCTTCTCGGAGATCGGGTTCGCCGGGGCGGCAGCGGCGGTGCTCCTGAACGTCGCACCCATCGCCGGTCTTCTAGGCGGCTCGATCATGGGTGGATTGGCGATAGCCGCGCTCGGTCGCCGGGCCACAAACCGAGACACCCAGATCGGCATCGTCCTCGCGTTCTCCCTCGGGATGGGCTTGTTGTTCATCAGCCTCTACACCGGATATGCGACTGAGGCCTATTCGATCCTGTTCGGAGAGATACTGGGTGTCAGCCGCGGCCAGGTCCTTCTGACGCTTGCTGCCAGTGCGGTGATCTTGGGCGGGATAGCGTTCGTCTATCGGCCGCTGCTCTTCTCGTCGCTTGACGAGGACGTCGCGGAGGCCAAGGGGATACCAATGCTCTTCATAGGCACGGTCTTCATGCTCCTCGTGGCCGTCGCGGTCTCCTTCGCAGTGCAGGTAACCGGAGTCCTTCTCATCTTCTCCTTGATGGTCACCCCAGCCGCGACCGCGCAATATGTGTCGAGACGACCGCAGACGGGAATAATAATCTCAGTAGCAATCGCCCTGATGGCGACTTGGGTGGGGCTATTCGTCGCGTTCTACACGGTCTATCCGGTCAGCTTCTTCATCACGGCGATAGCATTCGGCCTCTACTTGGGGGTCAGGCTCGTGCGCGCGGCAATCAAGCCGAAGATAGTTCCTGCCGCAAACCTCTGAGCACGCCCGGGCGCTGCTGGTGCTCGGGAAAAGTGGCGTACCGCGGGGGGCTGAAGTCCGTCCGGTTGTCGTTGACGTTATATTCGGGGCCACTTTGCCTCCCGTGTGCCCAAGACCTTCCGATCGCGTATGACTGAGGAAGAGTCCGCACTCGAGCGGGGCGGGCCCAGATGAAGCCGCAAGACGACTAGGAGCGCTCAGACAGTTGGGGAACGTCCTCTTCTTCTCCAGAAAGGAGCTGGCGGTCATCATCGCCGTGGGGCTCGTGACCGGGCTGTTGGACGACAAGGTCGAGGCTGTGGAATTTGCGCTTGTCGCCCGCACTCACGCCCTTGTCCTTCTCAACGACTACCTGGCGTTCAAGACCGGCGGTCCCATTTTCGGGGACCTGCTGGAGACCTGGCTCGAGTACGGGGCGGTCGTCGCGGCCTGTCTGGTGAGGAAGCCGGCCGCCGGGACGATAGCGCTGACGATTAACGGCATCTGCCAGGTCTTTGTCAACGGCACGCACGACCCGCACCTTCTCTACGGTGTCCCCGGCCTCGGCGCGGACTTGGTTTTCGCCTACTTCCGTTACAGGAGGTATGACCTTCCAACGATCGGCTTGGCCGGAATCGCCTGCGCGATGTTCTGGTATCCGATAGTCTGGTTCACGCACGGTATCTACTTGTATCCCGTCTCCTTCATCCTATCTGACCTTGCGCTCCGCATATTGGGCAGCGCCTTCGGAGATGGGCTCTTGGGAGGAGCGGTGGCACTGTTGCTCCTCGGACTAGTCGGCCGGAAGTGGAACGAGCCACCCGCGCGAGCTTTCGGGAGCGGACGCGTCGATGCGAGGGAGGCGAACTCCGTGGGGCTCCTGGTAGTCTCCTTCGGAGTCCTTCTCATAGCGGTGACCCACGCATTCTCCTCGGTCTCGAACTTCTTCCTCAGCATAGGCCCAAACATCCAGCCCGGAATTCCCCAGCTGGAAGAATACAACCCGGGATATGTCATCGGGATCCTCGTGATCTTCCTCGTCGTGACCGTCCTGGCGTTCTGGAACCTCAGGTCGGCGTACTCGGACGAGGCGGAAGCCGTCCCAGGCGGATAGAGCGCCCGAATCCTCTCGGCGCGTGTTGTTCGGGAAAGAGATAAATTCTCGAAAGCGGGGGTGCTTCTGTTTGAAGCAGTCACGGTGGGGCGTCAGCTCCTTGCTAGCTCTTCTTGTCGTCGTCGTCATAATCGCGGCAGCCTTCTATGTCGAGATTCCGATGGTTGCCTCGTCTTCCACCACATCGTCTGTCGCGTCGACCTCAAGCACCACGAGCGCGACGACCACGTCCTCCGTCGGAGGTTCAACGGGGACCCTCACGTTCAAGATCGCCCAGCCCCTCATCGTGGCCCCCGGGCAGGATGAGAGCGTCTCTGTGGCGTTCTCTGCTCTGGGGAACGTCTCTGGAAACTACACCCTCGCGGCGGCAGCGCTCCCGAGCGGGGTTACGGCCACCTTCCAGCCCAGCACCGTGGACTTTCCGTCAGCGCTCTCCAGCTCGGTCACAATGACCCTCAGCGCGGCCAGCGGGGCTGCGGTCGCGAACGCTACGTTGGACATCGAAGCGATTCTGGGTCATCCGCAAGGAAATGTCCTTCCACCGCTGACGCCTACGAACGGGTACTCGCAGCCCTTCCCGGTGATGAGCGTCCAGGCCTTGGTCTTGATCCAGGGTAACGCCTTCCTCCCGAACTCCTTGACGGTTGCCGCCGGAACCAAAGTCTACTGGCTCGACCTAGATGCGACGGGAGGAGAGGTCGGAGTAAACGGCGGGCACGACGTCACGGCCGTGGATGGGTCCTTCTCGTCAGGCACGGGCAACCTCGTGCAATACAGCATCTATGGCCACACGTTTGCCACCGCGGGGACGGCCCAGTACAAGAGCGCCGCACAGCCCTCGATAACCGGCCAGATTATAGTGACTGGCTGATTCACTCTTCGCCTCCATGCGAGGCGTCGCCCGCGCTCTAGACCTTGCCCTTATCGTCGTCTGCGTCTGGCAAAGAAGACCCAAGTTCCGGCGATCGTGCTCAGCGCCCATACGTTCAGCAGCACTACGCCAGGAAGGTAGATCGCCCCCCAAAAGAAGGGGGCCTTGATGGACAGGTAGACGCAGCTCGCTCCCGAAAGCAGAGTCGCTACCGCGACAGCCCAGTAAATGGCTGGATTTCGCAGAAGCGACTCGGAAGGCACGCTCAACAATTCAGGCCGGACCTTTTTTAGGATTCTGGCGCGAGAAGGGACGCAGCCGCCTCTGGAGACCGCGCTCTGTCGCCAAAGATGAAGACGACGTTCATCAGGCCGAGAAGGGTCCCTATGCAATAGATGAAGATGGACACCCCGATCGGGATGACGAGGGGGCCTATGATGTATGTGATCAACGACGACCCGACCTGCGTCGCGAACGCGTAGGTCCCGCCAATGTAGCCGGCAGTGAACATGAGGCTGGTCTGCGTGTAGACCGGGACTTCGATGAGGACTATGCTCGTGATGGCGAGGAACTTGTCGCAAGACTGGACGCCTGTAATCCGCCTTATCAGGTCCAAGAGGACCGCCCACCCTAGGGTTCCGAGAACGCCCACGATGAGGAAGACGAAGTAAGCGATGAACATCCACGTCCCCGGCCAGACGGTCAGCTTCAGGGGGAAGGCGAGCTGGGGGATGATGACCGGGGTCGTGAAGGCTATGGCTGCGAAGACGTTGAATATCGTTAGGTACACGAAGTACCTGACGAGCTTGTCTATGCTCAGAGAAGCCACATCTTTCGCCGAAGTGCGGCCGTATTTAACGGCATACTCGTTTTGTCGAAATGAGGCGTCGTCGGAGCCAAATTGGCGGAGTCCGACCCACAGAGCGCGGCTTTCCGCCAGCCGAAGCCGCGTGACCTCTCTCGTCCGCGGCGGGAGGTAATGCTTTAATAATTTGATATGGGAAGCGTAGCTCCAAGCAATTGGAAAGAAGCTTTCCTTTGAGCGGTTTTGGACGGTGCGCCGAACGATGAATCTGTTCTCTCAAACTACGAAGACGATGGACTTGGCCAAGAAGTTCTTGGCTCTCGGGACTTTCAACGTGATTCTCTCGGTGGTCTTTACCGCGGTGGTCCTGGACCCGTTCCTCTGCGTCTCCGTCTCGCCCGGGCAGTTCGGATGCCACGACAACATGGTCACCAGCTGGCCCGGAACGTGGCTCTTCATAGGATACTTCACGTGGCTGATAGTCGGCGTCCTCGGCTCCTTCGGATGGGCCGGGCTCTTCTATCTCGGCGACACGTTGCGTGGTAAGACCGAGGTCAACGCCTTCTTCTCACGCGTCCATGTCATAGCGTTCGAGGTCGGAGTCCTTGGCGCGACGGCCTGCATGGCGGCCGTCGGATACGTGGGGGGAGGAGTCGTGGCGACCGGAGGGGGCGCTGCCGTGGCTGCGGAGGCGATATCCGTCGACATCTTCCCGCCGCTCTCGAACAACACGTCGTCGATTCTCAACGACATGCCGGTGATCATCGAAGCGGCCTTCATCGTCGTGGCACTGCTCGGGATCTTCCTAGGAATCCTGAACTACGTCAGCGCTAAGTCCTCGAGTGCATAGTCATGACTAGCCTCAGCCGCGAGGGCCAAGGGTTAATATCGACCTCGACGCAATGCTGCACGAGGACTGAGAGATTATGACAAGCTTCACGCGCTCGATGCAGAGCCCCCGGGGTCGCCTTGCGATATCGGCGCTCGCTGTCGCGGTCGTCGTCTTCGTGGCCCTCGGAATCGCCGTGGAGCTCGTCTTCCTTCCAAAGGCTTCCACTTCGTCTACCCCGACGACCAGCACTACGTCTTCGGCTCCGTACAACTGCCCAGGCTGCCCTCCACCTGCGACCACCGTAAAGGCGTCCGTCACACAATGGGTCGCGGACTTCAACGACCGTGACGTGACTGGTATCGGCAACTTCTACTCGCAAGACACGGTCGTAGTCTGGACTGGGACCGCCCCAGGCCTCACCGGGACCTACGACGGCGTTGGAAACGTCCGCATCCTTCTAGGCTCCTCGATCGGCAAGACCACCACGCTGACCGCGAGCATAGCTAACTACAACGAGAAGGACACAAACCCCTTCAACGCCAACGTGACGTTTACGCTCACGCAGAGCGGGAACAGCAGCGTCGTCGGGGCGCTGGGCATCACGATAGACGCAAACCAGCAGTGGAACTACGTCGGAGGACAGTGGCAGATTGTGAAGGAGACCTGGAACTACGTGACGTTCACCGAGCAGTTCCCCGTTTCCGCAACGACCTTCCCGCAGTGGACCGCCATGAAGGAAGGGCAAAACCCGAACTTGGTCTCCGAGAAGAGCTTCGAGTGGCACGCTGGGCCATACGTGGCCGCATCGATCTACGCGTTCCTCTTCGGCGTTCTAGCGCTCGGCGTGCTGAGGTACCGGCGCAGGCCCGGTCTTAGCTAGGTCGTCCGAAGAGCATCCCCTCTCGGCGTGGCGTGCTGCGAACACCTAGGCTTAACGGGTGCGACAGTCTAGGAACAACGCTCCCCCAGACGACCACGCGTGCTTCCCCGACGACAGAGGCGCGCGCTGAGATTGTCGCGGCGCTGCATCTCGAAACTAAAAGGGATTTAGTCCCGGAAGAAACTATATAATGTCGAAAAATCCCATCGACGAAGCGATGGTTCGTTATCGCGCAATCGCGGTATTACTGCTGTCGTTGTTGGTGGTTTCAGGAATCCTTGGAATTTTCGCGCTCCCCAATCCGGCCAGCGCGGCCGCATCGGTCGACACGGGGGCGAACTGGGAAAACATCAACTACAACATGAATGGGACTAACGATTCCCCCCAGACCGCCATCGGTCCGAGCAATGTGGGCAACCTAGTGATGAACTGGACTGTCCCAATGCCGTCTACCGACCCAACGTGGGCGCAGGTCAACGGTGCTAACTGCTACCCCAACTGCGCGACTTGGGCAGTCGAGCCGGGAGCAGATTCGCCTCCCTTGATCGTGCAGGGAATCGCATACTTTGTCACTAACCAGGGCGTTGTCTACGCTCTCAACGCCGAGAACGGAGTCCAGGTCTGGAGCAAGGCGATCACCGCGAACTTCCAGACGGCATTGAAGACAGTGCCGCTCATCGAGAGTCAAGTCGGGGCAGGGGACCTCTCGGTATGCAGCTCCACGACTTGCGGTTACAACGACACATTCTGGTGCAGCAGCACGGTGAATCCGGCCATCAACTGTGCCTCGCCAGTGGAGCACAAGCACGGGATCAACTACCTGACGATAACTTACAACGGCACCCCTGAAGGCATCATAAGCGTCACGGGCTTCGACTGCGAGGTCTGGGGCTTCAACGCCATCACCGGCGACGTCGCGTACCACATCACCAACATCTGCGCAAACGTGCCAGGAGACGGCGCAGGCGCCTATCCTGCCACCTACACCTCCGACCCACCTGAGTACTACGGTGGGATGCTCGTTTACGTAATGGGCGGCTACACCGACATGGGCGGCAGGACGTTCCTGGTGGCGTACAACGCGACCAGCGTCCTGGCAGCGGGGGCAGCCGGGTTCAACGGAGAGTGCGCGGCGGGAAGCGGGACCTATTCCCCCGGCGGCACTCTGTACGCGACTTGCGCTCCCGCCACAGCCGGGCAGGGGCCAATGTGGCAGCTCTTCCTTCAGCCGCCAAGCACGGGCGACGCCAACTGGGACAACGAAGCCTGCCAACAGGGGTGGGTCTTCGACTATTCAGCCTTCGAGGCCAACGGCACAACGGGAATTCCGTGCACCAGCATCCCCAATAGCGTGAAGACCGATCAGGGTGGCGACTGGGGAGTCCCGAAGGCCGCAGCGTCGGGTGTCTCGACTTCATGGGGACAATACGCCATCGACAACAAGACGGGAATCATGTACTTTGGCACTGGCGAAGCAGGCCCATTCGAGTACTGCTACGGGCCGACGTGTCCGGCCAACGCCAACGAAAGGCCCGGGCTCAACCTCTACTCCTCAAGCGTAATGGCAGTGGACCTCCAGAGCGGAAAGATACTCTGGTGGTACCAGATGCTGCCGCACGGCCTGAACGACCAGGACGCGTCGTGGAACACCATAATCGGGTCCACAAATGGCACTGGGGCAATCTTCAAAGGCGACAAGGAAGGGATTCTCTTCTCCCTGAACGCCCAGACGGGCAAGGCAAACTGGGTGTACGTCAGCCCAACCGTGAAGTACGAGCCTGGCTCACTGCCCTATGACCCGACGAACGCGACACAAATGTTGACTCCGTGGCCCGACTACCCCAACGCGACTTGGATACAGTCGCCTGGGCTGGGAGGCTCGCTCGAGAGCGACCTAGCGTACGACGGGCAGAACATCTACGGCGCGTGGTTCAACAGCGCTCCAATTGTATACAAGATGGACAACAGCACCCAGTACGCCGACACGGTGAGGACTCTCAACTGGCCAGACAACACCACCGTGACCGCCATCAACGCGAACACGGGCAAGGAGGTCTGGAGCCGCTTCTTCAACAACTTCGTCTTCAGGGGAGGCATGACCGTGACCAACGGCATGCTGATAATCCCAACAGGGAACGGGACAATCTACTTCCTGAACACGAAGGACGGGAGCACGATCAGCAAGCTCTACGACGGCTCCCCGATGTTCTCCGACCCGACCATCGGGCAAGCGGCGAACGGCCAGTGGGTGATGCTGCAGATACTCGGAGGCGGAAGGTGGCTTTCAGTGGGAGATGTGGGAGCGACGCAGACCCAGCCGGGAGCGCTGATGGCGTTCACCGTCGGGACGGGTACCGGAGTAGGCACCACGAGCGTATCGACCACGGCGATTGCTGTGGCGAGCAACCTGCCACTGAACTACATATCCTATGCCGCGGTCACGTTCGCGATAGTGGTCACAGTGGCCAACGTCGTGATCCGCGGTCGTGGCCGCAAGTCCGGCGGATAACTAGCGGGGTCCGCACTCTGTGCGCCCCCTCTCCCCAATGTCTGTCGCCGTCCTCCAGGGCGGTAGCGAGCCGCCTAGTCGTCCGCTCTCGGCGTCTAGGAAGGGGGATTTTCGAGGGGGAACTCCTTCTCGAGTTCCGCAACGTCATCCGCGCTCAATCTCCAGCCGCTCCCGCCCAAGTCTTCCACTACGTGTTGGGCACGCGAGGCGCGGGGGATCGCAAAGACTCCGGCCTTTGAGACCAGCCAGTTCAGCGCGACTTGGGCCGGCGTCTTGGAGTTCCGGCGACAGACAGCCTCCATCCTGGAGTCTGGCTTGGCGAGCAGCCCGTGACCAAGTGGATAGTAGGCCAGGACCGCGATGCCGTTCTGCTGGCAGTAAGGGATGATGTCCTTCTCGACCTTCCTGTGGACTAGGCTGTAGTTCACCTGGCTGGCGGCTATCTCGGACCTCGCAAGGACCGAGTTCGCCTCTATCGTCTGGTCCACGGAGAAGTTGCTCACGCCTATCGCCCGTATCTTGCCCTTGTCCATCATCTCCTCCATGGCTCTCATCGTCTCCTTGATGGGTATGCTCGCGTTGGGGAAGTGAATCTGGTAGAGGTCGACGTAAGAGAGCTGCAGCGCCCTGAGGCTCCTCTCGAGTGCCGCTATCAGGTCGTCGTGATGGAGGTTGGTGAGCCACACCTTCGTCGCGATGAAGAGTTCGTCTCTCTTCCTTCCGCGGATCGCCTTCGCGACGAACGGCTCAGAGTAGTAGGCCTCCGCGGTGTCTATGAGGTTTATCCCTCCGTCGAGGCCGGCACGGATCGATTTGATCTTCCTCGAGGCTCCGATCGATATCCCGTGCTTCGCGATCCTGATCCAGGGCTTGTCGTAGTAGGTCCCCATGCCGATCTCAGTCACGGTCCTGCCCGTCTTTCCGAACTGCTTGGTCATCAATCTTGACGACCGGACTCCGGGGCAGGGCTGGGCTCACGCGGCTTGAGGCTCATTTCAACTCTTCACGGCGATTACAGCGTCTTGGCTAGCCCTGCTGCTCGGGCTTCCTCCAAGGTGGTACTTTTCCAGCGGCATCGACTCTGGGGTGGTCTCCGCCCAGGTCCCCCTTGCGATGGGCTCGACGATCTTCAGCCCCGCGTCCTCGTAGAGCTTCCTGACCCACTCCTCCGGGTGCGCGATGAAGTGGGCGGGGTCCTTCGGGGTCCTGACCCTGCAGTCTCCGTACTTGTAGATCAGACGCGGCATGCTCTTTCCCGCATCGACTATGGGGAGGGTCCTCTCGTTGAGCAGACAGTAGGTGGCGACCGTGGTCCCGCCCGGCTTCAGGACGCGCTTCGTCTCCCGGACGAAGTTGGTGACCTCCTCCGGGACCATGTGCGTATAGAGCGACCCCGCGAAGGCGAAATCGAAAGTGTTGTCTTCGTAGGAGAAGATGAGCTCGGACGCGCCCATCTTGCCCAGCGGGTTGTACCTCTTGTTGAAGGTGTCGGCGGTCCGAAAGTGGAAGTTCGGGAACTTCGGGGTGATAACGCTCTGGGCCCACTCCACGGGCTTTTTCGCCGCGTCGAACCCCTCGTATTTCGCGCTGGCGTCGAGGTACTTGGTGAGGGCTCGCGCGACTCTCCCACATCCGCAGGCAATGTCGAGGAAGGCGGCGTTCGGCTTGAGCCCGGCGAGGTCTTTGAACCCCTCGACGTTCATGTCGCCGGCCAGCCTATAGAGCCTCGGGTCGGCAAAAGGCCCTATGTGGATCCTGATTCTCAAGGGCGGAGTCAGCTCCTCCCTCCAGCCCAGGGCGCTCTCGACCGCGTTCGTCGTCTTGTCGAAGAGCCTGTTGGCGCCGGGCTGGGCGGATGGGGGAATTACCCTCTTGACTGCCCCGATGACGTAGCCGGTGATCTTGGACGTCGTCTCCGCCGTGTGGGTCCCCGACATCTCAGGACCGGACCTCCGCCAGCTTCCTCATGAATCCCGACCAAGGACGACTTCAGCGGTCTACTATACTTGTTGATGCGGGACGCCGTCTTCTCGGCCGAATCGGGACTAGAAGGTGTAGGTGTTGGCCTCGAGCTGGGCCTGGGCAGCGTCCAAGGCGGCCTGGGCTGTGGATGCTCCCGTGTAGGCTTTGAAAACCTGAGCCGCTATGGTCCCAGCCGCGTCCGTAGAGCCCTTGAACGTTGGGACGTGGCCTATGTTTCCGGACGCGAGTATCTGCTGGGAGAGGCGTACGGGCTCGTATAGGGACGTCGCGAGTATCTCCTGGACGAAGGAGGAGTTCGCGGCCGACATCCTGCTGGGGACGTACCGCGTCAGGTTGTCAGCCACGAGCATCATCTGGGTGCCCGTCGCCGTGGCCCACTGGAGCCAGAGCCACGCGGCCTCCGGGTTCTTGGAGTACTTCGAGACGCCTATCCCGTCGCCGATGTAAGTCGAGTAGGCGCCGCTGGGACCCGCGGGGTTTATCGAGTACGCCATGTTGTTCTGCTCGATCGACCTGAGGGGGTCGCTTATGATGGCCGAATCGTCCTCGAAAGTGATGGCGTTAGCCGCTTGGCCGTGAGCCATGGTCTCGACGCAGTCGTCCCAGGTGAACGTGATGGAGGAGGGAAAGGTGTAGGGATAGAACCTGGAGAAATTCTCCAGTGCCGCCACATTGGCGGGCGAGTTGATTGTCGGGATGATGCTCTCTCCGTTGATGTCCCAGAACTGACCTCCGAAGCTGTAGAGGTGGTTGGTGAACTCGTGGAAGATTGGGGTGGTCGTCGAGGCTTGGCTAACGCAGCCGTAGACGTTGGTGGTTCCCCCGATCTTCTGGACCTGGTCGAAGTAGTCGTCCCAGGTAACGGGTTGGGGAAGCTGAAGAGCGCTGTAAATGTCCGTCCGATAGAACCTTATCATCACGGGAGTGTTGTAGGGTAGGCAGAACACCTCGCCCGCCGGAGTCGCCACCCCCGGAAGGACGGGCGGGTAGGTCGCGATCAGGTCGATTGGCGTCTGCAGGAAGTCGTCCAGGTCCAATCCTGGGTAGGTGATGGCGGGATACGTGTCGGCGAGGACCTTCGGAGGAATGAGGTTCTGCTCGAATGTGGGGATGTCGATGGCGTCGAAATCGATGATGTCGATTGCGGGCGAGGCGGTCTGGACGGCAAGCCTGGTCTTCTCCAGGTTGATGATGTAGGGCTCTAGGTCATACTGCGAGTTTATCCCGGACGCGGAGAAGAAGTCGACGTCGAGGTTCTGCAAAGCCCTGTAGTCAGGCTCGTCCTGGAGGTTCACCTCGACCTTCGTCCCCCGGTAGGGTCCTGAGACCGATTGAAGCCATGTCAGGAACTCCTTGTACTCGCTTGGGACGGCCGGGTCCCCCAGCCGGCTCTGCAGCGCGGAATTGACGCTGGAACTGGATACCGTCGTGCTCGAGAGGCTGCCCGCGCCGTTCCTCGGCGGCGTCAGCGTCGCGTAGGCGGCGGCCGCAGCCGCAGCGCCGACACCCAGGATTGCGCCGGCCTTGAGGAAGTCGCGCCTGTTCATGCGCCCACCAGGGATGGGGAGGCCATGGAGAAATTCATCCGCGGTGAAAAGCTCCGGCGCACCGAGCCCGATTTAAGACCTCCGAAGGGCGCGGGCAGCTCGCTCGCGACCCCAAACGTTTCTGCGCGGAACGGTGAGGCCTCCAGACAATTCTGGTCGTCCGCCAGGCGAGGACATCGACCGAGAAGACGCCGCTCCGGAACAAGGTTCTAATACGGGTCGCCAGGCAAACTACCCGAGGCTTCCCAGCTTGAAGAGAAGCGCGGCGCTTGTCAAAGTAACAATCCTAGCGGTGGCGCTGGGCTCGATCGCCCTCGGCAGTGTCGCCGTCTATTTTTACACGCTTCCCCCCGCCTCGGCGAGTGCTGGCGGAAGCCAAGCAGCCTCAAGCCAGGTCATCACCAACCAGGTCTCGTCAGGGAAGTACGTCGCCGTCGAGTACAACGGGACGAGCTATCAGGTGCCAGCCAAGGGGGCGAACGCTCCCAACTTCGCGTGTCCTCAGGGGACAGATCCTTCTCTATGCACCCTCTTGCAGGAGACCTGCGGTAACGGTGTCGGCTCGACGCAAGAGCCCTGGAAGACCTGCTACAACTGCGTCTTCGACGCGGGCTGCAGTGGGGACAACAGCTGCGACCCCTTCACCCACGAATGCTCCTCTCCGGCGTCGGCGTGCATGGTCATCGCCGGGGGCTACAACCAGGCCGGCTAGCCTCGCCGCACGACTGCCCGTCACATCGCGGTTTCCTGCCGCATTCTATTGGGTGAACGGGCTCATGGCCCGCCCGTCTTCCTGCGGGTTGCCACGCCGACCCCCGCAAGTACTGCGACGACCGCCGCTCCGACTGCCAAGGACGCGAACAAGCGCCCGGCCGCTGCCTCCGAGCTGTCGCTCCCCGCGGCGATTTCCACCGTAGAGAGCTTCAGTGTCGTGCCGGAGTCCTGGACGAAAGGAGCAGCGGGGTTGTCGTACGCCTCGTAGACGACCAAGCTCGCGAAAATAGTCGCGTTGGTGACCTGGCCGGCGGAGAGGCCGGCCTGCGAGTCGTTGAGATCAAGAGTCATGTTGAAAGGCCCCCACCTCCCTCCTTGATAGAGGGTGACGTTGTTCTGGGCATGAAGAGTCGTCACTTGCTTGCTGGGGGTGTCGACGATTATCTGCAGAATCTGCGTCTGACTCTGTATCTTCCATCCCGAGAGCAGCGTGAGATAGACGTAGAACGTCATGTTCGTCTTGACTCCCGCGTGGATGACCTGAGGTATGGAGTAGTATATCGTGTAGTTGCTCTCGTCCTGGGCGACGATAGAGCCGAAGGTGTAGAGCGTGCTGCCAGAGACAGTCCCTGGTTGACCCATGGCCCTTGATGCCGTCGCCGAGAGCACGAGCCCGGCGAGGATGAGTCCGGCTAGAGCTCCGACTCGCACATCCGGTGAAGCCAGCCTGCGGAATCGTTCTCTTCTCATCGTCCTCTCACATCCCGCCGCTCTTGGACGGCGAGCAGTCAGTGGCATTTAAGGCGCTTTCAGGGGCTCTCCCGCCTTGCACGCAAAGGGGTTTTAACTGCGCCGAGGCGCTCAGGCGTCCCGTCGCCCTTTGGATAGGACCGCCTACTTCCTTGTCGTGCCCCTGATCGCGGTGCTCGCTGTCGTCGAGGCCTACCCCCTGGCCTACAGCGTCTACCTCAGCGTCACCAGTTACGGCGTCGGGGGCGCCTTCGTCGGCCTGACCAACTACGCCCAGCTCTTCTCGCAGCCGGACTTCTGGGCAGCGCTCTCGACCTCCGTCGTCTTCTCAAGCGGGAGCACAGTCGTCTCGATCGCCCTCGGCGTGTCGTTCGCCTACCTCTTGACCCTCGTGAGGAGAGGGAGGGGCGTCTTCGAGGCCGTCTTCCTGATGCCCCTCGCCGCCGCGCCGATAGTCGCGGGCGTGGCCTTCGCCCCTAGCGGGTTCTGGGACGACATCAACACCTTCTGGCACTACGTCCTGGGGCAGCCATACTTCAACGTGGCCGGCAACCACCTCTACCTCTTCATCATGGTCCTCTCGGATTCGTGGGAGTGGGGCCCTATGATGATGCTCGTCGCCTTGAGCGTCCTCGCTTCCGTCCCCAGGCCTGTCTACGAGGCCTCGGAGTCATTCGGCGCCTCCAGGTGGAGCACCTTCCGCACCGTGGGCCTCCCGGCGATTCTGAACTCGCCAGTCTTCCACTTCATGATAATCATCCGCTTCGTCGACGCGATGCGGGCGTTCGAGATTCCCTTCGCGTGGGCCGGATGGCTCAACTACCTCTACCCGGGTGCCCCCACCGACACGCTGAGCCTCTACCTGTTCAAGCTCCTCCTCGTGCCGCCGAACGGGGTGATACCGATATCGCTCATCTCCGCGGCCGCGCTCGTCCTCCTCGTCGTCACGCTTCTCGGCACCACCCTGCTCTACCGCCTGATGAGGGGGCTGCGGAAGATTTGACTCAAGCCTCGAACCCCAAGCCCAGGCCTTGGGTCTTTCGTCGTCTCCCGGTGTTCCTCGGGCTACTTCTCGCGACCCTCTTCTCGTTCTGGCCGATTATGACGATGTTCTTCGAGGGCGCCGACATAGACCTTGGGCCGCTCTGGTCCGGGAAGGGCTTCTCCTTCGTCTCCGGCGTCCCTTACTACAGCGGCGGCTTCTTCCCCTCCTGGGCCAACTTCCGCGACGCCCTTCTCTGGGGGAACTTCCCGAAGCTGGTCCTCAACTCGACCACCATCGCGCTCCTGAGCATCGTGATCGCCCTGGCCGCGGGGATACCTGCAGGATACGCGCTCGCCAGGTCGAAGCTCAGGGGCATGGGAGCGATTGGCTTCCTGCTCCTCGCGCTCCGCACGGTCTCCCCGTTCGCGATCGTCCTCCCGCTCTACTTGACGTACATCAGGGTCGGACTCTTCGACACCTACCTAGGGATGAGCCTCGCATATCTGGTGATAGACGTGCCGGTCGTCGTCTGGATGCTCAGCGGCTTCTTCAGGGAGGTTCCGGGCAGCATGTACGAGGCGGCCGAGTCCTCCGGCGCGTCCGAGGCGCAGATCTTCTGGAGGATCGCCCTCCCCTCCGTCGCCGTGGGGGTCGCTGCCACAATGATATTCGCATTCGTCCTGATCTGGAACGAGTTCCTGATGGCGAGCCTTCTCACGGGCGCGGCCACCAAGACCGTCAGCCTGGGAGTGTGGTCGGGGGTCGGAGAGGCCTTCGGAGGGCTCCAATCTGCGGACTGGGACGCTATCAACGCCGCGGGGACGCTTGCGTTCGTCCCTGCTTTCGCCCTGATCCTAATCGTGAGGCAATACCTCGCGAAGGGGTTCAGCCTGGCCACCGCTGAGTGATTTGCGCGACCGGGGCCGCCTTACGAAGCCGTGGCAGGCCGCGCCCTGTCGCCGGAGGGGCTAGACGGGCCGAGGAGGAACGCAGACACACAGGCCCCATAGTGCCCCTTCAGTTCGTCGGGCAGGAACGCGTAGCTCCTTACGACCTTTCGGCACCCCTTCGTGCCGCATTCGCACCTCATCGAGTAGCCTTCCCAGCCGACGTTAGTCGAGTAGTCGAAGGTCACCTCCTCCCCCGCCTCGATTCGGCGGAGCGCGACTATCCTCGTCCTCCCCATTATCACGCAGTTGGGCTCGCACGAGTGGTTCATGAACCACCCCGTCGACCCCTTCTCCGGCACCACATACTTGTCGTAGTCGACCTGGAAGCAATAGCGCCATAGCCTCTTCGGGATACCCTTGATCCACTTCTCCTCGCCGGCGTAGTCCCAGACGAGGTCCCCGAGCTCGATTCGCCTCGCGGCGAAGACCCCCCGCCCCTTCGCGCCCGCCGCGCCGACGCGCAGGGCAGACCCCTCGCCCTCCTCCTTGATGGTGCGCCGGGTCAAGTCTACGACGCCCCCCCCGTCCAGCCTTTTATAGAGGGTTTCCAGTTAGAATTATCTGAACCGGAGATTGAGCCATCAGCTTCTCACGGACGACACCGCGTCGCCGTCGAAGGGCTGGGTCAGGGACGGCGTCCTCTCGTACCTGGCCAGGCGCCCTGGGACTGCCACGGAGATCGCCAGAGCGCTCGGGGTGTCCAAAGCGACCATCTCCTACCACACGAAGGCCTTGATCAGGAGGGACATGATAGAGATTGCCGACATCAAGAGCATCCGGGGCGGGGTCTACAGCAAGACCTACTCGCTGAAGGAGGGCTCGCTCGCACTCGCCAGGCGGAAGGAAGATCAGACCGGCTCCTTGACTAAGCTCGATGAGAGGTTCGAGAGGCTCCTGATGAGCATGCGCCTGGGACCGGGCCGAAAGCCCGCCGACGAGATGGAGATATTCCTGTATCACCTCTTCAGGCTGCTTGCGGAGTCCGACTCCCTCGACGAACGCATCTTCGAGGACTATGGCCGCCGAGTCGGAAACGGGCTCGTCTCTCCCTCGCTGAGGTTCTCCAGCTTGAGGAGCGGTTTGAAGGAGCTGGCGGAGTACCTCGCCGCCGAGGGGTTTGCCGAGGTCACCGCCTCCCTGAGGAAGGGGCAGGAGCCGAGGCTCGTTTGCTCGGGGTGTTTTGAAAACAAGGAGCACGGAAGCTTGGTCTGCTCGTTCACGAAGGGGATGCTCACGGGGGCCATCAGGGCGAGGGACGGCGGGACGCTGCGCCTAGAAAGGGCGAGGCAAGAGGCGGGGACGCCCGGCTGCGCCTTCGCAGTGAAGAGGAGGAGCTTCAAGTCCTGAGCAAGAGAGCGAAAAGGTCGAGAAGGGGACCGCCTTCTGGGGAAGCCAGGGGCGGCGGAAGCTCGCCTGGGCAAGCCGACAGGGGGGCGAACGCGCGACCTCTGACGAGGGACGAGTTCCTAGATCTCCTTGGAGACAAGCTCAGGGAGAAGGACCAGGACAAGCACCCGCTGATGCTCATGCTCTATCAGGGAAAGCTCACCCCGAAGCAGGTCAGGGCGTGGGTCATCAACAGGTTCTACCTGCAGAAGAATATACCGATCAAGGACGCCGCAATCCTCTCCAATTGTCCCGAGACTGACGTGAGGCGGCTCTGGATCGGGAGGATCATGAGGCGGGAGGGCCTGGGTGGGAGCATCGGGGACGTGGAGGGTTGGGTCGGCTTCGCAGAGTCGGCGGGCGTGGCGAGGGACGACATCCTGCGGGCGAAGTGCCTCCCCGGGGTGAGGTTCGCGGTGGACGGATACGTCAACTTCGCGAGGAGGGCCGACTGGACCGAGGGCGTCGCCGCCTCCCTCATCGAGTACTTCGCGAAGGGAGAGCTGATCAAGAGGATAGAGGCCTTCAAGCGACACTACCCCTGGATAGAGCCAGAGGGCTACAAGTTCTTCATGTCGAGGCTCGGGCAGCTCGACGAAGCCAACGAGACGACCCTTCGCATAGTGCTCCGATACTGCCAGACGAGGGAGATGCAGCTGCGCGCGATCGACGCCGCCGAATCGATGGCGGACATCTACTGGAGCCTCCACGACGCGATATTCGTCGCATACGTAATCCAGAACAGGCCGCTCGCCGACTCGCTCTCTGGCTAGGCGCGCCTGGCGGCATTCCTCAGCGACCTGTTCTCGACCAGGAGGACCACCACGACGGCGGCAAGGAGCCCGACCGCCGCCGCTGGGACGTAGGTCTCCCAGGAGGGCGGGAGCGACGAGGATGGGAGCAGCGTGTACGCCATGAGGTCGCCTGGGACCCCGCCGCCGAACGCGCCGTACGACGCGGCGCTGGTCAGCTGATAGAGGAAAACCCGCCCGTCGATCCCTGACCCCAGCGTCGGGCTCTCGTAGAGCGACGGCCCGACGTAGAGGTCGTCGACCTGCTTCCCAGTCTTCGCGTCCAGGATGTGGATGCTCCCGTCCAACGTCCCGGCGAAGATGAGCCCGTTGCTCGCCGTGAGCCAACCTCGAAATGGGATCGTCGCGAGAGAGTAGCTCCACGCCACCGTGCCGTTCGAGGCGTGGACGGCGTAGATCGTCGTGTTGGCCTGGAGATAGTCCGGCGTGAGGTCTGTCACGCCCCAGACCTGCCCGCCCTCGACGTTCACGGGAGCCACCTGCCCGAAGGTGCAGAAGTTCATGGTCGCGACGTATATCGTCGAGTAGGCGAAGGCGATGTCCGACTCGATGGCCCCGTTCTCCCCCGGGCACTGCTCGAATTGCTGCGCGGAAGGGTAGTTAATCCACGGGAGGCTGCCAGAGTAGTTGTCCGTCACGACGTAGTTCGCGTTCCCCGTGAGGTGCCTCGTCACGGTTGGCGGATTGAAGTACCAGATGAGATTCCCGGTGAGGGCGTTGAGCGCGTAGAGGTATCCGTTCTTGCACGCCTTGAAGACCGCCTCCTGCGTCCTCCCGCCCTGAGTGACGTTGCCCAAGACCGTGCTCCACCCGCAGTCAAAGTCGAAGAGGTCGTGGGGCGTGGTCTGGTAGAACCAGATCATGTGGCCGTTCGTCGCGTTCAGCGCTATGACCGAATCCGCGTAGAGGTCGGGTCCGGGCCTGTAGGTCCCGTTCCAGCCGGGGGACGGCTGGGACGTGGAGACGTAGACTATCCCGTGCCTGGCGTCCACCACCGGGTCGCCGAAGCTCGGCCCGGCCCCCGCGAGCGGCCCGGCCGCCCCTGGGCCATTAAGGCTCATGGTCCCCCAGTCGCCGGTCACGGGGGCGACGTTCCCATGGCAAGGGGGCGGGCAAGACTGCGCGTCCCAGCTCGCGTTTCCGCCAGCCGCCGGCGCCACGTACCACCTCCACAGGAGGTCCCCGCTCGCGATGTCGTACGCGGCCACGAAGCCCCGCCCCACGTCGGTTCCGACGGAGACCGAGCTCGTCCATATCATCGTGTCCCCGTAGAAGACCGGAGGGACCTGCGTCGCGGCGTAGAAGCCGGCATTCCCCGGGACGTCCTTGCAGATGTCGGAGATCTTCATGACAAGGTCGCCCGTGGCCGCGTTGAGCGCGTCCACCGAGCAGTCGGGCATGCTCACCCAGACGTCTCCCCGGTAGTAGTTGATCCCGTGCACGTGACCAGTGAGCGGCCCGAGGGGCAGGCCGGTGGTGTTTAGGGTAGGCACGTAGGACCAGAGCTCAGCGCCCGTCTCGCCGTTTATGGCGTAGACGGTGAGGTAGTTGGTCACGACATACACCGTGCCGTTCACCACGAGGGGCGGAGAGATCGACCCCTGCCCGGTTACGTTAAGGCCCGGGACGTTCGGCGCCGCGGGGAACGGGAAGCTCCAACCCAGCTGGAGGTCCTGGGCGTTGGACGCGCTGATCTGGTCCTGGGCAACATAGTTGGTGTGGTTCGCGTCCGAGTTCATCGTGGTCCAGTCGACAGCCGACGCGGCAGAGGGGTCGGACTTCGACTCTGCAGGGGTCGGTGGGACGGTAAGCGAGATGAAGAGCAGCAAGAGCAGCGCCGCCACGATCGGACCCCGCCCTCTTGCCGCGTTCACAGTCATTCCTCGCCCGAGGACGTCGCGCGTGCGCACTTTAAGGTTGGAGAGGGGCGGCCTCCCTTGAGACGACAAGCGGTCCGGGTCGAGTCGCGCTCGGAACGGTCATAAAGGGCGTTATATTGCGCCAAGTGACGTGGAAGCGCTCGCGAAGCGGCGCAAGTGGTTCTCTCTCGCGGCCGTGAACATCGGCAACTTCGTCCCGCCGCTCGACACGGGGATAATGTCGCTGATACTCCCCACGATCTCCATCAACCTCAAGGCACCGATCTCGCTGGTGCTCTGGGTCCCCCTCGAGTCCCTCATAATCACCGCGGCCTTCATGCCAATTTTCGGGAGGTTCTCAGACGCGCACGGGAGGAAGCGCTACTTCATCCTCGGCCTCGCCCTCTTCTCGATTGGCGCTTATCTCTCTGGGAACTCGCTGACGATCTATGACCTGCTGATCTACAGGTTCGTCCAGTCGTTGGGCGGGGCGTTCATCCTCTCCAACGGCAGGGCCCTCATCGTCGACGCCTTCGAGCCCAATCAAAGGGGTTTCGCGCTCGGAACTCACATCTCGACAATCTACATCGGGATGACAGTCGGCGTCGCGCTCACAGGGACGATAGTCGACGTGACCCAGACACTTGGATGGAGGTACGTCTTCTACGCGGGCTCGGCGATTGCCGCGCTGGCCATCCCGATATCCATCGTCGCGCTCAAGGAGAGCCCCCGGAACCTCAAGATGAAGACGGACTGGCTGGGTGCCCTCTTCTTCGCGGGGGGGCTTGGGGCCGCACTGGTGGGGCTGACTTCTTACTCGTCTAACGGAACGACGCCCATTAGCATCTACATACAGAGCATCTACATCCCGTTTCTGCACTATTTCCTCTATCCCAACGTGGCGATAACGATACCCCTAGACTACATCGCCATAGTAGGGGTCGTGTCCACCGTCCTCTTCGTGGCGAGGGAGATGACCACGCCTCAGCCCGTCATCAACTTTCACACCTTCAGGACCAACTCTATGTTCGCGTCGACGAACTTCTCCGCCCTCTTCGTCTACATGGCTCACTATGGCACCTTGATACTGCTGTCGTTCTACCTCGAGCTCATTCAGCAGGTCAGTCCGCTCACCGCGGGGCTCCTCCTGACAGTCGAGCCGCTCTCCGTCACGATCTTCGCGCTCTTCGGAGGGTGGATCGCAAGCAGGACGTCCAGCCGGGACCCCTCGATGGCGGGCTTGGTGATCGTGACCGCCTCGCTCCTCCTCTTCAGCACCCTGACTGAAACGACGTCGACCACGACAATCGCCTTCCTCCTGGCCATGCTCGGCGCCGGCGTTGGGATATTCGCCCCCACCAACACGAACGCCAACCTCGCGTCGGTCCCTCCCGGCGACCGCGCCTCCGCCAACGGGATCCTGGGGATGATGAGGTCGACCGGGCAGAGCGTGAGCCTCGCGATAGGGAGCATCCTCCTTGGGCTCCTGCTATTCGGGAAGAACCTCGCGAAGAACGGCGGGACTTTCACTCCTGAAAAGTACGTCGCTGCGATTCACCTGTACTTCCTCTTCGGCGCCGCCCTCGCGGCCCTCGCTGTGTACTTCGCCTACAGGGGCCGCGAGCCTACGGGCCCGTCCCGCGAGCTTGTGTAGGGGTCCGTCTCTTCAGCAGCACGTACATGGCAAGCACGACCACCACGACTCCTAGGACGATGATTATCGGTTGCTCGAGTCCTGCAATCGGTTGCCCCGTCGATGAGCTAGTGCTCGTGCTCGATGTGGAACCTGTGCCGGTCGTTGACAAGCCTCCAGGAAGCGAGTAGGCGACCAGTATTCCGGGGGTCGCGCCGCCCAGTTCACCGCCTCCCGCGGGCGCGAAGACCTCCATGTTCCCGTTGCTATCCTCTCCGATGGACACTCCTGAAGCCCCAGTGCCTCCTAAGTTCTTGGTCTTGAGGAGGGTTCCCGTCTGCTGGTTGAACTCATAAAGTATCCCCGCCCTGTCGACGACATACAACACCCCTCCGCTCACCACCGCCGAGGACCCCTGATACCTGTTCGGCAGATTGGAGTGCCAGACCGTCTGTCCTGTCGAGAGGTCTATCGAGTAGACGGTCGCGTTCTGAGAAGCGGAAGGGTCGCCGGTGTAGAGATACCCGCTTATCGTCACGCCCTTGTAGTAATACGGCGCCGGTGACATTTCGCCACACGCGTTCTGAGTCACCGCGTAGAGCATGTTCCCGGATATTGCGGGAGCCATCTCGATTCCCCCGTCCGTGCCGGGGCATATTTCCTGGTTGTTGCCAAAGAGCGACTGGGATGCAGTGAGGTTTGCCGCCGGGGTCGAGTTGCTTGTGAGACCATCGTTCCAGTTGTTGATTCCGGGCGGGCCTACTACAATCGGCTTGTAGACCGGCTTTCCTGTGGCCGAGTTGAGGACGTAGATCTCGTTGTTCTTTGACGCCTGGGTGACCACCTGGACTGCCGTGCCGTTGATCGTCACCGTCGAGAGGCCCACGCTCCAACCCCCTTCGTGCTCCGTGATGTCGTGGGAAGTCATCTGGTAATACCACAACATCTTCCCATCGGTCGTGTTCAGCGCCACGATACAATCGGTGTAGAGGTTCGGGCCCGGCCTCAGGGACGCGTCATAAGGGTCAGATGGGTGACCGGTCGAGAAGTAGATCACCCCCGTCTTGTTGTCGACCGCTATCAACCCCCAGGCGGCTCCCCCTCCGGCCAGGTTCTGTTCTTGAGCTGTCGTCCCCCAATCGCCGGGGTAAGGCGTGATGTTCCCGGAGGGCTGTCCGTAGTTCACTGTCGTCCCGTTGGCGAGGGTCACCATGTCTTGCGAGTCCCAGTTCGTGTCTATGGGTCCGCTCGAGGGAGGAGTGGAGTACCAAATCCACGACATGTTCTTGGTGTTGATGTTGTAGGCCGCCACAAACCCCCTCCCGCCGTAGTCTGTCGTGGAGGCGCGGACTATCAGGTTGTCACCGATAAGGATCGGCGCCTTCTCCCCGTAGTATGTTCCCGTGTTGCCGAGGATGTTGGCGGCGACGGGAGGGATCGTCCAAAGCACCGTCCCGTCTAGTGCATTGAGGGCGTAGACGGTGGTGTCCGAAGCCATAACGAAGATTGTCGCGTTGTTGTACTGCGTGGAACCGTACTCGGAGATGCCGCTTATCACATAAGCCCCTGCCCACCACTTCTCCCCGATGAACTTGGTCATGTTCACCTGAAATGGGCTGGACCAGGCCAGATTGCCAGTCGCAGCATTCAGTGCAACGACGCTGTTGTAAGGCGTGGCGATGTAGACGATGCCGTTGCTGACCAGCGGCTGGGCCTCTATCCCGAGGGCGGGCGGGGCACCTGGGATGCTGAAGGGGTTGACAGGAATCTGGTAGATCCAGTTGACCCCGAGGTCCTGGACGTTGTTTATGTTTATCACATTCTGGGGGTCGTTGTTCGTGTTCTGGTAGTCGAAAGACGAGGCAGGCCAGTTTGCGTTCGTTGCCGGGGTGGTCGCCTGTGCGCGGACCGTCGCGTTAGAAAAGCCGCCGAACCCGAGCAGGAACATGACGGCGATAAGTGTAAGCCTTGCTAAATTTCCTCTAAAAGACCCCATCAGGAACGAGTCGATAGTTGTCGACTTTATAAGAGATTCTCATATTCGTCTGAAAAGTCTGACTCTATCAAGCTCAATAAGAAACCGCCCGCCGTTAATATCGCCTTTTCGCCGACCGGGCCCACGCCAACGAGATGATGATTGCAGACGCGACCGCCACGACCGCAACCGCCCGCGTCTCTAGCAGTGTCTCGCCGGCGTGGGCGGCCGGGGGCACGGCTGGAAGGGTCAGCGCCTGGATGAAGCCAGGGAACGGCGGACCCCAGCGGGTCGACCCCATGTCGGTCAGGACGAGCGTCATCTCGCCGTTCGCGTCCTCGCCGAGGGACGGCTGTATGATGAGCGAGCCTCCGACGTTCATGGTCGAGAGGAGCTTCCCCGTGTCCTCGTCGAGCATGCGCATCGTGCCGTCGAGCGTGGAGACGTAGACAACCCCTCCGCTCACGGTCAGGCCTCCGCGGTAGGGGATGTACGGTATCTCGTAGCTCCACTTCACCTGACCGTTGGCCGCGTCTACCGCGTAGATCGTGGCGTTGTCAGTCCCCACCGGCCTTATCGTCAGGATCTGAACCCCCCAAGTGAACTCCCACTGCGTGACGTTCTCGGGAGTCTTGGGAGGGCCTACGTCGCTGTAGTTGAATAGTTTGGGCTCGTTGTAGGTGGCTGCGAAGACCAGGTTCTTCGCCGGGTCAAAGGCGAGGTCGGCCTCCAGGGCGCCCGTGTCGGAGGGGCTCTGCACTATGGGCTTGGTCAACGGATAGCCGTCCCAGTTGTACTTGTCCATCTGCGTCGCGTTCAGGGGATTGAGCGGGATGACGTTCTCATAGTCGATTGATGGCGGCTTGAGGAACCAGAGCATCGATCCCGTGTTGCCGTTGAGCGCGAAGATGTATCCGTCCTTGCAGCCCTTGAACACGACCGGTGTGCTCTGGCCGTTGATGGTCTCGTTGGCCAGCATCACGTTCCACGAGCAGTCAAAGTCCCCGAGGGCATGTGGGATCGCCTGGAAGCCCCAGAGCATCCTCCCGGTGGTCATGTTGATGGCGAGCACGGACGCCGACCAAAGGTTCGGGCCGGGGCGGTAGGTCGCGTTCCAGTCAGGCCCCGGGACGTTCGTCCCGACATACGCCACGCCCGTCTCCTCGTCGATGGCCCATGCGCCTCCCCAGGCAGTGCTCGCTCCTGCGAAGCTCGTCGTCCCGTTGAACCCGAAGGTCCCCCAGTCCCCGACGAGCATCTGGCTGAGTTGGCTCTGAGGGAGTGCCTTCAGGTCGACCTCGCCCGTCCCGTTGAAGATGTAGGCGTGGGTCATATTCAAGACCGTGTCGAGCGACCAGTTCGGGTCGCTCCCGTCTTGGGGCGGAATCACGTACGTCCTCCACATGAACCTGGGAGTGGTCGTGGTTACGTTCCAGGCCTCCAGGAAGCCCCTTCCTGCGCTGTCGCCCTCGGTGACCGAGGGCGAGAACATCAGGACGCCTCGCTGCTGGTCGACGAGGATGCTGGGCGTGTCGACGTCGTAGAGGCCGTAGCTCCCAACTATCTTGTTGGTCTGGCGGTCCGAGACGAAGGGGTTGAAGTCCAGGACGATGTCGCCCGTCGTCGCCTTTATCGCGAAGACTTGGTACGTGTTGGACACCGCCCAGATCAGGGGCTCGTTCCAGATGTCGGTCGTCAGGAAGATAGCGTGGTAGTGCCCAAGCGGTATGCCCAACGTACCTGGGACCGACGGCTGCAGGTATCGCGAGTAGTTGGCCATTATCGGAAGGTCATCGTACCAGACGACCTCCCCGTTCTCGGCGTTCAGGGCGTAGAGACGGCTCCAGTTCGTCATCCCGTAGATTATCCCCTCGTATATCAGGGGCGTCTGCATGACCCCCTCTGCTTCCTGGATCTGTCCTGCGGGCGCCGCCGGAACGGGGAACGTCCACTTCACCTGCAGCTGGTTGACGTTCTGGCTGTTGATCACCGTCTGGTTGTCGTAACTCCAGTTGAGCGGGAAGTTGTTGTCGGGGCCGCTCCAGTTCACGTTCGTCGGAGTGCTGGCGCCCTGAGCGGAGGCCCCCGAACTCACGAGAAGGACGAAGAGCATCGCGAGGGCTCCAAGGATGGCTGGTGCTGACATTGGCCTTGGAATCCTCAAGACAAGCGCGCCTCGCGGTCCCACGCGACTTTCCGGATTTAGACCCTTCCTTCAAGCGGCCGGGGTGACCTTCATATGACCGGGCGTGGCGGACGAGAGATGCCGATGTCCAGGAACTTGTCGCAGGGGAGAGGCTCGCACGAGCCAGGGTTCTTGCGCGTCTTCGTGACCCTCTACTCGTCTTGGAAGACCATTCTGGCCAACGCGGTCTTCTTCGCCGCGTACTACCTGCTCTTCTACGAGCTGATAGTCCGATCTAACGCCGGCTACTTCCTCCTCACGATACCCTACTCCCTCCTCGTGCTGATAGTCCTCGCATCGTCGATGCAGGCGACGGTCGCGGTCTTCTATCTCAGGCTAGCGCTGAGGCGACGCTCGCTCGCGGGAGTCGCGCAGAGCCCCGTCGGGGTCGCGCTCGGCGCGTTCGTCGCTACCTGCTCCTGCAACCTTCCCCTTATCGGGCCTCTGCTCTACTTCATCGGACTAAACTCGCTCGAAGTGAGCGGAGTCCTCTCCTTCCTTGCGGCGTACCAGCAGGCCATCGTCTGGGCGATAGTGGTAGTCGACACGCTCTCAATCGTGTACTACCTGCGGCAGATCTCGCGTTCCGGCTTCGGAATGACGCGCCTTGCTGACTCGGGGCGACCTTCGGCTGAAGGGGCCGTCACCGCCGTTAATAACACTGTTAACCCAAACCATTAACACCGTATGCGTTAAAAGCCCGGGGCAGGGCGGGAATCTTATGGACTTCGCGGAGACCCTGGTACTCTCGTCGGTCATGGGGCTCTCCATATTCGTCTCCCTTCCGATAGTGCTCCACAAGGGGACCGGCCAGCGGAGGACCACCCTCCTGACGGCGGTCGCCGTGGGGATACTCATCTTCCTCATGGGCGACGTCTTCACGGACGCGGCGGCCTCGCTATACAACGGGTCGCTGTATGGCTACGGCTCGTCCGTCTCAAACGACATTCTGTTCGCGATCGCCCTCGCGGCCGGGTTCCTCGTGCTTTTCCTCGCGGAGAGCAGGTCGAAGAAAGGGCTGACCCCCACCCAGCTCGCCCTCGTGATAGCCATAGGGATGGGGTTCCAGAACCTTACAGAGGGTCTTGTCTTCGGCTCCCTGGGCGTCGCCGTCGGCCTCTCCGGAGCCGCCCTCGTAGTGCTGGTTGGCTTCATATTCCAAAACATAACCGAGGGCTTCCCCATCGCGTCCCCGTTCCTTGGCAAGGCGCAAGGAAAGGTGCGCTTGCTTCTCGTCTTTTTCCTGATAGGAGGCCTACCGACCATCCTTGGAGGCGCGGTCGGCTTCTTCTACAATTCGGTGACGTTCGACCTGATATTCGACGGAGTCGCGATAGGGGCGATTCTCTACGCAGTGCTTCCCATGCTCAAGGCAATCTTCAGGGAGTCCACGCTGGAGATGCAGAGGCTGAGCTACCTCGGGGTGTTCGTGGGCTTCCTGCTCGGCTTCTTGGTGAACCTCGTCTAGGCCTCAGGCTTACCAGGCCTAACCGGAGGTTACCAAGAACGTGAAGTGGAACGAGGGCATGGACTCTGGGTGGTCAAGAGGGGTCATCATCGGCTGCGCATAGTTCACCAGTTGCCCGTTGCCGGGCAGCGTTTGGTAGTTGCTAGAGGTGACTGGTCCCCACCATATCGACGGGTAGACGTCGATATCGTGTATCCCTGGGGCCCCGGTGGCGGTGATAATCATGGTCACGTTCCCTTGGCTGTTGAACCCGCAGGCATAACCGAGGTAGTTGTTGTCATAGTCCAGGGCGACTATGTTGGTGTTGTAGTCCCACCCCACCCCATACATCTGTATCACGATCCGGGTGCCAGCGGGGCCCGAGGTCGCGCTGATGGTCGCGGTCCTCTGGATGAAGAGGGTGCCGTTGGAGTGCTCGGTCAGGTTTCCGGCGGCGATATAGTGGATCCCTCCCAAGGTGAGAGGCGCCTTTGTCGTCAAGGAGAACGAGCCGTCTGCCCCTGCGGTCACGTTCGCGAAGGGCAGACTCTCCAGCTTGAAGCCCAGTAGGTTGCTCCCCACCCTGTCGGTCATGACGAGGGGGAGCTGCTGGTTGGGGGCGAAGCCCGCACCGCTGACGGTGATCGTGCCGCCTACGCTCGAGATGGTCGGGGTGACCTCGATGCGCGGGCCTGTGGTCACGTTGCTCACGGGCAACGTGATCTGCGGCCGGAACGATGTAGCGAGCGGGGTGAACACCACTTCCGGTCCGGTGGATGTCTGGGTTGTAGAACTGGTGCTGCCGTGTGACTGCATCGTCGCGTAGAGCCCTACCCCTCCGATTACGATGATCGCTATGATTGCTACCGCGATGACGCCTTTCGATATGGCCTTGCGCTCCTCGCGGTCCTTCCTCGCGTAGACGAAGAGCCCCGTCGCGGCGAAAAGGGAAACTACCACGAGCGCGAGGGACGACGCTCCGGTCCCGCCGTGAGTGGTGAACGCGTCGTTCGTCGTGGAGGAAGCCGACTGCGGCACGACGTTCTCAGGCGTCACGGTGTAGTTGGTGTAGAACGGTATGTAGGGAGGGTCGGAGTCGGAGACGGATATCGGACCCTGAGCCGGGTTGAAGTACCCTGGGCCTGTGTTGCAGTGGAAGATCGAGATGTAGTGAGTCCCGGGCGTGCCCGAGGCGTAGAAGGTGAAGTTGGCCACACCGCCCGTGGAGACTGCGGACATGTACCCAGCGACGTTGTTGTCCCAGTGCAGGCAATAGGTGGTGGAGTATACGCCGATGCCGAGGCCAGTCGCCACGATGTTGATCGGACTCCCCGCAGGCCCGCTCAAAGGCGAGACGCTAAAGTCGGGCGCCACACTGAATGAAGCCACGGGGCTGATTGCCGTCCCGTTCGTCGCGTATGCTTGGATCGCGTGGCTCCCCCCGTAGTCCACGGGTGCCTTGACCTGGAGCGAGAAGCCGCCCGAGGAGTTGCTCGTCGTCGTCGCAAGCTTGTACACCAAGGGCGTGGAGTTTATCCCTGCCACCTGCGGCACGGGGATGGCCTTCACGTTCCAGCTCGCGTTCTCGGAGACCCATCCCAGGTAGATGGGTGTGTTGACTGGGAAGCCGGTCCCGCTGATGGTGATGACGGTGCCGGTAGGGCCGTTAGGCGGAAAGAGCGATATTGCGGGCGACGCGGCGGCCGCGCTCGTCGGGCTGAGCACGATGAGGAAGCACAAAAGACCGGAAACCACAGACAACGAGACTGCCAAGGTCCTCGGCCGCGTTCCAACCGGCTTCAAAGCTTCCATGCTCTCGCCGGAGTCGGCGTTCTAATTAGGCCTTGCCCCTCGCCGCGTATTGCGCTACCGGTGCGAAGTCATATAAGCATCCGAAAAACGAGGACACCTTGAAGAGAAGTTGGGTCGGAGGAGTCGCTTTACTGGACGGAGGCCGGCGTTCGCTCGGGGCGGGCGTAGTGCGGTCAGCACCACGGTCATTGGCGTCGTCGTCGTAGTAATCATAGTCGCCGCGGTAGGAGGGTACGTGGCTCTCGGATCGCTCTCTGCAAAGAGCACGACCAGCCAGTCGCAGACGGTGACGACAAGCCAGACGACCTCCTCCACGCCATCGACCAGCACGGCTAGCTCCTCGACCCCTTCGACGAGCATTGCGTCTTCGTCAACCTCGTCGAGCACTGCGTCGAGCACTTCGTCGTCAACCTCGTCGAGCACTGCGTCTTCGTCGTCTTCCTCCAGCTCGTCTTCTAGTTCGTCATCCTCCTCCTCATCCTCGTCTTCTTCCTCGTCGTCGACAACGACGAACTCGACGTCTACAACGACTACGTCTACAACGACAAACTCGTCGTCGTCTTCCGGGGTATCCTTCGCGTTCTACTTTGCGATATACTACGGTTCGGATGCGTTCATCTCTCCGGGAGGTTACACGGAGGTTGTCATCCTGGCAATCAGCAACTCGCTGCAAACCAACGGTGAAGCTGTGACGCTCAATAGCACCGCTCCGGCAGGGCTCACCGTGAGCTACAGCCCCACCAGCCCGGTGCAGCTCTCCGGCGAAAAGGGCGTGAACGTTACCTTGATCGTATCGGCGAGTTCGACGCTGGCTGTCGGCAACTACACAGTCTCTGTCAAGGGTGTTTCAGGGACGAATTCCCAGTCCGCCAGCTTCAAAGTGATGATAGTGCCATACCACATTGTCATGTCACAGGACCAGTTCTTCCCACCCGTGTTGAACGTCACGGTTGGAAGCACTGTCATGTGGCAAAATCTCGACGGCCCGTCGGGCGCGTGCGGCGCGTCGACGGGAAGCGGTCAACACAACGTCATCTTCACCACCCTTACAGCCGCGAGCTCTCCCACCATCAATCAGTTCCAGACCTACAGCTACACTTTCACCACGGCCGGTAGCTACTTCTACTATTCGTCCCTCGACACCGACCACCTGATGAACGGGACGATCAACGTCGTGAGCTTGGGAGGCGGAGGTGGGATGTCGATCAACATGCCCGTCTTTTCCTTCTTCAAGGACGGCGGCGCCCCCACGATCCCGCCCACCGCGATAGCCGCAACGGCAGCGACGGCATTAGCCAAGACCGCCGGCAGCGGGGCGGCGACTTCGCCGACCTTGGCTCGCGGCCTTGGATTCGCGGACCTGGTCTTCCCCAACGCGCACTCTTCGGCGTTCTCGGGTCTTGGGTCCGGGGCGGTGATGGGCGTGCTCCTCGGCGTTGCTGCGCTGGGCGCGGCATTGGCGATATCGACCGCGGGCAAGAGGCTCACCACGGTCGGCGTGGGCATCTCGTCGCATCCTCCCCCGTCAGCCTCTTCGCGGTAAGTCAACTCGGCTGGCCGGGCGGGTCGAGTTCAACGCAGGACGTTCTCTTGAACCTAGGGCTGTGAGGTCGTCCCGTCGGTGGCGTTGGCCGAGCGCCTCATCGACTCCGCCCTCGAATCGTTTATCAGATAGGCGCTGACTTTCGATGGCAGTTGCAGTTCGGGAACCTCAACGCATCTCAGAACCCCTACAAGAGGCTCAAGCTCATGGCGTACACCGGGATGGCGCTCAGCATTGTCGCCTTGGTCTTGGTGGCAGCGCTCTCGGTCGAGCTCTCCCACGGGGTCGTCCAGAGGAGCAGCTCCACTTCGAACCTTGCGCCGATATTCGTCACCGGCCCGCTGATAACTCCGCCGCTCTCGCTTCCCGACGCCCCGCCCATCACCACGCAGGAGGCGTTCGGACAGAGGCTCACCGACATCAACGTCCCCATGAACTCCAGCCAGCTTGCCGTGATCAACGACGAGCCCAACTCCTACTTTGACACCGCGGCGCGGATGTGGCTCAACGGGAGCCTCACGAGCCTCGTCGGCCAGCAGGTCGCCGCCGCTCCGCTCCTCACGGTCAACGGCAAGCCGACGGTGGTCTACCTGGGTGCGATTTCCTGCGTCTACTGCGGCGAGAACCGCTGGGCGATGGCGCTGGCGCTGAGCCGGTTCGGAGTCTTCCAGAACCTCTTCTTGGGCTACAGCTCCTTCGGAGACCAGGATGTCCCGACCGTCTACTGGGCGCCGGCCCACTACAACGCGACGTCGGCTGTGGACTTCGGCAACTTCTTTTCCGGGACCTACGTCAATTTCCTCTCGATAGACTACGCCTCGCCGATAACCGCGGGATTCGAGATGCAGACCCTGCCTTACTTCCAGCAGCAGGCGACCGCAGTCAACAACACGGTCTACGAGAGGGCGACGAGCCTCCTGGTCGCCCTGAACAACTTTGCGGGGACGCCCTACACTATCTGGGGCCGATACAGCGTCCTGGGCGCTGACGCGACCGACTTTGGGGACGTAACCTCCACGTCCACGTCGACAACATCGAGCGCGTCGGCGTCCTCGACGACGTCGACCACCTCGACCGGGACGCTGCTCCCCCTCGCGTCGATGACGCACGAGCAGGTCTTGGCGAGCCTGGCCAATCCCGACACGCCGTTCGCGTGGACGGAGTACGCCGCCGCAGACTACTACGTCGCCCTGATCTGCTCTAGCCTGGGCGTCATCTCCACCTCGTCCACCACAGCGCCTCCGGTGTGCTCGGAACCGAACATCTCGAGCATGACCACCACGTTCCTAGAGGCAGGCTAGCTTCCGCGGGTTTTTCTGCGTGCGGCCGCCTTAACAATTATCGGGCTTCGTCTAGGCCTCTGCTGGGCAAACTTGACCGCTTTCATCACAGCACACTTATTTAGTCTGCTGACGAATATCTGCGAATATGTCGTCGCTGGACACGAAGTTCGGCAAGCGGAAGACCGTCAACATGAACGAGGACATCGCTCAGGAGCTGAACAAGCTGGCCAACCTGTCTGGAAAGACCCTCTACAGCCTGATAAACGAAATCGGGATTTACGCGCTGGAGGCGAACAGGCAGGGTTTCAGCCTCGAGGATGCGCTCGCCGCTAAGAAGATGGTGCAGAGGGCAAGGCGGTCGAGGATGGTTCTCGTCAATCAAGACCTGTGGTATTTCGCGAGCTCGCAGGCGATGAAGGCGTCGCAGAGCAAGTGGCTCAAGCTGATCCGCGATAGCGCCCAATGGCAGGCTAACGTCTTCTTGACTTCGTCGACCGAGAAGGAGTTCATCGAGTCGGTGAGAAAGCTCCTGACCGACTTTTTCTGGGAGTGCGGCGACGTCAAGCTCGAGCCTCAGGGCGCCGACGGCCTGGCCATGAGGCTTGCCTTCGTCCCCGAGATGCCGCTGGAGCACACCCAAGGGCTCTTCAAGGCGTTCGAGGGCATGTTCAACGCGCACGGATACGTCGTGACCGAATCGATGGTAAAGCCGGGCTTTCTGACGATCACATTCAAGAAGGTTAACGGCTCGCTCAAGCAGTCCTAGGCGCGGCTGGCCTACGCCGCCGCCCCGACCTTCTCGGTCTCCCATATCTCCTCATGTGAGGGTACGGGCTTTTTCGCCTTGGAGTTCCTGATGTAGACGACGTACATTTCCCTGAGTCCGAGCGCTATGAAGAGTCCCGCGAGCGCCGCGGGCGGGTCGTTGAACGTGACCGTCCATTGATAGCCAAAGTACCAGGAGAGCGGAATGGTCAAGAGGTCGAAAATCCTGTCCAGCTCCAGGAAGATCATGCCCAGGACTATGTAGTATGGGGCGCGGCCGCCTTTCAGGGCCACGTAATCGAACTTGTCCGAAAGGCGGATGATTTTTACCGCATAGTATATCGCGACCGCGACCACGACGATGCTGATGGAGTTCGTTATGTCGTCCGGGACTAGTTGGTACCCGAGCCTCGGAGTGAACCATATTGTTGGTAGGCCGAACGATGCGACCGGGAGATTCGAGTTAGAACGACCTTCCACTGAAGGAGCCGCCGTGGCGCATTTTCCTCACTGCCCACCAACTCTCAAGGAGGAAGACCTGGAGTTAGATAAACATCGCGAGTTCACGCGAGACTCTCGACACGACGAGGGGTCGCTCTCGAGGACACGCGAAGTCTCAGACGCACGAAACTTCAGGGTTCGCCAGGGTCGTCCCGAAAGCCCAACTGCATGCAAATGGACCCATTTGGGTCCATCTGGACTCATGCGATTGATGTAGTACGCGGCAATAGCGATGGCGTGATGGACGGAAGACGGACGGTCTGCAGCACGAAAAGGCTGGCCGTAGCGATTGTCAATTCTCGCGCGGGGTTGCCTTGGGAGGGCATGTGCCCTTCCGGGCATCCAGCGCCGGTCAACCGTGACCTTGACGGACACTACTGCGTTTTTCGTGGTCGGCCACGATCGCGGGACAATCAGGGGCTTGTCGTCCCTATGAATATGGTCAGCATTCTCGCAGGGTCAGGATCCAGCGACTACGGTGATGAATCCCCACATGTGCTGCACGCTGTTGCAGACGCCACCGTAGCCTCCCTTGCAGTCTCCCGGAGGCTCCGTGTATTCGAAGGTCCCCGTCTTGTTGGCGACAAACGATACGCGCGCGGTGGCGCCGGGAAGGATGAGGGTGTTGTTGACGCCGAACTGGGGGATCGATATGCCGTGGCTGTTGTCGTCCGTGTTCGAGATTGCCAGCGTGACGTTCTTCCCATAGGTGACGGTGAAGTTGTCGGGGACGTAGGTGTCGACGGTCCCGACTCCCACGCCGCCCACGATTTGCATGTCAACCGTCTCGGAGGTAGAGGATGACTTGGAGTTGAACGCCCCGGAGATATAGGCGCCGCTCGCGACCACGGCAACCAACAATACCGCAATGAGCACCAATGATTTCGATTTCAATCGGGGTTGACGATGAGGTGGTTGGCGACAAATCCATGATAAATCCTTTTTGCTATTGGTAGATAATGGTATGATGAAGAAAATAATGGTCAGCATGAGCGACGATATGGTGAAGGCCCTCGAGCGAGAGAGGAAGGCGAGGAAGCTGGAATCAGTCCCGGAGACCGTCAGGGCGGTCTTGGGGGAATACTTCAAGGCGCGGGCTGAGGGTTAGGGGCAAGCCCGCCACGTGCCTCGCCGGTCAGGATCCGCGCTTCGCGAAAAGGACGTTGGCCACGCCGATCATCGTCCCCAACGCCACCAGGAATATTCCTAGCGCCGAAGGGATCACGGCCACCTCCATCTGCGCGCCGACGATGAAGTCCCCCGCCCCTGAGTAGTTGAGTGACGCCCCGATGTACCCTCCCAGGAACATGAATATCGCTAGGGCATACACCCCCACCTCAGTCACCGCGACCTGGGCGAGCAGCCAGAAGCGCCTGACCGAGGCCTTGTCGAACATGCTCGGGAGCAGGTGGAAGAAGACACCCCAGCACAGCGTTCCCACAATCCCCACCAGGACGAAGAACGTGTAGGCCACGACCATATATATCCCGGGCCAGCGCGTTATCAGTATCGGGAACTTGAGCTGCGGGTCGAGCAGTGGCGCGGCGAAAAGCGCCGCGGCGATGGTGTTGACCAGCGCCAGCCGGAAGTAGAACCGCGCCACCCCCTCGGTGTCGATGGTCCGAAGAGGCGTGTCCCGCGCCACCACCCCGACCACCACGGTCCCGGCGCCTATGACAGAGACCACGAGCGCGGAATATTGGTAGATCAATATCGCCGCGCGGTAGGTCTCGGAGTGGAGAAGGCCGACCAGGAAGAACATCGCGAACCCGGACGCGCAGACCAGCGCGCCCGTTATCGTGACGACCTTGTTCATTTCTGGGACGCCTCGCCCTCTGGTCGTATAAGAATAATCATCCGTCGACGAGAGCCATAACGGCCGCGGCCGAAAAAAGGAGAAATACAACGGACGCCCGGCGCCCTCGTCGCCCATGACCCTGGAAGCTCTCCGCGATGTCCTCTCTTCAGAATACAAGGGGCCAAGGGCGGTCTTCTCCGAAGTTCACGTCCTGAAGGCCATACTCGCGATCGGCGCGGCGGGGGCTGTCGGGAGGGGGAAGCTGGGAAGCCTCGTAGGCCTCGGCCAGGGAGAGGTGAGGACCCTCATCAAGCGGCTCAAAGAGAACGACCTCATCCTGATTCAGCCCGACGGCTGCAGGCTGAGCAGGAAGGGGGAGCGGGAGTTCCAGAGGCTAAGAGAGAAGATACCATGGTCTTCCAGCGTGGAGGCAAGGTCGCTGGGGATCGGCGCAAAGTGCGCCGCGGTCCTCGTCAGAGGGGCGGGACGCAGCGTGAGGAAGGGGATCGAGCAACGAGACGCGGCAGTCAGGGTGGGCGCGATAGGGGCCTTCACCGCGCTCTTCGCCGGTGGCCGCTTCACCATCCCGGGGGAGGGTGCCGACTGCGAGAAGGACGGCCCTCGCGGGCTGTGGTCGGCGGCCAGGGAGGCGGGACCTAGGGAAGGGGACGTCCTGATAGTCGTGGGGGCCGATTCCGAAGAGGTTGCACAGCTCGGAACGCTCTCGGCCGCCTTGACCCTCTTCTAGAGCTTCTCGCTCCTGTTATTAGATTCGTCTTCAGGGGGTGTGCGCTAATCATGAAGTACACGACCGTCGTCGTCGACGACAAGCCGCACTGTCTCGAGGTGATGAGGCACATGGAAGAGGAGTTCCGGAAAGGGAACGAGAGCTTCTTCATCAAGGTCATGCAGGAGGAGCCCAGCCTTGTCCTCAGGGTGCACGCTGTGACGATCCTGGCCGACCTGGGCAGCGAGGCCGCGATCCCGACGCTCACCAGCGTATTGCTGCACGACCCTGACCCGCTCGTCCGCCACGAAGCCGCATTCACGATGGGCCAGATAGGGCTGACCTCCGGCGTCCGGGGGCTGGAAGAAGCGACGCTGAAGGACAAGGACCCGATAGTCCGGCACGAGTCGGCAGCGGCGCTCGGCTCGATTGGGAGTCAGACGGCGAAGGCGACCCTCCAGGCAGCCCTGAAGGACTCCGATGAGCTCGTGAGGAACTCCGCTGCGGCCTCGCTATTCAACCTCGAGTTCCTTGAGACGTTCGAGATCGGCGGGACCGCGAGAGACAGGGCCCCGAGGCCCTGAGGGCCTGTCACTGCCTGGCCTTCGCGACCAGGTACCCCGAACCTACCTCGAACTCGGCGTCGGGAAATTGCCGGGAGATTGCCGTCCTGAACTCCTCCTCGCGACTTCCGTGCTTGAAGAGCCTCCCCGCCCTGATGTCCCTGACGTAGACCAGCCCGCCAGGCCTCACGATCCTTCTCAGCTCGAGGAGCGCGGCCTGCGCGTCCGCAAAATGATGGAAAGAGGACATGGAGATGGCGACGTCCACCTCCCCAGAGGGAATGCCTGCGACGTCTTCCGCTCTAGCGACGAGCACCTCTATGTTCTTGAGGCCACTCTCCTCCGCCCTCTTCGAGATCTCCTCGGCCCTCTTCGGGTTGGGCTCGACGGCGTAGACCCTGCCCTTCTCGCCCACCATCTCTGCGGCGGGGAAGGCGTAGTACCCGTATCCCGCGCCGATGTCAGCTACCTTCATCCCCTCCACGAGCCCTACCTCAGCAAGACGCGCCTCGGGAGGCGCGCGCCTCCTGCGGAGAGCCTCGAGCAGGGACGCCCACATTCCGGGACTCTCTTCGTGCCGTCGCTCAAATACTTAAGTCCGGGCGGGCGCGCTCTCGCGAGCAGTTGAGGCTCAAGGGCAAGGTCGCGGTTGTAACCGGCTCGAGCACCGGAAACGGAGCCTCAATCGCGAAGGCCTTCGCGAAGGAGGGGGCCGACGTGGTGGTCCACTACCGTAGCTCGGCTGTCGAGGCAGGGAAGGTGGTCGCCGCGATCAAGAAGATGGGCCGAGAGGCGATATCGGTGAAGGCGGACATCGCGGTCCCCGAGGAGAACAAGGCCTTGTTCAAGCAGGTCGAACGGAAGTTCGGCAGGTTGGACGTGCTCGTCAACAACGCCGGGCTGGCCGACGGCAGCATCTGGAACGCGAAGGTGGAGGACATCACCCGGGAGATGTGGCTCCGCGTCTTTTCCGTGGACGTCTTCGGGGCCTTCGACTGCGCGCAGAACGCCCTACCGCTGATGCCGGACGGCGGCGCCATAGTCAACGTCTCGTCGACGCCGGTCCTCGTCGGGGACACGCAGGGGCTGGTCTACGCTTGCGGGAAGGGCGCCGTCCTGACCCTGACCAAGATGCTGGCCAAGTCGCTCGTCCCAAGGATAAGGGTGAACTGCATGATACTCGGATCGATCAAGACCGGGTGGTTGCAGTGGTTCGACGAGGCCGCCGCGGCGGCACTCCGCTCTTCCATACCGATGGGCCGGTTCGGCGAGCCCTCGGACGTGGCCAACCTGGCGGTTTTCCTCGCGAGCGACGAGTCCAGCTACATGACCGGCCAGGGCATCGTATTGGATGGCGGGGAAGTAACCCACTGAAGCTCCTCACGGCGAGCGCCCTCACTCTGCTGCTTCGTAGAGGCCGCCCGCCTTGTCTATCTTAGAGAGGGCGAGGGCAACCTCGTCGTCCTCGGAGACCGTGCCGTTCTTGATCACTTTGTCCCACATCTCCAGGTAGATGTCGAGGGCGTCCCTTATCTGCGGAGGCTTCCCCTTCTTGGTATCCTTGAGTTGGTCGAGGTACTGCCTCACGACCATGTTGGGCTTCCCAGGCATGACGTATTCTTGGAAGATAGCTCGGGGGAGTAATTAATCGCTGCTGGTGCCTGCCTGGCCTATCCTCGCACCCTCACCCACGCCTGAGAGGATGGTCTTGTAGCCCAGTCGCGCGATGGCCCTCCTCACCCTCGCCTCGTCCTTCTCGCTCGTGTTGACGAAGACCGAAGGGCCCGTCTGCATCGAGAAGTAGGCCTCGACGCCGTCAGACCGCAGTTCCCTTACCTTCGTGATTATCCTGATGGTGTCGGGGCTCATTATCACGAGCCTGTTGGCCCCCGTCATAGTTACGGCGTGGAGCTCGAGGGTGTCCTGCTCAGCGAGCTCCCCCACCTTGCGGAGGTCGCCGCCCTTTATCGCCCTCTCCATCTCCTCGCACCTCCTCGCGGCGGACTCCACCCGCGACCTGAAGAACGGTGAGCTCTCTACCTCCCTGTGGGCATCCTCCGTCCTGACCGGCGACGTGAGCGGGACTATCACCATCCTCAGGGGGAAGTCCTTTTCGTCGGCGAACTTCTCGGCGTACGTGTCTTCGTATCCCTTGCCCGCGTAGAGCCTCGAGAACCCTCCAACGACCGTCCTCGATGCGGAGCCGGCGAAGAGGCGCGCGACCCTCGAGAGCTCGGTGTAGTCCGGCTCCTCTTTGCTCACTGCGTGGAAGAGCGCGAGAGTGAGCGCAGCCCCGGCCGAGGACGAAAACCCAAGACCCTTCGCGTCGAGGCGGGGGAAGTTCCCCGAGTCGAGGCGCAGCCCAAGCTCCTCGAAGCTCTTCCCGGTCAGCCTGTCGGAGACGTTCTGGAGGCGCCTGAGCGCGTCCTCGTTCTTCTTCCCTTCCACGAACAGCTCCCCATCCCTCCCTCCCTTCTCCTCGCGGACCACGACCTTGCTCCCGAGCGAGGTGGTGTTCACAGATATGCTGTCGTGGTAGGGGATCCTGAGCTTCCAATCCTTCAGTCCGTGATACTTCACGAGCGCCTGCATCGTGTTCGCGGTCGACTTGAAGGGGGTCAAGCGGAGACTTCTATCCTGAGCAGGCCAGCCGCCCCCGGGGATTTCAAAGTTCCCACGAGGCTGCGCGGTACCTCGCTCGCGGAGGACTCGGCCCGGATGGCCAGCGTCCTTCCGCACACGAAGGTGCTCTTCCTGATGACCATGTCGGTGGGGCTCTCGAACGAGAGGTCCTTGCTCCCCCTCGCGACGAACGAGAACTCGCCCCCTGGAGCGACGATGGTGAACCTCACTCTCGCCTCGTCCGACCTCAGCGCCTTCTTCATCGCGGGCGAGAGCTCCGAGATCCCCTTGGAGGCGCCGACCCCGATTATGCAGTCGCCCCTCGGGGTGAGGTGCTCCTCGGTGGTGATCTCGATCGTCCTCCCGTGAGTGGCCTTGACCATAGCATGGCCGACGAACGTGACCTCCTCGGTCACGCAGGCCTGTTCGGACGTCTTCATGCTACCGGACAACTCCGCCATGGGCTCCACGGTCTATGGTTAACGGTTTGGCTGAGACGCCGCCGGCCTGGACTGGGTCACCCAATCCTGGAGGCCGTTGCAATGACCGCACCTTTCGTCTTCCTCGGCTACGAGCGTCGAGCAGAAGGGGCAAAAGTGCTGCCCCGGTGGAGCCTCGACCCGGTCTGTCATCTCTTCGAGCACCAGCCCGGCGACAAGCGCGACCCCGCCCCCGGCGATCAGCGCCAGCCACGCTTCGCCGTCGAGCGCCACGTAGAGCACCACGCCGGTCAGGATAATCATCCCGCCGGCGACGACCAAGCTCGACCGCATGGGTTCCTCGGAAGGGTCGATGGGTTTATAGATTTTGATAGCGTGGCGGACTTTCGTCCTTGGTCACAGAGTACGAGCAGCTCCTAACGACCATGCTCAAAGAGAGAAGAGAGAAGCTCGAAGCCCTGAAGGCGGGAGGGGGCAAGAGCAAGAAGAGGATCGACGCCCTCCTCTCAGAGATCGGATACGTTCAGGTCGAGCTCGAGCGCTACCAGCGAGGCATGGCCCTGTTCAGGTCCAAGGACCTCCCCAAGGTGGGGCGGTGGGGCAAGCCGGAGACCTCCCCGCAGGGCGAGCCTCTGCCGTGACCCTCAATGGCCTTAAATAACGAAAACTAATCGGGACCCAAAGAATGGAACGCCAGCTCTCCAGCCTCTTCATCGCGGAGGCGTACGGCACCTTTCTCCTCACTTTCGTAGGCATAAGCGCGATAACCGTCGCCAGCGACTCGAGCCTGTTCCCGCTCGGCCCGTCTCTCGGGCTGGGCTTCATAGGCCTCGCGTTCGGCATCGCCCTCGTCGCAGGAATAGCGACGGTCGGGAGCGTCTCGGGCGCCTTCTTCAACCCCGCGATCACCATCGCAGCCTTCGCTGCAGGCAGGCTCTCGAAGAACAGGGTCGTCCCATACATCGTGGCGCAGTTCGTGGGAGCCACTCTCGCTGCGGTGGTGGAATACGCGCTCGTGGGGAAAGGCGCCGCGGTCGCCGGTAACCTCGGCAGCTCCCTGCCCAACCTCTCCCTCTCAATGCCTGTCTTCTCCGCGGTCCTGGCGGAGATCGTCGGCACGACCTTCCTGACGATGGCCGTGCTGGGGTCTACCGACCCGGACTCTTCGAGCATCTCGTGGGGCTCCTTGGGAATAGGCTTGACCTTGGCCGGGAGCATCTGGGCGCTCGGGGCTGTATCGGGCGCCTCCCTCAACCCCGCGCGGAGTTTCGGCCCGGCCATCGTCTCCCTGCTCTTCAGCAACACCCCAATACTCGACTATTGGATCTATGTAGTAGGCCCCGTTTTGGGAGGGTTGCTCGCCGCGATGCTCTACAGGATGATCTACAAGCGCGTGTAGTTCGATGAAATCCCAGCCGAGGCTCAACCGCGAGCGGGCAAAGGAGCTCCTCGCCGAAGTCGACTTGCTCGTCTCGCGGGCGCAGCAGCCCGCAGCGCTCAGGAAGAGCGTCGTCCAGCTCCTGAACATGGAACCTACCTACAACTGGGTGGGGCTCTACCTCCTGAAGGGCGGAGAGCTGCGCCTCGACTCTTGGAAAGGACCTGCCCCCACGACCCACACCTCGATTCCCCTGGGGAAGGGCATCTGCGGTTTCGCGGCCAAGTCAGGGCGCACTGAGATAGTCTCCGACGTCTCGAAGGACCCGCGGTACCTGCAATGCTTCGCGAGCACCCGCTCGGAGATCACCGTCCCCATCACCCACGAAGGGAAGGTTGTCGCGGAGATTGACATCGACGGGGACGTGTCCAACGCCCACTCGTCCGTGGACAGGGAGTTCCTCGAGGCCTTGGCGGCGAAGATTTCGAAGTTCTGCATCTAGGCGACGCAGTTCCGACCACGCCTCCCTTCCCGAAGACTCGCTACTTGACCTTCGCCCATCTCGCGTAGATTAGGAATGCCAAGCCCGCGACGACCAGGATGAGAGAGAGGATGCGGAAGGCGTTTACGAACCCGCCCAAGGCGCCCGGCAGCGCGATGAGGGTGCCGATCAAGACCGCCGCCAGGCCGTATCCAACGTGCTCCAAGGCGTGGTTGGTCCCCATTATCGCGGCGCGATTCGTGGGATGGCTCGCCTCCGCGAGGATCACGAGTTGGCTGACGCGGACCGCGCCAATGGAGAGGCCGTAGGCCACTGCGGCGATGAGGAACGAGGGGAGCGAGGGAGGGAAGAAGAACACAATGGACAGCGAGCACGCGGCCCCGATCAGCCCGGCGACGAGGTACGGCATCCGCCTCTCCGTCCTGTCCTCGTAGTGGCCGAGGGGCACCATGAAGAGGACGCCCGTGATGGCCATGATCGACGCGAAGTACCCGAAGAGGTACTTGAACTGGGGGACCAAGCCCTCAAGCCTTTGGGCGTAGAGGGGTACAAAGGAGAAGAAGGCGGAGAAGCCGATGGCCCCGACCAGCGTGGTCAGCAGGGCTACGCCAACTAGCGGAGTCCTGAACGCGTTGACGTAGTCTGCCCAGGTGGCGCTGTGACTGTGCGCCCCCGCGTGAATCCCCTCTTCGTGGTCGTGATGGTCGTCGTCGTGGTCGTCGTGGCTCGCGCCCATGATCATAGGGGCAGCGAGGACCGCGGACGCCGGTCGTATCTCCGGCATGAACACGACCGCAAGCCCAGCCGAGATCAGCAGCATCACGGTTGACATCTCGAAGACAGCCGTCGTGCTATCCGCCAGAAAAGCGACCGTCGTCCCAAGGGCGGGCCCGAACGCATATCCCGCGAATTCGGCGCCGTCGACGAGGCCGTAGGCCTTCCCCATGCTCCGGTGCTTCTCTGCGAGGTCGCCGCCGTACGCGAGCGTGGCGGCCGTGTAGGTGCCGTGGGCTATCCCTAGCGTGGTGAGCGACGCAGCGGTCGCGATGGCGAAGGGCGCGAGCTGGGTGAGGCTGTTCGCCAATATCAGGGATAGCAGGGCTGCGGAGCCCACAATGCAGCCGATGATCATCATCCTCCTTCTCCCGTATATGTCGCAAAGGTGCCCCATGTAGATCGCGACCAGTCCCGAGGCGATTAGGAACGCCCCTGAGATGGTGCCTACGAAGGCATATCCGAAATCGCCCAAGCCGAAGTTCTCTACGAACTTGTTCGAAAGGAACACGAGGACGATGATGAAAGAAGCGTACTCGCCCATGTAAGTGAGAAAGCTCATGGCCCCCAGGCCGCCGAAAACTCTGACGAAGCTCTGGTTCTCTTTGGGCTCCGAAGGCGCGCTGGTCTTCTCTTCCAAGCAGTCCCACGCTCTCAGGAGGCGCTCGGGCTAGAGGTCGCGCCGCATCCGGGACAGACCAGGGGTTGCATCAGCTTCACCGATGAAAAGATGTGCGCAAGGACGGCCCTTTCCCCGACCTCAGCGACGGACCAGCGATATTAAGGATTCCTCAAAATTCGGCAGTTGCCGCAGCGAGGGCGGCCCGGTCGCCCTACTTGCCGTCTGGGAGCTTGTTGACGAGCTTCATCATCTCGTCGTAGTGCTCCCTGATGATGGATGCGCCCTTTTCGCCCATCATCGCCTCGGCGTTCGCCTTGCACTGGCCTATGGCGGTCACTATCCCCTCTTTCGTGGGCTGGTCGAAGCTCGCGCCACAGCTCTGGAATGTGCCCGTGACGAACTGCCTGACTTGGACCTTGAGCGCCTGGTCGTTGGTCGGTTGGTTGAGTACGTTCATGAACTCCTTGTTCGCGTCCTCGAAGCACTTTAGCAGCTCATCCCTCACGAGAACGGGGGTGACCTTCGCTCTCGGGATGTCCGGCGCCTTGTAGTGGCCTGCCATGAGTGACCGTCATCAGAGGAGGTATATAATATCCTGCCGAATTATTCCGAAACTACTGAAACCCCGGGAGAACGCCCCCGCCCGACTCCAGCCGATATAACCTAAGTTATAGATTTATATAACTAAGGGGGACCGCGCGGTCTGGACACGATGGCAAAGCTCGAGATTCGCGACCTCCACGCTTCGGTGGAAGGAACCGAGATACTCAAAGGGGTGAACCTGACGATAAACCAAGGCGAGATACACGCGCTGATGGGCCCGAACGGGTCGGGAAAGAGCACCCTGGCCAACACCCTCCTTGGGCACCCAAAGTACAAAGTGATACAGGGCGACGTCCTCATCGACGGGGAGAGCATAATCAACCTCACTCCAGACAAGAGGGCGAAGAAGGGGCTCTTTCTCGCCTTCCAGTACCCGGTCGCTGTCCCCGGGGTGACGATGTTCTCCTTCCTCCGCGCGGCATACAACGCGGTCCACACCGACGCGAACAACCAGGCCCCGACCATCTTCGACTTCAAGGAGACGCTCGCCGAGAGGATGAAGCTCCTCGGCATGGACGAGTCCTTCATGAACCGCTACCTCAACGAGGGCTTCTCTGGAGGGGAGAAGAAGCGGGCAGAGATACTCCAACTCGCGATGCTCAAGCCCAAGTTCGCGGTCCTGGACGAGACCGACTCTGGCCTGGACATCGACGCGCTCCGGGTCGTCGCGGAAGGAGTGAGCAAGATAGCGAGCAACGACCTCGGAATCCTCGTGATCACCCACTATCAGAGGATCCTGAAATACATCCAGCCGACCTTCGTGCACGTCATGTACGAGGGTAGGATCACTGCCTCCGGAGGGCAGGAACTCTCGCTGAAGCTCGAGGAGAAGGGCTACGGCTGGCTCAAGGAGACAGCTGGAGTCGTCGCCTAAGGATCTCAAATGTATTCCGAAGGGTCGACTACATTCTGTGGCGGCTCGCCGCCAAGATAGCGTAGCAGGTTCTCGGCAGCTATCTTTCCCGGCTCGCCCGTCGAGGCGGCGCTCCCCCCGGCCACGTGGGGAGTGCCGATGAAATTCGGAAGTTTCACTAGCGGAAACTTGGAGGCGTAGGTCTCTCTCCCCCTCTTGATCTGCCACACGTCGGTCGCGTAGGTGAACTGACCGTTCTTGGACAGGTGCTCGAAGAGGGCCTCTTCGTCAACTATCTCGGCGCGCGCGACGTTCACGAGTATCGCATCCCTCTTCATCGCGCCGAGCTCCGTCGCTCCGATGAGCCCTACAGTGAGCTTCGAGAGCGGGAGGGCGATTACCACCGCGTCGCTCTTTCCCAAGACCCGGAGTAGCCCTTCCTCTCCATGGGAGACCTGAACGCCGCCCCCCGGGCTCGGGTGCCTCGAAAAGGCCATCACGTTCATCCCAAGGGCCAGCCCCATCGACCCCACCGAGCGCCCTATCCCCCCGTACCCGAGGATGCCCAGCGTCCTCCCTCTCAGGATCATGACCTCCCTGAAGAGGTTCGGCCATTGCGAGGGGTCGAACTCCTCCGTCCTCAGGGCGAGGTCGAGCTTGACCACCCTCTTCGCGGCGGCGAGTAGCAACGCAAGCGCGAACTCGGCGACACCGGTCGAGAACCCTCCAGCGTTGCTGCTCACCATGACCCGCCTGCCGAGGTGCTTGAACGGGATGTGGTTGACTCCTGCCATCCCCGACTGGATGAAGCGCAGCCGGACCATCCTAGAGATCCGCTCGGGGTTGAGCGAGTCCGGCCACCAGGCCTGGACGAGCATGCAGTCTATCGAGGGAAGGAGGTGGTCTAGCTCCTTTTCGTCGAGGTCGTTGAGCCAATAGACCTTGGCGTAGGGGGACAGCTCTTCGAGCCGGCTCCCGACGGGAGAGCTCGTCACAAGCAGATTGGGCTTCTCTGCCAACTCGCGCAAGACCGCACGACCGGAGACTGAGCGATAATTAGTCTTTGACCAGGCGCTTCAATTCTTAAATCCGCGGCATCCCTCCCGAAAAAAGCAGAGGTGCCTCGAGTCGAAAACGCGCATCACATGCGTAGCCCTGGCGGCGCTCCTCGTCGCCATGGCCCTGGCGCAGCCCGCTAGGGGCGAGACCTACGCTAGGCAGTTCGAGGTCACCTCCCAGAGCTATCTCGGCTACGCCCAATTCACGGTGTCATATAACACCCCCGCGTCGGCGGTGGTGGGTGCGAACCTCACCTTGAGTGCGGTGGTGACAGTCAACGACCTGACGGGAGCCGAGAACGACGTGCGGGACTACGTCCTTCTTGTGATACTCTTCTGCGACAATCACTCTGTGAACAGCTCGCAGGGTTCTCCCACGCCAACGCAGAGATACCTGTATCCGGGCGCCTTTTGGGGACCTCTCAACTTTTCGATCCCGCTCACCGAGGAGGACACCGGCCTTTCTCCGGGAGATACCGCCAACGCTTCGGTCACCCTGCGCCTGATAACCGACGTCTCCTATGACTCGCCCGGCTACAGGCTGAGCGGCTACGCTCCGGTCTTCGGCGACGGGAGCACGTTCGTCCTGATCCGGGACCCTGGAACCCAGCAAGCCGCCTCAATGGGCGCAATTGCTCATGGCGTCCCGCTGATGCCATCCCTGCTGGTCGCGTGCGGCGTCGTGCTCCTGGCGTTGTCTAACAAGATGCCCAGGTCGCGGGTCAAGAGCAGGGGCGAAATCGCTTAGGGGCTTCGGACCCCTGGCCTATAGAGACTACTGTGCCTCTATAGAGCGCCGTTTGAGAATAACCACGAAGGCGAGGACAGGTCCCTATGCGGTTTCCATCGGCAAGGAAGAAAAGCTCTGGTTCATCCCTCTATATCGATGAAACTACGGACCAAGGTATCAATCGCAATTCCTTTCGTACTGTTCGCTGTGATGTTGACGGCAAACGTTGCCGCATATCCATCGAACGACGCACAATCCGCCACGACTACGCCCATACAGCACGTAGTCGTGATATTCCAGGAGAACGTTTCAACCGACCACTATTTCGCGACGTATCCCAACGCAGCCAACCTGCCCAACGAACCGCAGTTCACCGCAGCACCGGGCACTCCAGACGCCAACGGCTTGAACGGGCCGCTCCTCACGAGCAACCCCAACGAGCTGGTCACGGGGAATCCATCGGACAACCCCGCCAGGCTGGACCGGACGCAGCCGGTGACTTGCGACAACGACCACGACTACACGGCTGAGCAGGCGGCCATGAACGGCGGTCTGATGAACATGTTCCCAGAGCAGACGAGCTGCAGCGACGGCATAGTCATGGACTACTACGATGGCAACACCGTGACGGCCCTCTGGAACTACGCACAGAACTTCGCCCTCAACGACAACTCCTTCGGGACGACCTTCGGCCCATCCACTCCGGGAGCCCTCAACGTGGTGTCCGGCCTAGGCGGCCCAGCGCTAGCGTATCTCGGCCCCCAGGGCACGACAACCACGACCACGAACGTGCCAGGCGTCCTCGCCAACGGCGAGATAATAGGCGATTCCGACCCGGTCTACGACGACTGCTCCTACACGAGCGACGGGTCAACGACAACGCTGGGCATGACGACCGGAGCCGGAGCACCCCAGAACGTCGGGAACCTCCTCAATGCCGCAGGCGTGACTTGGGGCTGGTTCCAGGGCGGATTCACCCCTACCGTCCCCTACAACCCGGTCACGGGCTCATCGGCGGTCTGCGGCTCCTCTGAGGCGCAAGTCGGAGGGACCATAGAGGCGGCCTACAGCCCTCACCATGAGCCGTTCCAGTACTTCGCTTCTACTGCAAACCCACACCACCTCCCACCAAGCTCTCCATCCATGATCGGCCACACCGACCAGGCGAACCACCAATACGACCTCTCGTCCTTCTGGATCGCGGCCGACTCCGGCAACCTGCCGGCGGTCAGCTACCTGAAGGCTCCGAGATATCAGGATGGCCATCCTGGCAACTCTGACCCGCTCGACGAGCAGGCATGGTTGGTCAACACCATCAACCAGCTCATGAGCCTCCCCACGTGGAGCAGCACCGCGATCATCATCAACTGGGACGACTCCGACGGGTGGTATGA
>JAPCJO010000066.1 GCA_027886905.1 Nitrososphaerota archaeon
GTCCTGAAGGCGGCGGGCACCACGGAGAAGAGCGTGGCGAAGACCACCGTGTTCATCAAGGACGCGTCGATGTTCAAGGAGATGAACGAGGCCTACGCCAAGTTCTTCGGGAAGCACAAGCCCGCGCGGGCAACCCTGGTGACGGGGTTCGCTAGGGACGACATCCTGGTCGAGATAGAAGCCGTCGCTAGCAGATAGCGAGGCGGAGCCAATCGGGCAGTTGGTGGTGTTTGGAGGACCAGAAACGGCAGCCGGCCTGCCCGTGCTGCGGGACGTCTATGGTCGTGGTCTCAGAGACAGAGACCAGAGTCGACCTGAGGTGCCCCGCCTGTATGGTCAGCGACCTTAGGACGAAATAGCCAGGGCCAAGGGCTTTCGGCGCCCTAGCCCCACCTGCTTGCTAGACAAAGAGGGCGTAGAGCACGATTGCGGAGACGAAGACGATCGAGATGGTGTTCAGGACTTTGATCAGCGAGTTGATCGCCGGTCCCGCTGTATCCTTGAACGGGTCTCCCACGGTGTCGCCCATGACCGCCGCAGCATGGGTGGGCGTCCCCTTGCCTCCGAAGGCACCGGTCTCGATGTATTTCTTGGCGTTGTCCCATGCGGCGCCGCTGTTGGTCATAGTGAAGGCGAGATACACCCCCGATATCACGCTCCCTATCAGGACCCCTCCTAAGGCGAGCGGGCCGAGAACGAAGCCGACCACGAGAGGGGTGAGGACTGCGAGGGTGGCTGGGGCGGCGAGCTCTTTGATGGCCGCAGAGGTGCTGATGTCCACGCACTTTGCGTAATCTGGCTTCCCTGTGCCCTCCATGATGCCGGGAATCTCCTTGAACTGCCTCCTGACCTCGTTGACCATCTTTATCGCCGCGCGGCCCACCGCTTGGATGAGGAAGCTCGAGAAGTAAAACGGCAGCAGGCTCCCTATGAAGAGGCCTACTATCACGTGCGGGTCGCTCAGGGTGAAGGATAGCGTCCCGCCGGGGGGGAGGCCGTACTTTGCGAAGAGGTTGTGAGCCGCTATCTGAGTGTTCACCTCGCTCTGGAACGCCTCGAATATCGAGACCGCGGCCAAGGCAGCCGACATCACCGCGAAGGCCTTCGTGGTGGCCTTCGTGACGTTGCCGATGGCGTCGAGCTCGTCCGTGACCGTGCGCACGTTCCCCTCGAGCCCTGCCATCTCCGCTATCCCGTTGGCGTTGTCAGTGATCGGCCCGAACGAGTCTATCGACATGATGACTCCTGTCAGCGAAAGCATCGACATCGTGGCGATGGCCGTGCTGTAGACGCCCATCAGTTCGTTGGAGCCCGAGCCGTAATACCCAAGGTAGTAAGAGACGAGTAGGGCGACGACGAGCACGATGGCCGAAGGCGCGGTGCTCTGCAACCCCGTGGAGAAGCCCGCTAGGAAGTTTGTCGCGGCCCCGGTCTGGCTCGCCTCAGCGATGTGCTTTGTGGGCGCGTAGAGATAGGAGGTGAAGTAGTCCGCGACCCTCTCTATGACGATCACGACGACGACCCCGACAATCGCGCTCCCGAAGAGCCAGTACGAAATTGAGTTGCCGCCGAAGAGCGATTGCCCGATGGCGAAATCTAACACGACGGTGATCACGGCCGCTATCATCAAGGCTATGTTGAGGTGCGCCATCGGCTTGGACTTGATCGAGCGGCGGATGTAGAGCCCGCCTACGATGGAGCCAATGATCCCAGCGACCCCCAGGGTCAGAGGGTAGAGTATCAGGTCGTTGGCGCCGATTATCGAAAGGAGCGCCGCCGGCTTTGCGAGCTGCACCAACCCTCCAAGTATCACAGCCGCTATCGCCGTGACGACGAACGACTCGTAGACGTCAGCGCCCATCCCTGCGCAGTCGCCCACGTTGTCACCGACGTTGTCCGCTATCACCGCCGGGTTTCGCGGGTCGTCCTCTGGTATGTTCGCCTCGACCTTCCCGACCAGGTCTGCCCCTACGTCCGCGGCCTTGGTGTAGATCCCTCCCGAGACCCTCATGAACATCGCGATGAGCGATGCCCCGAAGCCGAGCCCCGCCATGGTGGCTGGGTTTGCGGTGATCGTGCCTTGGTAGGCGATGTAGAACAGCGAGAGGCCAAGGAGCCCAAACCCGACTACCGCCATCCCCATAACGGTCCCACCCCTGAAGGAGACGGTCAGTGCGTCGCCGAGCCCCTTCTTAGCGGCCTCAGCCGTCCTGGAGCTCGTCCTGACCGTTATCGCCATCCCCACGTACCCCGCGAAGGCCGAGAGGCCGGAGCCCACCACGAAACCTACGGCGATCGCTCCGTGGGTGCCGAGGGGGATGTCGATGAAGAGGTAGATCGCGACGGCGACGATGACCGCGACCGGCGCGATGACCCTGTACTCCCTCGAGAGGAAGGCGTTCGCCCCCTCCCTCACGGCTCCGGCTATCTCCTGCATCTTGGGAGTGCCCGGGTTCTGCGACCTCACATTGAAGATCAGAACGACGGCGTAGACTAGGGCGACGAGCGCGCCGCCGACGGCTAGAAGACTGTAATCCAGAGCCATTGTCTTGGAAACTGTTTGCGAGGGTTCCGTGAACCGGTTATAAGTTTAGGGGCGAGGCTTCCTGTTCGTCATGGCGTAGCACGCGACCAGCGGGAGGGCAACGGTGGCATCTGCGATGAGGGTGGTCTTCCTCGCCTTGGGCCTCACCTTCCCCCAGGAGACGGCCTCCTTTACCTGCGCCCCGCTCAGGCTCCCGTCGTACTCCGTGGCGGTGGTGATGTAGCAAGCATAGTCGAGGCCGCCCTTGAACTGAGACCACCAGATCACGTGGTGTTTGCTTATCCCGCCGCCGATTGCGAGTGCCCCGCTCTTCTTCGAGTCGAACGTGATGTCCGCGAGCCTTTTCTCGTCCCCTATGACGTCGACCCGGAAGTCGCTCCGCCTGTTGGCGAAGAGCCAGATTTGCGAGCCGACCGCGCCGTCCATAGGACCAGGGACGAAAATCGGGACCTTCTTCTCCCGGGCGGTACGAAGGATCGAGTCCTTGGCCCCCAGCTCCCCGAGCTCGAAGCAGAGTCTCTCCGTCGTCATGCTCTTCTCTCCGGACTGGTACTTGCCCTCGAGCCAGGGCTGGAGCCGCTTCTCGATGGCAGGGCCGTAGGTCTCGAGGGGGACGAGGACATTGCCGAGCCTGTGGTACCCTTCCTTCTTCACCTTCACGTCGTCCAGGTCGAAGCTCCCGTGGTAGTAGCTCCCCCAGCTCCGCGCCAGGTCGTGATCGAGGGTACCCGAGGCGGTAACTATCACGTCGACCATCCCCTCCCTGATCATGTCCACTATGACGCCCCTCGTCCCAGTCGCGACGAGCGCCGCCGGGAACGACAGGAACTTGGTGCAGAGCCGGTCATCGAGCATCTCCGTGTAGATCTGCGCGGCCTCGGCGAGGTGCCTCCCCATGAAGCCCCCCGCGCCGCGCATCTGGTCTACGAGGGATGCGACCTCCTTCGAGGGCTGGAGGTGTATGTCCCTGACCTTCTCTAGCATTGGGATTTTTGGCCCCGCCCTCGGCTTTTAAAACGGTTGGGGCACTTTCGAGCACCCCACCCCCCTCCACAACGCGCCGATGCCACGGAGGGCGGTGTGGCCAGGCGCGACGGCCTTCGGGTGGCTGGCCCAGGAGATTATCCCGGGCGCCCGGCTCTCCCTCATGCTAACTTCGGCTTACTCTGTGGACGACGCAAGGTGCGCGAACTGCTCGGGGAGGATGGTGGACATCGACGACGAGGTTGTCTGCTCCTCCTGCGGGAGCGTGAGGCAGAAGGAGGTCGTGGCCGACTCGGCCGGCGGCGCGGCGGTGAGGAGGGCCCACGCGGTGGACTACACGAACCACTCGCTAGGGAGCTTCCTCGGGCCGATGGACTACGACCGCGACGAGGCGCCCTCCAAGGGGTTCTCGGGCTCCTCTTCCACGTTCAGGTACCTCAAGACGATCTCGGACTACTCGCAGGTGGACGAGGCGGGAGTCTACCCCTGCGCGAAGCTGATCGAGAGGATATGCGAGAAGCTCTCGCTGCCCCCGGGGGCGATGGGGCAGGCAATAGCGGTGGCCAAGGGCCTCCTCGTGATCAGGAAGCAGAGGACAGGGTACACGATAGCCGCGATCTCTGCCTTCTCGATAATAAGCGCCTGCAGGATCTGCGGGGTCTCGAGCGTCGGCGTGAAGGAGGTGGTCGCGGCCCACAGAGCGCTCGGGCACAACGTCAGGCCGTCCACCCTGATCAGGATGGGCTTCGACTCGCCGGTGAGGGCGAGCGCGATGAGGGCGGAGGAGCACCTCGGGAGGGTGGCAGCCCGCCTCTCCGAGATGCTGCCCAGGCTCGGCGCGCCCCCCGGCTACCAGTACAAGCTGCTCCACCTGGCGAGGAGGGCGCTCGCGATGCTGGACTCGTCGGTGAGGGGCGGGCACAGCCCCTGCGCTCTCGCCGCGACGAGCTTCTACGCGGCGGAGATGGCGGCCTCGGAGAGCGAGTCGAGGAAGAGGTTCTTCACCCAGA
>JAPCJO010000067.1:0-1473 GCA_027886905.1 Nitrososphaerota archaeon
ACGAAGAAGGTGGCGACGATGACGAACCACCTCCAACCCCCTCCCAGGATGATTGGGTACCCCACCGCAAGGCTCGCGAGGAAGCCGCGCCTATCGATCGCGCTGGCGGATATTGCTATCAGCGCGAAGGCGACCACGACCGCCAGGTCGACTAGGGAGGCGAGTAGGGTTACTTGGACCACGATAAGCCTCGGTTTCGGCTCGCCTTTCACATGACCTAAAAAGGTTCCTCGGGCGGGTTCGGCTCAGGCCTTGGAGCGCTCTCGACCGAGCGTAGCGAGAGACGAGATGATGTCAGACTCGTCCGCGCTGTGGGAGAGCGCCAGGACCAGCCCCTCCTTCTTGGCCAGGTCGACGGCCAGCGGGTCTAGGTGCTCGGGGCCGTGGACCACGACCACCCTCGGCTTCAGTTGAGAGACGCGGATGGCCACTAGCGGGCTCCTCCCCATCCCCACCTTGGTGAAGATTATCGCCCTCTCCGTGGTGGCGCCGAAGATTCGGTAAAAGTCGTAGCCCGAGAGCGCGTAGATCGTCTTGATGCTGTCGACCACGGTGTAGCCGTAGAGGTGGAGCTTGCTCGGGTCGCCAGCCAGAACCTTCCCCTTGACCCTGTGGAGCAGGTCGACGGCGCTTATCGGCTCGACGAACTCCTTTATCGCGAGTATGGCCGAGCTGTCCTCCCTCGAGAGGAGCCTCGACGCTACCCGGCCCTGCGACTCGTCGAGGGTTACCATCGCCTCGACGTACTTCCTGACGAAGAGCACGCCCGGCGACGGCCTCCTGCCGCTCTCGTAGTCGCTCAGGACGGAGGGCGAGAGCTTCAGCTGCCTCGCGAGGTTGATCTGCCGGATGCCGAGCTTCTCCCTCCACGACTTTAGGGCCTTGCCCGGCTCTTCGCTGGCGACGACTTCGCCGGCTATCTTTGCGATCGACTCTTGCCGGGACGACTCCATAGCGCCGAAAAGAATGTGAATAAGTATTAAACATTTGCCGAAGAGGAGTCCAGAGAGTCTCGGGAGGCGAATCCGCGGCGCTAGCCGCCGAGGAGCCCTTGGACCGACCGGTCTTTCGGGCTGGGCCGAGGCCCCGTCATGAGGAGCTGGTTCCCGTTCGGCACGGGGAGGCCTTCGCCCTGTTGCGGCGCGCGGGCTCGAAGGCCCCTACGCACTTCCCTCGCGCATGGCGCGGGCTGGTGGCGGGACATGTGGATGTAGCAGTAGGAGGCTTCGCACCTGCGGCACGTGAAGTAGAACTCGTCCGCGAGCCTCCTCCTGCAGAAGGCGCACGCGACCGCGCTCTTGGAGTCCCCCGGGCGAGGGGTCGCCTCCTCGAGGCGGGAGACCTCAAGCTCCTCGGTCTTCATGCCTCCGGGCTCCTGTGCCCGCGGACGGCCACGCTCACGGCGTCGCCCTCCTTCTGGAAGAAGAGCCTCGTGAGCCCGGTGGGGGGAGAGTCGAAGGCGTCCACGGTGAC
>JAPCJO010000067.1:1573-4526 GCA_027886905.1 Nitrososphaerota archaeon
TCGAAGAAGGTCTCGATGGCGTCGTCGTCCCTCGTGTCCGGGTCGCCCGCCTTCCCGTCGTAGAATATTCCCGAGTTCGAGAGGGTGTAGAACCGAGAGTAGAGGGCGTCGCGGACGAACTCGTTGCAGCGCCACTGCTGGATATAGTTGCCCAGGGAGGTCATCCCCACTTCGTGCTTGGCCTCCATCGCCTCCCATATGCGGATGAACTCCCTGATCGAGGTCCCCGTCACGTCGAGCGAATGCTGCAAGAGAGATGTGATGGCGCGGAGGCCCGCCCCCGCGAGCGAGAACTTCAGGTTGCGGCCCGGCCTCCTCACGTCGATCTTCTTCGCGATGTCCGTGCTGCTGCCGTCCGCCTTCATCCCGATGCTGCCGTACTCGTCATTGAGGTCGAAGACGATGCAGTAGGCGCCCTGCTGGACCAGGCCGCGCACCATCATCTTCGCGAGGTGCGACTTGCCGGACTCCTTCCTTCCCGTGATTATCGTGACTCGGCCGTCGAACGCCTCGGCGGGGATGCTGAACTGTTGGTTCCTGCTACCCGTCCTCCCTATCTTGATGAACCGCTCTCCCGGCCTCCCGACCATGTCGAGCAGTTCGTTGATGCTGAGCTTGGTTATCTTGGACGCTGTCCGCGACGGGACCCAGTCGTTCCTGGAGCTGTAGCGGCCGTGCTCTATGCTCCCCCTCGCCTTGCACTGCAGTAGCCTCATGTCACGTATCTCCTTTGAGATAGTCCCGACGTCCGCGGGGTCCTCCGTCACCCCCTGCGTGGACGAGAAGAGCACCTCTTCCCTGGCCACCTCCTCCTCTATCCCGCTAACGTCGAGGTAGTTCTCGTCGTAGATCTGAAGGATGAGGCTTCGCTCGTCCTTGTCCGCGACCATCAGGTAGTCGCCGAGCCTCACGTTCTCGGTGGGCGAGGCCACCACCAGTATGTTGGCTCCTTCCTTTCGAAGTATTCTCATGCGCCCAGATCACCCTGAGTTGCTCAGGCCGCCGAGGGTCATCCTGCGGAGCCCGAACGCGGGCAGGTGCTTCAGGAAGTACCGCTTGCTGAGGTAGGCCTTGAGGGCGCAGTCCTCGGACCGCGAGAAGACCGAGAGGTGGTGGGCGACCCTGAGGGATTCTGGGTACCCGACCGAGAACCCGTCGTTGTGGAGCATCAGCCCGAGGACCCGGGGGAGCTGAGCGACTGGCCTCGCCACGTCGAGCCTGAAGACGAGGCCGTCGCCGCTGAACTTGGCCACGATCGTCTGAACGGTGCCTTCCTGGGCCGCACAATAGGCTGGGCCGGGCGCCTTCGAGACCGTCCCCGTCAGCCTGCTCGAGGCGACGAGGGAACTGGACTTTGAAAAGCCCACGAGGCAGGCGTCGGACTCTGACTTGCCCATCTCCACCGGGTACAGCTCGAAGGGGTGCTTCAGCGAGCCGTCGGCCATGACGATCGAGATCTGGGGGGAGGAGACGAGGGTCGAGACTATCTTCTGCTCCACGGCGTTCCTGATGATTCGCTCCGCGATCTGGTGGTCCGTGAGAGCCACGCGAAGCTCGAACGGTTCAAGGTCTGCGGGCAGGCCGTAGGCCCCCTTCGCCGAGAGGTACACGATGGTCGGGCCGACCCGGAAGTAGCCCCTGACGAGCCCTGCGCAGCTGAACGTGACCGCCGCCCTGACCGCGTAGACTGCGCCCTCGAAGGACTCGCCGAGGAGAATGCACGAGGAGTCGGTCGAGGCGATGGTGACCTGCTCTTCTACGGGGAGGATGGGGCGAAGCTCGCCCTCGCACGCCTCGCTCCAGCCCGCGAACGGATAGTTGTCCTTGCCGTCGTGGTTGAAGATGAACTCCTTACCCGCGAGTTTCTCGTGAATCAGTCCCGAGGAGAGCTCGAAGCGCTGCTTGAACTCTCTCGCGAGAGACTGGAGGGTATCCATGTTCACGACAGTTGCGACGCTCAATTGGTTGTTCATGTTGCGCAACATGCCTATCCGCAACTTAATTAATAAGTATTGCGCATCATGCTAGTGCGCAAGATGACTTTCCTCGGGGGACGGGGCGGAGACCTTCGCCACGCTGGGGACGACCCACCTCCGAACTCTTACATCGACGAGGGAACGACCTGATGGCGCCTATCATGGTCTGCGGGGTTCACTCTGATGTCTGGTGAGGCCGCGCCGTCCAGTGTCACAGTCAAGCTCAAGCGCGGCACATGGGAGATAGAGATTACCTGCGCGCCGGACAGGGTCCAGCAGGCCGTCGAGAGCGTGCTCGCGGGCATGGTCTCCAAGGAGCAGGTCTCGATCGAGGCGTCGCTCGACTCACCGGCCCCGGGCGAGGAGGGAAAGAGGTTCGACACCTGCAGGGGGCTGCTGGAGAGGATGTGGAAGGAGGGCTGGTTCGCCTCCGAGAAGACCCTGGGCGAGGTTCACGAGGAGCTCGCGCGCAGGGGCTACCACTACGACCGCACGGCGGTCTCGCACTCACTGGTCGACCTGGTCAGAGAAGGGACCCTCTTCAGGGACGGGACGATGAGGAACTACCGATACGTCCAGAAGCGGCCGCTCGAGCCTCAGGGCGCCTGACCCTGAGAAGGCTTCGGGAACTTCTTCGAGAGTTGCGCCTGGAGCCAGTGCACTCCGGCCGTGGTGATCCTGTACCTCCCCGTGCCTTCGCCCTCGAGCCTGTCCACCGCGCCTGACTTGTTCAGCTCCGAGAGGCGCGAGCCGATAGTCTTCGCGAGGAGGCTCGTCGCTGACTGGAGCTCCAGCACGTTCATGTCGTCGCTCTTGGCCTTCCCTGAGAGCAGGGCCGCCTTTGCGGCCACCAGCTGGAGGGCTATGACGTCCTTGTCGCTCAGCTTCCTGTCCTGGACCCAGACCCGCGGTCCTTCCTCGGTGAAGCGGATGTAGTCCTTGAACATCTGTATGAGGTCGTTGAGCGAGTAGTTGAC
>JAPCJO010000029.1:0-15988 GCA_027886905.1 Nitrososphaerota archaeon
GATAATCGTGGGCTATCCTGCCAAGAGGCAGGAAGCCCGCCCCCTTAGTTTTTCAGGAATCTACAGCAGCATCCTTCAGGTTAATTGGCCAAACGGCTTCCTCAAGAGATTGGTCCAACGCAGCACATCCCGGCCTCGAGGCCGACCGGAATAACGGCGTCAATCAAACCTATATCCCATCCGGCCGCGAAGAGGCCAGCGAGCCGAGAACCCGGAAAGATCGCACCGACAAATGGCGATGCTAACAAACGTTAAATAATAAAATCAGAGGCCGTCGATGAGTTCTTGAAGTCCACTCTGGTCGCGGCACCGGAGACAGTCTCTCTTCCCCGACGGGCGGGCCTCGAGGGCGACGACCTTGAAGGCAGCAGGAGGACGAGGGCCAGAACCGCGAAACTCTCCGCCGCGACCAAGGCTTCTTCGATCATCCTTGTCGGCACCTCGTTCAAGACCTCCTCGCTCGCGTTCAGAGAGGCCCTGGCGGTGCGGCTCTCGCGCGAGTCGACGAAGCTCGTCCGCCTGTCGGGCGTGAAGGAGTACGCGCAGTTGGTCACGTGCAACAGGATCGAGATACTGATGGCTACCGACTCCGCCAAGACGGCCGAACGCGCGTTACTGGAGTGGCTATCTCGGACGCCGGGGATTAGCCCAGGCTCGACCTACGTCCACCAAGGCGTCGACGCGATAGCGCACCTCTTCCGCGTGGCATCGGGCCTCGACTCGATGGTGCTAGGGGAGGAGCAGATACTGACCCAGGTGAGGGAAGCGGGGGTCGCCGCGAGGACATCCAGGTCCTCACGGGGGTCACTGTCGGCGCTCTTCGACGCCTCCGTGAACGTGGGCAGGCGGGCAAGGGAGACGCTCAGGCGGGCGGACGAGTCGGTGAGTTCGACAGCCCTTCGCTTCGCGCTAAGCCGCCTTCCCCGCGCCCCGCGAAACGTCCTGCTCATAGGCACCGGAAAGACGACGAGGCTCGCGGCCAACCAGCTCGGCGGCGCGAGGCTCTATGTCGCGACGAGGAGGGCGTCCCTCACTTCCTTCTCACGGGCCACCGTCGTCTCGCACAACGACCTGAGACGGGTCGCCGCAAGGTGCGACCTCATAATCTCCGCCACGAAACACAGGGGCTACGTCCTGAAGAAGGGCGACCTCGACGAGAAGAGGCGCGTGATACTCGACCTCGCCTTCCCCAGAAACGTGGACCCCAGGCTCAACGCCGGGCAGGTCGAGGTCTACAACCTCGATGACCTCGCCAAGGAGTTCTCCTCGCGGCCGGCGTCTCCCGCCCCTGAGGCCCGCCGTGCTGAGGAGCTGGTCTCCGCTGAAGCCGAGAGCTTCTCGCGGTGGCTCCTCGCGAGCAGGCAGTCAACGGCGCTCTCGCGCGTCTACCTTTGGGCGGAGGGCACCCGCAGGGAGGAGACGGACGCGGCGCTGAGGAGGCTGCCCCGCCTCTCGGAGAGGGAGAGGAAGGTCGTCGAGGCGATGAGCAGGAGGCTGGTGAGCAAGCTCCTCGCGCCGCCGACGAGCTTCGTAAAGTCGTCGAGCCAGGAGCTTCCGCAGGATTGGCGCCTCGACCTAGTCCAACGAATCTTCGAACAGGGGGAAAAGTAGTGGGCGTCCTCAGCGTGAGGATAGGGGCCCGCTCGAGCAGGCTTTCTCAGGCGCAGACCGCGATCGTCTCGGGCCTACTCAAGAAGAGCTTCGGGGACGTCCTCGCTCTCGAGTTCGTCCCCGTGAAGACCCTCGGCGACCGCGTGCCGCCGGCGAAGCGGAGCTCCGGCCTCGCCGGGGAGAAGGGGGCGTTCACGGGAGACATCGAGGCCCTCCTCCTGGACGGAAGGATTGACATCGCCATACACAGCATGAAAGACCTGACCAGCGACCTGACCGAAGGCCTGGCCATCGGCGCGACTCCCCGACGGAGCGACCCGAGGGACGCGCTCGTCACGGGCAAAGGCGGGACCATCGAGACTCTCCCCACGCACGCCAGGGTCGGCACGAGCAGCCTGAGGCGGAAGGCGCAGCTGCTGAAGATGAGGCGAGACCTGGAGGTCGTCGAGCTCCACGGCAACGTCGACACGCGCCTACGAAAGCTCTTGGCGGGTGACGCGCGCGACCTTGACGCCATCGTCCTTGCGGTCGCAGGCCTGGAGAGGATCGGGGAGGCCGCCCGCATCTCGCAGAGGTTCTCGATCGACGAGATGGTCCCAGCGGCCGGGCAGGGAATCATCGCGGTCCAGATGAGGAAGGGCGACCGAGACATCGCGAAGGTCCTGGCCAAGATCGACGACGAGGTCACTGGGCTCGAGTCCAGATGCGAGAGGGCCTTCGCCCAGCGGCTGGGCGTAGACTGCAACGTGCCGGTCGGGGGGTGCGCGAGGGTCTCGGGGGTCAACATCAGGATGGTGGGAATGCTCGCGAAGGAGGACGGGAGCGAGTTCAGGCGGAAGAAGGTCGCCGGGCCTAGGAGCGAGGCCGCCGAACTTGGAAAGAAGCTCGCCGACGAGCTCCTCTCGGGCGCGCCGGCGCACAGGGAGGACGCGTCATGAAGGCTCAGGTCGCGGGCTCTCGAAAGGTCACGAAGGTCGTGATAACCAGGTCCAGGAAGGGGAACGCGGAGCTGGCGAGGAGCCTCAGGGCGGTCGGCCTCGAGCCCATACCCGTAGACACGATCGAGTTCCTTCCGCCCGAGGACTGGTCGAGCGTTGACGCCAGCCTGAGGGCGCTGGGGGAGTTCGACTGGCTCCTGATCACGTCCCCCACGGGAGCAGAGTTCTTCGCGCGGAGGATGAGGGAGCTCTCCCTGGCCGTCCCTTGGAGCGGAAAGCCAGCGGTCGCGGCGGTCGGGGAGAAGACGAGCGCCGCCCTCCAAAGGGCGGGGACCAAGGTGGACTTCGTCCCCACGCAATATCTGACCCGGGTGCTCGCCGAGCAGCTGCCGAGAGGACGCGGGAATCGTCTCCTCGTCCTCAGGGCGGACGTCGGGGACCCCGAGTTCGCGGCGGCGCTGGAGCGAGGGGGCTTCAGGGTCACCGACCTGACGATCTACAGGACGTCTCCCGTCGCGGGTGTCGGGGAAGGAGCGACCGACCCTGCCCTGGGAGACGCCGACGCCATAGTCTTCGCAAGCCCCTCGGCGGTGGAAGCCTTCATGAGGAGGCACGTCCCGGCCTCGGCGGCTTCGGAGATGACGAACAGGCTCCTCGCGGTCTGCATCGGACCCGTCACGGCCAAGGCCGCGAGGGACCGCGGTTTCGCGCGGATCCTCACGCCGAAGACCCACACGATCGAAAGCCTCGTGCAGGAACTGGGCAAGGCCACCGCGCGGCGGGAGGCGGAGTGAGTGCTCGAGGAGCGAGTAGGCGGACCTGGCAGTCGAGCGGACGAGAGGCTCCGCCGGCTGCGGAGGACAGAGGCCATCCGGGAGGTGCTGCGCGAGAGCCGCGTCCATCCCTCGAACCTCATGGCGCCCGTCTTCGTCAGGGACGGCGAGCGAGTCGTGGAGCCGGTCGAAGCGATGCCGGGGGTCAACCGCTACTCCGTGGACACGGTCTCTGACTACGTGGGCCGGCTGGTCGACGAGGGGGTGCGGTCCGTCCTCCTGTTCGGGATACCGGGCTCCAAGGACGAGTCGGGGAGCGAGGCCTACTCGAGCCACGGCGTCGTCTCCAGGGCGATCGAGGAGCTCAAGAGCCACTTCCACTCGTTGGTGGTCGCGGCGGACGTCTGCCTCTGCGAGTACACCTCCCAGGGGCACTGCGGCGTGCTGGATGGGGGCGGCGTCAGCAACGAGATGACACTGCCGCTCCTGGCCAAGGCGGCCCTGCAGTATGCCCGCGCGGGCGCGGACATCGTCTGCCCGAGCGCGATGATGGACGGGCAGGTCCGTGCCATACGCAAGGCACTCGACGGCTCGAGCTACGAGGAGAGGCTGGTCATGGGCTACTCCGCGAAGTACGCGTCCTCGTTCTACGGGCCGTTCCGGGAGGCGGCCGGGTCGGCGCCGGCTTTCGGCGACAGGAAGGGGTACCAGATGAGCCCGGCGAACTCGAGAGAGGCGATGAGGGAGATAGACTCCGACGTCAGGGAGGGGGCAGACATCGTCATGGTCAAGCCCGCGCTCGCCTACCTCGACGTGCTCAGCAAGGCCCGGGAGAGGTACGACCTCCCCCTCGCCGCGTACAGCGTCAGCGGGGAGTACTCGATGATCAAGGCGGCAGCCGCGAAGGGCTGGCTGGACGAGAGGGGCGCGGCGATGGAGGTGGCGACCTCCATAAGGAGGGCCGGCGCGGACATCATTATCACCTACTTCGCGGAGCAGCTCGCGGTCTGGCTCAGGGAGGGGCGATGAGCGAGATGGCGGAGAACGCGACGACCCAGGTCGACGAAAGGGCGGCCGCGACCGGCTCGCGCTTCCTGAAGTACACCTTCTTCAAGGTCGCGAGGGAATGGAGGTCGCTGCCGGGCCCGGAGAAAGAGTCGGCGAGGGGCGAGTTCGCCGCCCTCCTTGAGAGGAGCCAGGCGGGCCTCCAGCTCCAGCTCTTCTCGCTCGTGGGCATCAGGGGAGACGCAGACTTCATGATACTGGCAGACTCGGAGGCTCTGGAGCCATTCCAGGACCTCGTCTCGGCCGTCCTCGCGACGAGGCTCGGCAAGCATCTCGAGATCCCATACTCCTACCTCGCCATGACCAGGCAGTCGCACTACTCACGCTCGCACAAGCACTCTGAGACTGAGGGCGACGTCCTCCCTCCTCAGCGGTCGAAGTACATGTTCGTCTATCCCTTCGTGAAAATGAGGAGCTGGTACGGACTTCCCTTCGCCGAGAGGCAGAGGATCATGGGGGAGCACTTCAAGGTGGGTCGCAAGTACCCGAAGATCAAGATAAACACGGGCTACTCGTTCGGGCTCGATGACCAAGAGTTCGTCCTCGCCTTCGAGGGCGACGACCCTGGCGAGTTCTTGGCCCTCGTCGAGGAGTTGAGGAGCACCGAGGCGAGCAAGTATACCGAGCTGGAGACGCCCATCTTCACCTGCGTCAGGACGGACGCGGTCAAGCTTCTCCGTCTCCTCGGTTAGCCTTCTGCGCGTCGACTAGAAGGGGTCCCAAGAAATGACTAAAGCTTCGAAGGCCAGCCAGGCCAAATCCGAGGCGCTCTTCGCTCGCGCGCGAAAGGTGATGGTGGGCGGGGTGAGCAGCCCCGTCCGCGCGTTCAAGGCCGTGGGGGGGACGCCGCTCTTCATCTCGCGCGGGAGGGGCTCGCACGTCTGGAGCGCCGACGGCGCCCGTTACATCGACTACGTCTGCTCCTGGGGTCCCCTGATAGCCGGGCACTCCCATCCTAAGGTCGTCAGGGCCGTCTCCTCCGCGGTCGCGCGGGGGACGAGCTTCGGAGCGCCCTGCGAAGACGAGCTGAAGCTCGCCGAGAAGGTCTGCTCCAGCGTCCCGAGCATCGAGAGGGTGCGGTTCGTGAGCTCGGGGACGGAGGCGGCCATGTCCGCCCTGAGGCTCGCGAGGGCCTGCACCAAGCGCGACAAGCTACTCAAGTTCGACGGGTGCTATCACGGGCACTCCGACGCCTTCCTGACCAACGCCGGGTCTGGCCTGGCCACCCTCGACGTCCCCGCCTCTGCGGGCGTCCCCGCGTCCTCCGCCGCGGAGACCGTCACTGTCCCATACAACGACGTCGAGGCGATGGAGTCTGCCTTCGACGCCCACAAGGAAGGGTTCGCGGCCGTCATCGTGGAGCCCGTCGCCGGCAACATGGGGGTCGTGCCACCGGAGGAGGGGTTCCTCGAGGCTGCGAGGAGGCTCTGCACCAGGGACGGCTCGCTCCTCATCTTCGACGAGGTGATCACGGGCTTCAGGCTCTCGCTGGGTGGCGCCCAGGCCATACTCGGGGTCAGGCCGGACATCACCTGCCTGGGCAAGGTGATCGGCGGGGGCTTCCCCGTCGGGGCGTACGGGGGCTCGGAGGCCGTCATGAATATGGTCGCCCCCGAGGGCCCCGTCTATCAGGCCGGGACGCTCTCGGGGAACCCGGTCGCGATGGCGGCCGGCCTCGCCACGATCTCCCTGATGGAGGTGGGCGGCGGCTACAGCCGGCTGGACTCCACCTCCGCGAGGCTCGAGCGGGGCCTCCTCGAGGAGGCGGAGCGGGCCGGGGTGCAGGTGACCGCCAACAGGGTGGGCTCCATGCTGGGGCTCTTCTTCTCCGGGAGCAGGGTGACGAACTTCGAAGAGGCGAAGAACGCCGACAGGGGGCGCTACGCGAAGTTCCACCGCTCGATGCTCGACGAGGGGGTCTACCTCCCGCCCTCGGCCTTCGAGACCCTCTTCGTCTCCACCGCCCACACGGACGCGGACGTGGACGCGACGGTCAAGGCGAGCAGGGCCGCGTTCGCGAAGTGCGCCGAGGGGGCTTACTCACGATGAACTCGACCTTTCTCGACGCGTGCAACAAGAAGGAGCCCGCCCACACGCCTGTGTGGTTCATGAGGCAGGCGGGCAGGTACCTCCCGAGCTACAGGGCGGTCAAGGGAAACCGGCCGGTCACCGAGCTAGCGAAGGACCCCGCGCTCGCCTCTCAGATCGTGGTCGACGCCGTAAGGGCGCTGGACGTGGACGCGGGGATAATCTTCGCCGACATCATGCTCCCGCTAGAGGGGATGGGGGTCCAGTTCAGGATCGAGGAGAACGTCGGGCCTATCGTGACCAACCCGGTCCGGACCCTAGACGACGTGAACGCGCTCGAGGCCCTGAGCCCAGAGGAAGACGTCGGATACATCTTCGACGGCATCGAGGCCACGCTCCAGAAGCTGGACGACTCCGTCCCTCTCATCGGGTTCTCAGGCGCCCCCTTCACGCTCGCGGGATACATGATAGAGGGACGCCCGAGCAGGGACCTCGAGAAGACGAAGCAGATGATGTATCGCGAGCCCGAGACCTGGCACAGGCTCATGAGCGCGCTCACCAAGATGATAACCACATACCTCGCCTCCCAGGTCTCGCACGGCGTGGACGCGGTGCAGCTCTTCGACAGCTGGGTTGGGTGCCTCTCGCCCTCGGACTACGACCGCTACGTCTCAGAATACACCGCGGAGATAATGCGCTCTCTCGAGGCGAAGGTCCCTCGGATCCACTTCTGCGCCAACTCCGCCTCCCTCCTCGGGAAGTTCGTCGACGCCGGCCCGGACGTCCTGAGCGTGGACTGGCGTGTACAGATCGCCGACGCTTGGGCGACGGCAGGGGGCCGCGCAGGAATACAGGGCAACCTCGACCCGGTGCTCGCGCTCGCCGGAGGGGAGGCCATGAGGAGAGAGGTCGGGAACATCCTCGAGCAGTCCAAGGGCCGTCGCGGCCACGTCTTCAGCCTCGGGCACGGCGTCCTCAGAGAGACCGAGCCGGAGAACCTGCGCGAGATCGTGAAGACCGTGCACGAGACGACGACGCGGAGGGCTTAGGCGTGACCGGGGACGGGCGGGTCTGCGTGGTGCTCATGACCTACGGGTCTCCCGCCGGCCTCGAGGACATCCCCGACTACCTGCGAAACGTCCGCGGAGGCCGCGAACCCGACGCGGCGTTGGTGGCCGAGTTCCGACGCCGCTACGGCCTCATCGGCGGCTCTCCCCTCCTGACGATAACCAACCGGCAGGCCTCCGCCCTCGAGGCGGAGCTGAACGAGGTGGCCGACGGGAACTCCTACACCGTGGTCGCGGGGATGCGCTTCTCCCCGCCGCTGATCGCCGACGTCGTGCGCGCGGCCGCGCCCGAGGCAGGGACGGTGGTCGGCGTCATCATGTCGCCCCAGTTCTCTCCCATAATCATGGGCGGATACGTCCGCGCGCTCCAAGACGCGGTCGCGAGGCTCCATCGCGGCGGCCTATCCCTGAAGATAGCCGAGGACTGGCACCTCCAGCCCTACTTCCTTGAGGCCCTAGCGCAGAGGGTGACCGAGGCGCTCGACCGCCTGCCACCGCAGGTAAGGGACGAGGTCCCCGTCCTCCTGACCGCCCACAGCATGCCCAGGCGGGTCGTCGAGGGAGAGCCCGGCTACATCGGGCAGCTCGAGGAGACCGCCGCAGCGGTAGCCGAACTCGTGGGCCTCCAGGAGGGCCGCTGGATGTTCTGCTACCAGAGCGCCGGACACACCCCAGAGGAGTGGCTGAAGCCAGACTTTGCCGACGTGATGCCGCGCCTCCGCGAGGGAGGCTACAGCCACGTCCTGATAGCGCCCGTGCAGTTCCTCGCAGACCACCTGGAGGTTCTCTACGACATAGACATAGGCGCCAGGGAGCAGGCGGAGAAGGCGGGCATACAGTTCGCTCGCATCGAGTCCCTGAACACGGCGCCCCTGTTCATCAAGGCCCTTGCCGCGGTCGTCCGCGACGCTCTCGCGAGGCCCGCCTGACGGGCCGCGAAGCCCTGCCAACTTTATTACCCGCGGAGACGGCCTGAGCCTGGGATGGAGATACTCGAAGGCGACGCGCTCTACCGAGTGCTGCTCCAGCGCTACTCGAAGAACCCGCGGGGCTGGAGCTTCACGATCTCGCCTTCCCCCAGCAGCGGCTTCTTCGACGCACGCGTGGGCGGCCCCGACGAGTCGTGGCACCTCAAGCTCGACACCATCTACAAGCCCTCCCCCTTCGTGCTGGGGGCGAAGACAGACCAGGACGCCTCGAGGACCCCCGCCGCCCCTCTCTCGTTCGGGTTCAGGAGGGTCGACCCGCGGCAAGCTCCTTCCCTCCTCGACGACTCGCAAGAGGGGATGGGCAGGCTCCTCGCCTTCCTGAGCACGGTGAACCCCGTGGCCCCGACCGGCCCCGGCAGCTACATCCAGGGGCCTTACGTCTTCACCAGCCGCGGGAGCGCTGCCGGGTCGATGAACAGGGAGCAGCAGAGCGTCGACACCAGGCTCTCTGAAGAGATGCGGAAGCTCGTCCGCAGGCGATACTCGAGCTACCTGTAGCACAGCCTTCGAAAGTGCGAAAGGCGGACGCTCCCTGCGCGTGCGTGCTAGAGCTTGCGGCGCCTTTGAAGCTCTTTGATGATGAACTCCGCGCTCGTCTCGGGAGTCCCCTTCTCCGTCTCGACCACGATGTCGGCGTCCGTCGGCTCCTCATACGGGTCCTGTATCCCCGTCATGTTCGTGATCTCGCCGCGCCTCGCCTTGGCGTAGAGGCCCTTTGGGTCCCTCATCTCGCAGGCCTGCAACGAAGCCTTGACGTAGACTTCTACGAACCTCTCAGGCCCTATCATCTGCTTCGCGCTCTCGCGCGACGTGCGATACGGCGAGATGAGGGCGACTACCGCCACGACCCCGTTCCTCGAGAGCAGCTTTGCGACGAACGAGACCCTCCACGCGTGCTCCTCCCTGTCTTCCTTGGACAGGCCCAGGTCGCGAGAGAGCCCCTTCCTCACCTCGTCGCCGTCCAGGATCTCCACCGGCATCCCGTGCTCCTTCTCGAGCTTGGTCTTCAGGACTGCCGAGAGCGTCGACTTGCCCGACCCGGGCAGCCCGGTCATCCAGAGAGTGAAGCCTTGCTTCCTTGCGTTTCCCATCATGGCGCTGCGCCCTCCAATGCGGCCTCTATCATCTTTCCGTTGAGCCCAACCCCTTTCGGGTCGATTCCGAGCAGCTTCAGGAGGGTCGGAGCCATCTCCTCGACCCTCGCCCCGCTCACCTCGCGCCCCTTGAGGTCGCGCCCTGGCTTGTGCATCATGAATATCCCGTCCATCGAGTGGACCGAGTCGTCCGGACCCGTGTCGTTCTCGAACAGGTACAGCGAATCATGTCCGACCGTGCCCGCCGACCTCCAGTCGAGGTCGTCGAAGTACACCATGAGGTCCGGCTTGTCCCCGATCGCGGTGCCGTAGAGCTTGAGCGGCTCGGTCGTCCAGTTCTTCATCGTCCTCCCCGTGTGGTCCTTTATCTTGGATATCTTCTCTGCGAGGCGCCTCTTCTCGTTCTCCAGCTCCGATGGGTCGACGATCCCCTGCGGCTCCCTGCCCTTGACGTTGAAGAATATCCTGGCATAGTAGCCGCCCCAACCCCAGGCCTTGGTCCTGCTCCAGTCTATCTCTACCTTGTCCAGCTCGATGGGCTTGTCCGGCCTCTTCTTGAACGCCAGGTACCCTTCCTGCTCCAGCCACTGGTTCACGCAGAATCCTCCCTTCATCGCCTTGGACCCGTGGTCGGAGACGATGAAAGTGGTGCACTCCTCCCCGAACATGGGAATGAGCCTCCCGATGCGCCTGTCGACCATCGAGTAGTATTCGAGGTCGATGCCTTCGTACTCGTTCCCTTTCTGATACTTGGGGTGCTTGGGGTCGAAGAACTTCCAGAAGGCGTGGTGGAGCCTGTCGAAGCCTATCTCGTGCATCATGAAGTAGTCCCACGGCTTCTTCGCGAAGTGCTCGGCAACGTCGAACCTCTTCTCGGTCATCTCGAAGAGCTCCTTCTTCACGTCCGCCCTGTTCTCCGTCCTGAACGTGACGTCGAAGATGTACTTCCCTCCCGCCGCCTTGACCACCTCGTCCTTGAGTTCTCCCGGGTTGGTGAAGGGGCGGTCTGACGACGGGGTGAGGAAGCACGAAATCGTGCTGGCGTTGGTCACGTGCTTGACTGGGAAGCCTGGCGGGACTCCTATGACTATCGACTTCCTCCCTCTGTCCGACAGGACCTCCCACACCGTCTTCTCGTGGACGTTCGTCGAGGTGACGATGTAGCCGTCGCTGTAGGAGTAGCCCCTCCTGTGCTTGAACCCGTAGATTCCCAGCTCGCCCGGGTTCTTCCCCGTCATCATCACCATCCAGGCCGGGACGGTGATGGGCGGGTCGCAGGTCCTGAGGCTTCCGTGAATCCCCTCCCGGTAGATCTTGCCAAAGTTTGGTAGCTTGTCTATCAGCTTGTGAAACAGCATCTCTGGCGGCACCGAATCTAGGCCTAGGACGGCTACTTTCTTCGACATTGTTAATCGCTATTCTGGAGCTGACCATCGACGCCCCGCTTTCGGTCGTCTTCTGTCGCAGCTTCCGATTTTGGGCCGCTGTCTGAGATATTTAATGCTTAATCATTTATTATTAGCGCAGAGCTAGAATTGATTACTCATAGTCATTTTCCAGAGCGCATCCGACCGCGACACCTCGGCCCGGGCGTGGCTCACTCTACGAAGGGCTTGTCGAACTTGAGTATCGCCTGCGAGACCTCGGGCCTCATGAACTCCTTCGGAGGCAGCTCGCCATCTGCGAACATCTTCCTGAGCTTGGTCCCGCTGAAGCTGAGCTTGTCCTCCTCCCCGTGTGGGCAGGTCTTCTCGCTCGCTATGCCGGCGCACCTCTTGCAATAGTAGAACTCCTTGAAGAAGAGGGGGGTTATCCCGATGTCCGGGAACTCCTTGAATATCTCCTGCGCGGCGTAGGGTCCGTAGAAGTTCCCCACCCCGGCGTGGTCTCGCCCGATGATGATGTGCGTGCAGCCGAAGTTCTTCCTCATAATGGCGTGCATGATGGCCTCCTTGGGGCCTGCGTACTGCATCTCGTAGTGCAGCACGCTCATGACCACAGAGCTCTTCGGGTAGTAGTTCGCCATTATCGCCCTATAGGTCGAGAGAATCACCCCGTCCTTGAAGTCGCCCGCCTTCTTCTTGCCGAGGACTGGGTTGATGAAGAGCCCATCCACCAGCGCGAGCGCGCTCTTCTGGAGGTATTCGTGGTTGATGTGAGGGGCGTTGCGGGTCTGGAACGCGACCACGGTGCTCCACCCCTTCTCAGAGAAGAGTATCCGCGTCTCCTTCGGCGACAGGGTGTAGTCCGCGTATTCTCCGTGCTCGGGTTTCACGACGGCCTTGAGCTTCCCTGAGATGGCGCGCTCGTTGCCGGCGAATACCTTGGCCACTCCTGGATGGGCCTTGTCCTCGGTCCCGAAGACCTTGCTCGCGTACTCCTGCCTCGAGATGTTGAAGTCCCCCTCGTACTCCATGAGGGCGACGGGGTTCTTCGCCTCATCGACAAGGAGCAGGTCGTCGCCCGCCCCGAAGTGGTGGTCGTGCGACCCGAACAGCAGGATTGGGATGGTCCAGGGCAGGTCGTTCTCGAGGCGCATGTGCTCGAGGACGTTCAGGTAGTCGTTCTCGCCCATGAACCCCTCGAGCGGGCTGAATATCCCGTTCGCGATGTTGGCGACGACCGTGGCGGTCTCCCTGCTCACCTCGAGCTTCTGGTTCGCCTTGAACCCTTCCAGGGACGGGGAGTCCTTGGCAGTCTGCTTGATCTGGACCAGCTTCCCTCCGTGGGGTGCGTTTGTCATCTTTCTAGCACCTACAGGTACCCTAGGGCCTGGAGCCGCGCCTTGATCTCGTCGAGGTCCGTGCTCGTGAAGGGCTCCGGGGTGTCCTTGAGCTCGTGCATCGCCACCACCTCGCGAAGGACGTAGGTGACATAGTCCGAGACCGACTTGAAGCCGGTCTTCTTTGCGATGATCTTCTCCAGCCTCTTGTGTAGCGTGAGTGGGATCGAGACGGATGTGTACTTCGTCACAGGGTTTCGAGACCCGGGTCAATTACCCATAATTATGCGTTCGGGTCGCGCTCCGCGAGCCGATGGGGACTCGTTCCCGCGTGCATGTAATATCGTAATTATATATAATCAAAGGTTAATTACATATAGTTACCACGGTAGGAGCCGATGGTCGCCTTCGCGCTGCCAATAGACGTCATCATCTTCTTCGCGATCCTGTCGCTCGCCGCCTCGATAGTCAACGGAGGCCTCGGGTACGGGTACTCGTCCCTCTCCACGCCTCTCGCCCTCCTCGTGTTCGTGAACAAGATAATCAACCCGGCCTACATCCTTCTCGAGGCCGGCATCAACACTTTCATGCTCTTCCTCTCGGGCAAGAAGAACATCGCCGCGACCTACAAGAGGAGCCTGCCGGTGATAGTGGCGCTGGTGCCTGGAGTGATCGTCGGGAGCTTGATACTCAACGCGGTGGCGCCTCTCTGGATACGCTTCGCCGTGTACGCCATGATACTCCCGCTCATCCTCCTCCAAGCTGCCGGGTTCAGGAGGCCCCTCAAGGGGGAGACGAGGGCGGCGGTCCCGGTCGGACTGGGCGTCGGTCTCCTCTACTCGATAACCACCATCTCCGGCCCCCCGATCGCGCTCTTCTGGAACAACCAGGGGCTCAGCCAGCGCGAGTTCAAGGCGGCTATAGCCCAGATAAGGATAGCCGAGTCGTACTTGACGTGCGTCTCCTACTACTTCCTCGGGCTCTTCACGGTGTCGAGCATCTCGCTGTTCAAGGTCATCTCGCCCCCGGTCTTCCTCGGCATCCCCATCGGCATGTTCATCGTCACCAAGGTCTCGGTCGAGACGTTCAGGAGGCTTGCGATGACCTTCGACGCGGGCATAGTCGGGTACGGCCTTTCGGCCGTGCTTCCGACCCTCTTCGGAATCAGCTCGGAGCTGTCTTACTCGCTCTTCGCGATGGTGGTCGTAGTGGACGTCGGCCTCTTCTATCGCTATCTGAAGGGGAGGCCTGCTCCGGTGACGGCCCAGGCCGGGACGTTGGAGCCCGGACAGAGGCTCGACGGGGGAACGTCGCCCGCCCGGAGCAGCGACGGATAGCGCTTCGGTCGTCGACCAGAACCTCGCAGCGTCTGCGCCCGAGACATATTACCCCCGCCGCTTGACACGCAGCCGCCGATGCCCGCCACCTCCCTCAGCTCCTGGACGAAGGAGGCCGAGTCCATCGAGACCGCCAAGAACCTGCTCTACTTCAGGCAGCTCGTCGGGCTGAAGTTCGACAAGAAGAGGCTCGCCTCGCTCGAGGGGAAGACCAAGGCCCACTACACGCGCTACCTCCGGAGCCACGGCCGCGAGGATGGCGCCTCGCGCGGGCTCTTCCTCCTGTCCGTGGGCACCGTCGGGATGGCCGCGACCTACAGGCAGCTCCTCGAGCTCTACAAGGCGAGGGCCACCAAGGTGGTCTCCCGCGATTTCAAGTTCGGCGGCGTCCCGGTGAACTGGGGCTCTTGGAGGCAGTTCGCGGCAAGCACGGACGACTCGGCGGCCCGCAAGGAGATCTTCGACGACTTTGTCCGAAAGTCGTCCGTCCTCGCTCCCCTCGTCCAGCGGAGGTTCGAGGCCTACCGGGCGCTCCTGTCGGAGCTCGGGACCGACCCGCTCTCTGTCTACCTCGAGCACGAGGGGCTCTCCTACGAGAGGCTTACCTCAATGGTCGAGAACCTGGGAGGGCTCGCCAGGGCACCCTTCAGAGAATCCCTGAGAGGGTACTCCTCGGAGATAGTAGGCCGTCCCGCTGAGTACTACGACGACTACTACTTCTTCAGGAACAGGGTGTTCAGGAGGTATTCAGAACGCCTGCCCACGAAGGCGAGGCCGATCCCGAAGATTGTGAAGACCCTGAAGCAGTTGGGCCTGGACGCCTCCAGGATCGCCGTGGACGACGCCGACCGCAAGGGGAAGAGCGCTTCCGCCTTCTGCTCGGCGATCAAGGTCCCCACGGACGTCAGGATATCCTACAGGAAGGCGAACCCCCTCGAGGACTTCTCCTCCGTCTTCCACGAGTTTGGGCACGCGATCCACTTCTCCTCCATCGACCCACGCGCGAGCTTCTCAGACAGATACGCCGTGGCCAACGGCGTCGCCGAGATATTCTCGATCTTCTTCGAGGGGCTCATGCACGAAAAGCCATTCTTGACCTCGGAGTTGGGTCTGCCCGAAGAGGTCGCGGACGACGTCCTCCGGCGCTACAGGTTCAACTGCCTCTTCTTCGCCACCTTCTACGCGGCGAACTCCACCCTGAAGCTCCGCTACTGGCACGACGGCCTGGCCTTCGACGCACTGGACGAGCTGTACTCGGACCTGACCGAGCGTTTCCTCGGGGTCCGATATCCCGGAGCCTACTGGAAGCTCCATCACGTGATGCCCGACTACATACTCTACTCTCCGTCTTACCTCGTCGCCGCGGTGAGGGCCCTGGAGCTCAGGAACGCCCTCGCGGCGAGGTTTGGGGCGACCTACTGGAGGGAGCGAGGCAGCGGGAAGGCCTTGCTGGAGTTGATGCGCCCCGGCCAGTCGCTCGACCTGAGCTTCTCCAAGCTCGACGAGGCCGCCTACGTAAAGAGCCTCTCCACAGACGCGGCTTGACACCGCGAATCGCGACGCACGGGCACGGCGTCGTTGACCTTAGGTCGAGGCGGTGTCGCCCTTCCTCGATTCAAGATGTGCTGAAATTCATACTTTCTGCACTCTGCAGAAATAGTAGACAAAGCACTAAATTACTCACGAAGAATGCAAAAACCTGCAACAAGTATTATATCCGCCTTTAAGCCCAGCGGAATAGAAATCTTGTCCGAACCTGTGATAATGTCATGACGGGCTCGAACGAGACTCCAACCCTTGTCGTCGGGCTTGACGGCGCGACCTTCGACATCATCGACCCGATGATAAAGCAAGGCAAGCTCCCGAATATCAAGCGCCTTATGGACATGGGCTCCCGCGCCAAGCTCGCCTCCTCGAGCCCGCCCCTCTCCGCGATAGCGTGGACCACGATAACCACGGGCGTAAACCCAGGCAAGCACGGGATCTACGACTTTGCACACCGGGCGCGCAAGAGCTACGAGTTCATCCCCTACACCGCGAAGGACAAGAGGGCGCCCTCTCTCTGGGGGCACCTCAGCGAGAATGGCAAGTCCGTCTGCGTAGTCAACGTCCCCCTGACGTACCCTCCGGAGGAGGTCAACGGCGTGATGCTCTCCGGGTTCCCCTCTCCCCCCAACTCGATGGACTGGACATACCCGCAGTCGCTGGCCGAGGACCTCAAGAGGGAGTTCGGCGACGACGACTTCCAAAAGCCGGTGAGCTTGGTGCCTGAGGGCGAGGAGGGCGCCCTGTTGGACGCGCTCGAGACCACCACGAGAAACCAGATGCGGGTCATCGCGTACCTGATGAAGCAGAGGAGGTACG
>JAPCJO010000029.1:16088-17220 GCA_027886905.1 Nitrososphaerota archaeon
ACCACGAGAAACCAGATGCGGGTCATCGCGTACCTGATGAAGCAGAGGAGGTACGACTTTGTGATGACGGTCCTCGACGGGATAGACTCGGCGAGCCACTGCCTGTGGAAGTACATCGACGAGGGGCACCCCAAGTACAACCCCAAGTTCGCCGAGGAGGGGAGGAAGGCCTTCTACAGGAGCTACGAGCTCGCCGACGAGGCCCTGGGCCAGATGATCTCTATGTTCGACTCGCACCCGAACGTCGTCCTCCTTTCAGACCACGGGAACGGGCCTGTCTACTACGGGGTCTACATCAACAACTGGCTGGTCAAGAACAAGCACCTCGCCCTGAAGCGGACCGCCAAGACGCAGCTGAAGCGCTGGGCGTTCCAGCGGGGTTTCAACCTCTACAACGTGTTCAAGGTCGCCGAGAAGCTCGGCCTCCTCCCGAGCGTCGAGACGGCGTACGCGAAGCGCTCCAGGATGCTAGACCTGGTCGAAAGGATGTCCCTTTCGTTCTTAGACGTCGACTGGGAGAAGACCAAGGCCTACTCATACGGGAACTACGGCCAACTCTTCGTGAACCTGAAGGGCCGGGAGCCCCACGGCATCGTCGAACCAGGCCACGAGCGCGAGACCTACGTGCACCAGCTGGTCACCGAGCTCGCGGAGCTGACCGACCCCAAGACCGGGCAGCGCATCTTCGACCAGATCCACGCGACTGAGGACATGTATCACGGGGCGCAGGCCATCTACGGCCCGGACGTCCTCTTCCTCGACTCGAAGATGCTCTACGACGCCCACCGCTTCTTCGAGTTCGCGTCCAACTCACTGGTCACCGAACACCCGGTCTACTCCGGAAACCACAAGCCCGACGGCGTGCTAATCTGCGCGGGCCCCGACCTGGTTGGTCGCGGGGAGCTCGCGCCTGCCTCCATAATCCAGATCACGCCGACCATCCTGGCGCTGCACGGCATCGAGATACCTTCTTTCATCGACGGGGACATCGTGGAGGCGGTCATAGGCAGACGCGGCACAATGGAGAAGAGCCCCCCGGCGCTGCAGATTACCGAGACGGTCGCTGACGCCCAGGGCTTGACCGAAGAAGAGACCGTCGAGATCACAGACAGGCTCAAAGACCTCGGCTACA